>VBHN01000171.1 GCA_005881155.1 Chloroflexota bacterium | reverse complement strand
GGAGATCTCTCCGAGCACCTTCTTCAACTACTTTCCGAGCAAGGAAGACGTCGTCTTCTGGGACCGCTACGACCCGATCCTGGCCTCGCTGATCACGTCGGGTCCGCCCGGCGAAACGCTCAGCGAGTCGGTGTTCCGAGCGATGGACCAGCTCTCCGGTGCCATCGACCAGGAGCGCGACCTGCTGCTGGCCAGGATCCGCCTCTTGCTGGAGGTACCCGACCTCAAGGCTCGAGCCTGGGGCGAGATGGAGCGGAGCCGTGACTTCCTGACCGGCATCTTCGCGGCCAAGACCGGGCGCGACCCGAGCGACTTCGAGCTGCGGGTGGCCGCCATGGTGATCCTGGTCGCGTGTTTCGAGGCGGTCTTCGAGTGGGTCGCCGGTGGTGGGACGGGCCGCCTGATGGACCTCGTGACCAGGGCCCTCAAGGTCGTCGACGCGAAGGCTCGCCTGGACGCACTCAGCGGCTGAGCTCGCGCCGCTCCATAAGCAGCGTCGCGGCGCCGAAACCGACCACCACGACCGCCAGCATCGCCCAGAGTCCATTCCAGTAGATGCCCGTCAGGAGTGGCGACCCGTAGAGCAGGAACACCGAGAGGTTCACCAGCCAGGCCGGCCAACCCAGGACCGGTCCCAGCGCCGAGTCCATGTAGCTCGCGAAGACCAGCAGGCCGAGCACCCCGATCGCCGCCCGCGGCCACCAGGAGCTGGCCATCGCACCCGCGGCGGCGAAGGTGAGAGCGAACGGAACCAGCATCGCGGTGGCGCGGAACACGCCCGCCGAATCCAGTGTCACGCCGATCTGCTGCGCCGCGATGAGCGTGCAGATGCTGCCGAGGATGGCCAGCAGGACGATCGCCACCACGGCGCTGATCGCGCGCTCGGCGACGATGGCCCACCTGCGTCGCGGCCTGCTCAGCTCGGCCGAGAGGACTCCCTGGCTGTCGTCCCCGGCCCAGCCCGCCACGACGTGGACGGCGAAGCCCGCCAGCAGCGCCTGGGCGATTCCGAACCAGATGAGGGCGATGTAGCCGCGGTAGGGATCGGTGCCGGTAGGCCCGAGGAACCCCCTCAGCCCGGGCAGCGCGAGCAGCGCGTTCACGGTGCCATGGGCGATCCCGACCATCAGGAAGGCCATCCCGGCGATCCCGGCCGCCCACGCCAGCACGATCCAGCGCTGCCGGTAGAGCTCCCGCGCAACCGGCCAGCCGAGCAAGGGAGAGGTGCCGCCCTGTCGCGCGCGAGACGCGCGCGCCCGCAGCCGGAAGAGCGGGCCGCGCAGATCGCGCCGCTCGAAGGCAAGCCAGGCGAGGACGGCGGACGCGACCAACGTGACCGCGCCGAGGGCGATCCCGGTCAGGTTGAGGGTGCCGCCCGGAGCCAACACGTCGCCGGCGTCGTACCAGTGGAAGGGCGAGATCCAGGCCGGGTCCTCCAGCGAGGGCTGGGTCCGGGCGGCCACCTGGAACAAGTAGAGGCCCAGGAGCAGCACCGTCCCGAGGACCTGGGCGCCACGCTTGGAGCCGGGAAACTGGCTGACGAGGTAGACCAGGCCGAAGCAGGCGAGGGTCAGAAGCCAGAGGGTGAGCACCTGGCCGGCGAGGCGCTCGATCGGGATCGTCTCGACCCCGGCCGCACCGACCAGCGTGCCCCCGCCGGCCAGGGCTGCCATCACGAGGGCGGCCGCGCCGAACGCGGCGAACCGCCAGGCGACCAGCCGGGCGCGGGAAAGCCGGGAGGCGAGCCAGCTCTCGACCAGGAGCTTCTCCTCGTCTCCGCGGGCTGCTCCGCTGCCGGCGGCGATCGCCCAGAAGACGATCACCAGCGGCAGCGTCCCCCAGGCCCGCCAGAGCACGTAGCCGGCCAGGCTGTCGAGGTGCCGAGGCAGCGGAAGGAAGTAGCTGAGCTGGAGCGCGAGGGCGGTCATGGTCTTGACGAAGAGCGCCCGCTCCGCCGGCGTGCTGCCGGCCAGCTTGAGGTAGGCGGCTCCCTGGGCCGTGGTGCTGAGGAAGGCGACCAGGCCGAATCCGAGCGTCCCCCAGCGGTGCAGGCGGAGCCCGTACCTCAGCACGCGACCGGCTCCTTCGGTTCCGCGGCGTAGTACTCGAGGAAGGTCTCCTCCAGCGTCGGCTCGTGGCTGCTCAGGTTGACCACCTGCGCGCCCGCCAGGACCGCCAGGAGAGGAGCGAAGCTGCCGCGGACGATGCAGCGCAGGCTGTGGTCTTCGATGGTGACATCGCTGACGCCTTCGGCCGCGCGGATCCGGTCGAGAGGCAGCTCGCCGGCGAACTCGATCTCCACGCGATGCAGGCGGATGTCGTGCAGCTCGGCCAGGCTGGCCACCCTGACCAAGCTCCCCGCGCGGATGATGCCGACCCGGTCGCAGACGTGCTCGACCTCGGACAGGATGTGCGAGGAGAGGAAGACGGTGGTCCCCTGGTCGCGCGCCTCACGGACCATCGTGTAGAACTCCTGCTGGTTGAGCGGGTCGAGGCCGCTGGTCGGTTCGTCGAGGATCAGCAGCGGGGGCTTGTGCAGGAAGGCGAGGACCAGGAGCAGCTTCTGCTTGTTGCCGCTGCTGTAGTCCCGAAAGCGCTGGGAGAGGTCCAACTTCAGCCGCTCGCAGAGAGTCTTGACCCAGGCCTGGTCGACGCCGCCGCCCATCGCGCCCAGGTAGGCCACGACCTCGCGGCCGCGGAGCCCGCCGAAGTCGGGGTGCTCGCCGGGGACGTAGCCAAGCTGCCGCTTGACCTCAACCGCCTGCCGCCGGCAGTCGAGCCCGAAGATCTCCGCCGCCCCCCGGTTCGGATGGATGAGCCCCATCAGCAGGCGGATGGTCGTCGACTTGCCGGCGCCGTTGGGCCCGAGATAGCCGAAAACCTCGCCCTCCGCCACCTCCAGGTCGAGGTCGAAGAGGCCGCGCCCGCTCCCGTAGTCCTTGGTCAGCTTCTCGGTCCTGATCGCGCTGGTCACCTTCATCTCCCCTCCTGGATCCGCCGCAGCAGCGACGGCATCTCTTGCAGCAGTCGCTCGACGACATCCGACGTCTCCTCGAGCCGGCGGCGCGGCGCCGGCGAGGCCACGGCCGCGCCTTCCCGGTACATCTTCAGGAGCTTGGCGGCTTGAGCGTTGCGGGCCTCGAAGATGGCGGCCACGTTGTAGAGAGCCTCGTAGAGCACCCTCCGGCTGCCGCGCTGACCGCTGGCACGGGCCATCCCGAACTGCACCAGCTGCCGGGTGGCGACGCTGGCTCCGCTCTTCGCGATCTCGAGATCGGCGACCATCCGGTCCAGGCTGACCGGCTCGTCTTGGAGGAGGAGATAGGCGTAGACGCGGCCGGTGTTGCGAGGCAGACCCCAGCCGACCATGTGCTGGCCCATGTCTTCGATGAACGCGTGCTGCCCGTTCTTCCCGTCCGCTACATTCAATTTTTCCAGAATGTGACGAATGGTAGCACGGTCCCGGTCGGCCTTGGCGGGCGGCTTTCCGGTCTAGACTTTTGCCGCTCCACACCGCAGCGAGTTCGGGGGTTTGACACGCCATGGCCGGCCTTCATGACGCCGCCACGACCTGTGACGTCGTCGTCTCCGCCCTGCGCCGCTTCCCGGACCGGGTCGCCTTCCGGATGGACGGACGCGACATCAGCTACCGCGAGGCCGAGGACACCCTCCAGCGCTGGGTCGCCGTGCTGCTCCAGCGTGGCTTCCAACCCGACCAGGGCGTGGGCCTGCTCTCGCTCAACCGGCCGGAGGCTTGGTTCGCCCAGGCTGCCCCGGCCCTGGCCGGCGGCCATTACACCGCCCTTCACCCGCTGGGCTCGCTCGACGACCACCTGCACGCCTGCAACGAGGCCGAGCTCCGGTTCCTGTTCGTCGACCCGCCCTTCGCCGAACGGGCCACGCAGCTGTTGGAGCGGGCCGAGACGGTGGAGGCGGTCTTCAGCCTCGGCCCGTCGGACGCCGGCGAGGACATCAACCAGCTGGCCGCCGCCGCCACTGTCGGGGGCCGCCTCGACCGCGGCCCGCACGGGCCCGAGGACATGGCCTACCTGCTCTACACGGGCGGGACCACCGGCGTCCCCAAGGCGGCGATGCTCTCCGAG
>VBHN01000055.1:28783-30231 GCA_005881155.1 Chloroflexota bacterium | reverse complement strand
TCCATGTTGTTGAGCACGTCGTCGATCTGCACCGCCTGCCCCGTCTGCGCGGCGGGGATGGTGGCGCCTCCGGCCAGGTACGGCTTCCCCGAACCCGGCGTGCGCACCAGCTCCACGTAGACCGTGCCGAGGAGGCTCTTCGGCCTGACCACGGCCCGGACGTCGCTCCGGACCTGGTAGCCGGGCTGCAGCTCCATGGTCACCAGCGTCTTGCCGTCGGAGTTGGGGCCGACCGCGGTGACGCTGCCCACCTTGACGCCGGAGATCCGCACCTCGTCCTGGGGCACCAGGCCGGCGGCGTCAGTGAAGACGGCGTTCAGCCGGTAGCCGCTCTCGGCCGGGTAGCGAAGCCCGATGTTGAGCGAGAGGTAGGCCAGCCCGCCCAGGCAGAGCAGCGTGAAGCCGCTGAAGATGGCGAGGTTGACGGTGGTGCGGCTCATGGCGACCCCTGGAAACAGGGTGTCTGGGGCGTCACCGCCGGCGGGTTGGGAGCCGAGGGGCCGCCCACGCAGTAGACGCGCCACATGTACTGGCCGTTGGGGTCGGTGGCGCTGAACGCCGAGGCCAGCCGGTTGAAGACGGCGTCGATGTCGGGGACCTCGCCGTTCAGCGTCGAGAAGATGACCGTGCCCTTGCCGAGGTAGGCGTCGGTGTTGTCGATCGTCTGCGGGCCCTCGGCCAGCGCTCCGTGCAGGCCCTGGGCGTTGCCGGCCAGCGCCTGGTCGAAGATCGCCATCACGTGAGCGTCCTCGGTGATCGCCCCGTTCAGGTCGTTCTCGTGCGCGACCAGCGCCTGCATCAGGCGGTCCCAGTCGGCGATCAGCGCCCGGAACTCGGCGTGGTAGGCCGCCAGCGTGTCCATGATCTTGCCGAGGCTGATCAGGAGCTGGTCGAAGTGCTGCTGGTTGGTAACCAGCGTGTGCGAGATGACCTCGAGGTCGGAGGCCAGCTGCTTCAGGTCCTGCGCCTGGGTGTTCAGGTTCTTGCCGTTACCGGCCAGCGCGTCGCCCAGGGAGTTGATCAGGATCACCAAGTGGTCGCGGACGCTGGGGTCCAGGGCCTGCAGCACCTGGGCCAGCTCGACCGGCGTGAGGGTGCGTTCGAGTGGTATCAGGCCACCGTCCTTCAGCTTCTTCGGCGAGGCGCCCCGAGCCAGCTCGACGTAGGTCTCGCCGAGCAGGTTCTTGGACTTGATGACGGCCCGGGCCTGGTCGGTCATGAACCCGTACTGCGGGTGCAGCGCCAGCCGCGCCTCGGTGCCCTTGGCGGTCGGCGAGAGCGCGTCCACGCGCCCGACGCGCAGGCCGGCGATGGTGACGTCGTCGCCGACCACCAGCTGCGACCCGGACGCGAAGACCGCCTTCACGTGGTAGGCCGGCTGCAGGAAGAACTCTCCGCCCATCTGGCGGGCCAGGAAGCCCAGTAGGACGAGCGCGATCACCGCGTAG
>VBHN01000055.1:0-28732 GCA_005881155.1 Chloroflexota bacterium | reverse complement strand
GCGGCAGGGTCGGCGTCGAGGGCTGCGTCGGCCCGGCGCCCGGTGTGCTGGTGCCGACCAGGACTGAGATCCGGGTGGCGTAGCCGTTGGCGTCCTTGCCGCCGAAGACGATGGCCGTCTCGCGGATGGCGTTGGCCTGGATGGGCAGGGCGCTGCCGACGTAGTCCGAGCCGGTACTGAGGTCGCCCATCAGGGAGTTGGTCCGGTGGACCAGCGTCGGGACCTGCTGGAAGATCGAGGCCAGGTTGCCCTGGGCCCCCGAGAGCGAGGTGTCGGTCTTGCTGAGGGCGGCGTTGGTCTCGGCCAGGGCACGCTTCAGCTCGGCGTCCTGCTGGGCAAGGTTCTTGATCAGGCGGTCGGAGTTGGCGATCAGCTGCCCGAGCTGCTGCCGGCGGTCGGATTGCGCCAGCTCGGCGGTCACCGTGTCGAGCGCCTGCAGCACCTTCTCCAGCTCGGCGTCCCGCTGCTCGAGCGTGGTGGCGATGGTCGTCAGCTGGGTGAGGTCGTCGGTGCCGTAGGCGATCGTCTGGTTGGTGTCGACGCCGCGGCCGGCGAACCCTCCGCCGAGCTCGGTGATGACCGTCTGCAGCTTCTCCCGCGTCGGCTGGTCGAAGGTGTTGATCACGTCCTGGAGGTCGGTCGCCACGCTGACCTTGGAGGCCGGGAGGGTGGCGCCGGGGTCGAGCGCGTCGCCGCCGCTGCCTGGGTTCAGGTCCAGGTATTTCTCGCCGAGCAGGCTTTTCGGCCGGAGCGTCACGGTGGCGGTGGAGTGAACGGGTGAGTGGGCCGGGTCGAGGCTGATGCCGACCAGCACGCCGCTGCCGTGGAGGGTGATCTGGGTGACGACACCGGCGTGGGAGCCGGCGATCAGCACGTCGCTGCCCGGGTAGAGGCCGTCGGCGCCGGGCATGGCGACGTTCAGGTCGTAGCTGCTGCTGGGCAGCAGCCCACGGCTGCCGAAGATGCTGAGCGCGACCACGGTGACCAGCGCCGCCGCCCACTTCACGTTCGCCAGGAGCTCGAACAAGGCTTTCTAGTCCATCCCTAACGGTCCCGAGACCGCTCCCTGCAGGAACTGGGCGGTGAATTGGTTGTCGGACTTCTTCAGCTGCTCCTTGGGGCCCTGCTCGACGACCTTCCCGCCGTGCAGGAGCACGATGTCGTCGGCGATCTCGAACACGGCCTTGATGTCGTGGCTGATCACCACCGCCGTGGACTGGTACTTGCGCTGGATCTCCTTGATGAGGTCGCAGAGGAGTGCCGTGCGGACCGGGTCCAGGCCCGAGTCCGGCTCATCGAAGAGCAGGATCTTGGGCTCCATGACCAGGGCGCGGGCAAAGCCGGCGCGCTTGCGCATGCCGCCCGAGAGCTCGCCCGGCATCTTCTTCTCGGAGCCGGCGAGGCCCACCTCCTTGAGACGGTCCATGACGACCTCGCGGATCTCCTTCTCGCTCTTCTTGGTGTGCTGCCGAAGCGGGAAGGCGACGTTGTCGTAGAGGTTCATGGAGGAGAAGAGGGCGCCGTCCTGGAACAGCATCCCGATGTTCCGGCGCAGCTCCAGCAGCTCGTCCTCGTTCAGCTTCGGGACGCTCATTCCCTCGACGATGACGTCGCCGCTGTCGGGCAGCAGCAGCCCGACGATGTGCCGCAGCAGCACCGATTTGCCGGTGCCGGAGGGGCCCATGATGACCGTGATCTCGCCTCGCGGGATGGAGGCGCTGACGCCGTCCAGCACGGTGTGGCCGCTGAAGGCCTTGACCACCTCCCGGCACTCGATGACCACTCCGTTGCCGCTCTTGCGGCCGTTGCCGTCGCCGCCGGCGTGCCCGTTCCGGGGCGGCGGCGGCGCCTCGCGCGCGGCCCGGATGGCGTCTCGGAAGCGATCGTCGTCTTCGTTCATGCGGACCTCATGTGGGTATCGGGAGATTGGGGGTGTGGCCCCAGAAGAGGTTGGTCAGGACCGCGTTGACCACGGTCGTGAGAAGCAGGCTGACCGCCATCGTCTTGGCCACCGCGCGGCCGATGCCGACCGCGCCGCCGGTCACGGTGTAGCCGTAATAGACGCCGACGCAGATGACCAGGAAGGCGAACACCACCGCCTTGATCAGCGAGTAGCTGAGGTCGGTCAGGTTCGAGTAGCGCCAGAAGTAGGCGTTGTAGATGCCGTCTGAAACGACGCCGATCTGGTACCGCTGCACGATGTAGCTGCCCAGGTAGCTGACGGCCAGCGCGAACACGTACATCAACGGGATGACCATCAGCGCGGCGATCATCCGCGTCGTGACCAGGAAGGGGATCGAGGGCACGCCCATCGTCTCCAGCGCGTCGATCTCCTCGTTGACGCGCATGGTCCCCAGCTCGGCGACGAGGCCGCAGCCGATCTTGGCGCCGATGGCGAACCCGAAGAAGAGCGGCGTGATCTCGCGCGTGTCGCAGAGCGCGTTGAAGACGCCGGCCAGGCTCTCGGCGCCGCCCAGCTGGTGCAGCGAGTAGTACGCCTCCACCGAGCACTCGCTGCCCGTGAAGTAGGTCATCACCAGCGCGACCGGGCTGGAGCTGATGGCCAGGAAGGCCGCGTACCACCAGATCTCCCCCGTGTAGCGCATCGCGCGCGGGATGGCGGCCAGCGCGCGCGCCGAGAAGATGACGATCTCGCCGGCCACCTCGAACGCCCCCAGTCCCGGCGCCCAGAAGGGCTCCCGGGTGCTCACCATCGCCTTCACCGGTTTGGTTGCTACAGCCATTACTTCAAGACGAATTGGTCGTGGAAGAGGGCCAGCACCGTCGGTGTGTAGAGGTAGCCGAAGGCCAGGATGGCGACGAAGCAGCGGACGATCGCCTCGTGGACGGCGCGCGCGACGCCCTCCGCGCCGCCCTTCGCCGTGACGCCCTTGTAGATGCAGATCGCGGCGACGATCGCGCCGAAGATGATGCATTTCAGCTCGCCGCCGAAGAGGTCGACCAGGGTCCCCTGGCTGAAGAAGGTGTTGATGAAGGCGCCGGTGTTGACCCCCACGATCAGGGTTCCGATGAGGTATCCGCCCAGCGTGCAGAAGGCGATCATGGGCAGGTTGTAGAGGGCGGTCATCACCATCAGCGCCAGCGAGCGCGGCACCACGATGAAGAGCACGTTGCTGAGGCCCATCACGCTCAGCGCCTCCAGCTCCTGGCGGACCTGGCGGGCGCCGAGGTCGGCGGTGATCGCGGTGCCGCTGACGGCGGCGATCATCAGGCCGGTGGCGACGGGCGCGAACTCCCGGACGTTGGCGAGGATCATGAAGCCGCCCAGCTGCTGCTCGGCGCTGGCGGCCTTGAAGAAGTTACCCGCCTCCAGGGAGACGATGGTCCCGAAGCCCAGGCCGGTCAGGAGCAGGGGGATGAAGTTGGCGGTCAGGATGAACCGGCACTGCTCGAGGAACTCCTGCCAGTAGAAGGGCCGCTTGACGGAGCCCTTGAGGGCCGCGCCGAAGAGCTCCGTGAGCTCTCCGACGGATTGGACGGAATGGCGCGCCCGGGTGGCGACGCTCATCCTGCGAGCCTACTTAGACGTCTCCCCCAAAAGCGCCAGAACCGCATTCGTGAATACACCCCAAAGTGATATCGCACAAGTATAGATTGTGTATAAGGGAGACGTCGGGATTCGTCAACCTTGCAAAGGTCGCCTTATGCGCTGGCGGCTACGTGCTGAGGGCGCCAATCAACCCGCCTCGAGGGGCGAGTTTGCGGCACCTGTCGCGGGCTAGACGACCTGCTCTTTTTCGAGCCCCTCGTCGACCTGCTTGCCGAAGCGTGAGACCCCGTAGGTCTCGCCGAGGTGGTGGTGGTAGGGCACCCCGGTGAAGAGGTGGTGGCTCTTGGTGGGGACATCCTTGGCCGGGTCCCATTCGCGCCGCTGGAGCTCGATGTAACCCTGCTCCTTGCGCTCCTTGAGCGCGGTCAGGACCTCGCTCATCCCGTAACCGGCGGCGTGCTGCATGGCCAGGGTGATGAAGAGGAAGCCCACGCCCATCTGGCCCAGCTCGTCGAAGGTCAGCGGGTCCTTCTCGTTCTGCCACTTGAAGGAGGACGAGTAGTTGAAGGCGAAGCGGGCGTCGGGGAAGCGCTTCTTGATCTCCTGGGTGAACTGCTCCACCGGGCCCCGGGCCGCGGTCGGAAATTCGCACCAGAGGAGGTCGGGGATCCCGCTGTCCATGTAGCGCAAGCCGCGCTCGATCGCGAGCTGGATGCCGCGCGTCGACTCCGGGGCCTCGCTGGCCGAGACGCCGTCGGTGCGGGCGATGACGATGAAGTCGCGGTGGCCGAGGTCGTCGGCCACGTTGCGTATCATCCGCAGCTTGCCGACCATCTCGTCCGCCGAGACCAGCGCCTTGCCGGCGATGTGCCCGCAGCGCTTGGGCATGACCTGGTCTTCGATGTGGGCCGCGGCCACGCCGGTGTTGACGTAGAGCTCGGTGGTCCGCTGGACGTTGAAGATGTTCCCGTAGCCGACGTCCATGTCCGCGACCACCGGCGGGATCTCGAGATGGACGGGCTCAGCCCCCTTGTCGGGGTCGCCGACGGCCATGGACAGCTGGAACTTGCGCAGCGCGCTCACGGTCCGGCGCACCCCGTCGGCGATCTCGACGCTGGAGTAGAGGTCCATGTCGGTCGTGCCCAGGTGCCCGATCGCGAACGAGTAGCCGCTGAAGTAGACGGCGTCGAAGCCGTGGTACATCAGCAGCTCGGCGCCGTGCGGGTCGTAGACGCCCGGCCCGAAGACGTAGGGCTGCTCGGCCAGGAGCTCGCGCAGGCGGGTGCTGCCGTGCTTCCAGCGTGAAGACGGGATCTTGAAGCCGTCGGGCAGCAGTGGAGAGGGTACGAGTTCCATGCCTGACTTTTTTTCCTCCCTACGGGGTCGGTGTTATCTCTTCAGTCGTTGTCGTGGTCGCGCTCGCAGCCGTCGGGGCAGTTGCACTCGGCCGTCTCGGCCGAGGCCTGGATGCCCGTGCTGGGAGCCTGCTGTTGGGACTGCTCAGTCCTGTTCATGTGAATCACGCTATCAAGCAAAGTGGTATTAGTCAAATTGATTGCTTTGATTGCGTCGATAGGCCAAACCTATATCTAGGGGGATAGGGATCAGGCGCTGATGATCTGCTCGGCCTGGCGCAGCAGGTCCAGGAAGGCGGCCACGACCCCGCTCGGCGAACCGGCGTCAGGGCGGCGCATGGCCACCAGCCGCCGGCGGAGCGGGAGCCCATCGGCGATCGGCACCCGGCGCAGGGTTCCCGCGGCCACCTCCCCCGCCACGGCGGTCTTTGGTAGCAGCGCGACGCCGAGCCGGCGCTCGACCATCTTCTTGGCCGCCTCGATGTTGTCGAGCTCGAACATCCCGCGCGGGGTGAGGCCGGCGCTGGCGAAGGAGGCCTGGGTCAGCTCGTAGTAGCTGGAGGTGCGGTCGAAGAGGATCAGCTGCTCGCCGGCCAGGTCCGCCATGGAGACGGATTTGCGTCCGGCGAAGTGATGCCCGGGGGCGACCATCAGGCCCAGCTCCTCCTCGTAGAAGGGGAGGAGCTCGATGTCGTGGTGGCGCAGCTCGCGCCCCAGCCCGACCTGGACCTCGCTCTTCAGCACCATCTGCAGCACGTCCTCGGAGTGGCCGGTGCGGACCGCCACCTCAACCCTCGGGTGGGCCGCCGCGAAGCGTTCAAGGAGCGGCGGCAGGAGGTAGGTGCTGATGGCCGGTGCGGCGCCGATGAGGAGGTGCCCGGCGGAGGCGGAATTGAGCTCGGCGATCGCCTCCTTGCCGTCCAGGACCGCCTGGCTGGCGCGCTCGGCGAAGGGCAGGAAGGCGCGCCCGGCGTCGGTCAGGCGCATTCCCTGCCGGGTGCGGACGAAGAGCTTCTCGCCCAGCTCGGACTCGAGGGCATGGAGACGGGCCGTGAGCGTGGGCTGGCTGACATAGATCGCCTCGGCCGCGCGGCTCACGTTGCCGCGGCGGGCGACCTCCAGGAAGCTCTGGACCTGGGCGAGAAGCACAAATGAATTCTATGGCTGGAACCGCCGGCGATCAGCGTGGCTTGGGCAGGGCCACCTTCAGGTGTAGGGTCCCCGCCCTCTGGCTGAGCACGTGGATGGTGAGCTGGGAGCCGGGCTCGGCCTCCACCACCCACTCCCGTCGGAGCCGGTTGTCGGTGTTCGAGTTGCTGAGCCAGTCGAGCTTGTTGGAACGTCCCTCCAGCTGGCCGGCCTCCAGCCGCCGCTCCCCGGTCAGGACCTCCGCGCCCTCCAGCTCGATCCGAAGCGGCCGGACGGCCTTGCGCTCCTCAGCCCGGCGGCTCACGTAGGTGCCGAGGAAGCCGCTGTTCTGGACCACCAGCCGGACCCGGTAGCGGTTGCCTCCGAGCGGGGTGGCCGTCGCTTCCAGCACCTCGAGCCGGGGCGCCATGCCGGCCTGGGCCAGGGCGAAGCGATGGTTCTTGGCAACCTCCTCCTCGAGCAGCTCGGGCGGCGGGTTGGTCCAGCTGTAGAGGCGGTCCCAGCCACCCAGCTCGACCCTGCCCAGCTCGGGATGCTGGAAGGGATACCAGGGCACGAAGCCGCGACCGCCGTTCTGCTCGTCGTCCCAGCGCAGGATGGCCAGGTCGTCTTCCTCGGGGTGGTCGCGGTACCACTCGATCTGCTTGCGGTCGGTCTTCCCCGTCGCCCGGCCGACCAGGTCCCAGAGCTCGGTGGTCCAGGCCCAGACCCCGAGCGTGTCGTACATCCAGTCGTCGAAGGCGCCGGTCATCACCTCTTTGGGGTGGTAGCGGAAGTCGTGGTAGAGGCTGACGGCCGGGTAGCCGGTCAGCTCCGTCGCCCGCCGTCCGATCAGCCGGTAGATCCAGAGGTCCTCCGCCGGCAGCTCGTCGTCGGGCTTGAAGGAGAGCGGGCGCAGGTGGATGCCGCCGCTGGTGTGGTAGGTGATGGCCCCGGTCAGGTTCGGGTGCTCGCTGATGAAGCGGGCGACCGCGCGGGTCTCCTCCTCCGAGAGCGGGTAGGGCCCGGCGCCCTTCTGCGACCCCTCGCCCTCCCAGATGGCGGGGAAGTTGCGGTTGAAGTCCAGGCCCTGGCGGGATCGGGCCAACCTGACCACCCAGCCGTCGTAATTGCGCACCCGGCCTTCGGGGAAAAGCCGGTAGTAGGTCCCGCCCTCCTCGTCCGGCCCCCGCCTGATCATGGCGCGAGCGTCCTTCTCGGACGCCTTCCAGGGCCCGGTCGGATCTTCGAAGCGCATGGTCAGCACCCGGTCGTCGCCGTCCACATCCTCGGGCTGGAGGCCGTCGTCCTCATCGGCGAAGGGGTAGGGCCGGACGCCGCTGCGCACGTATCGCGGCGGCTTGCCAAGCGCCAGCTCCACCCCGTCCGGATTGAGCCGGGGCAGGATGTAGAAGGCCATCCGGTCCAGCAGCCGCGTGACCTGCTCGTCGGAGCCGTACTGCGTGAGCAGGGCGTTGACCGTGTAGAGGCAGGCCATGGAGGCGGCCAGCTCGACGGAATGGATGTTGCCGTCGAGCCAGAAAGCCGGCTTCTCCAGGTCGGGCCCGGTGGCCGAGTTGGTGATCGTCACCAGCCAGAGGTCGCGGCCTTCGTGGCTCTTCCCCACCGACTCCAGCCGGGCGAGCTTCGGGTGCGCCTCGGACAGCTCACGCAGTGCCTGCGTCAGCGCGTCATAGCCGAGATAGCTCTTAAAGCTGAGCGGCAAGCTTGCGGAGGCCGCGGAAACCGGGGAGCCGGTGGTAGCCCAGGTCCTCGTTGATGTGCAGCATCGGCGCGTTGGTGGTGTCGTTGTCGGTTCGAACCCGCTCGACGCCGGTCTCGACCGCCCGGCGCAGGATGGCCGCTTTCACGGCCCGCGCGATGCCGCGTCTGCGGTGGCTGCGGACGACGCCGGTGAAGCCGGTCCAGACGTTGCCCTGCACGGGCGGGAAGACGAGGACCGAAAGGCCGACCACGCGCTCGCCCTCTTTGGCGATGAAGAACCAGCGTGGGTCGGTATCCGGGGAGGCGAGCCAGCGCAGGTACTCGCCGAAATCGGGTGCGTGGATCGGCTCGGTGTGGGGCATGTCGAGCATGGCCTCGACGTGGGCTTCGTAGACTCGCGGCCAGGGGTCGGGATCGCGATCCTCGGCGACCGCGTGGCACTCGATGCCCTGCTCGCGCATGACCATCTCGGCCCGGCTCGCCATCAGCAGCAGCCTTTCACGGTTCTCGACCAGGTCCAGCTCCCAGGCTTTGGCGCGGTGGTCGTCCCGGTAGCCCGATTCCAACAGAACCTCCGCTTCCTCCTCGACGTCTTCGAAGATGGTGGCGTTGAAGATCCGGACGCCGTGCTCGGCGGCCCGCTCCTCGAGGAAGTCGTAGACGGCACGGAGCCGCTCGGCCGACATCGCCTCGGGCACCAGGAAGGCCTCGACCTTGCCGTGGCGCTCGGGGTCCTTGTCGGCCGACGCCTCGATATGCCAGGCATAACCCACCGCCTGGCCCGCCCGCTCGACGACGAAGCGCTCGCGACTGAACCCGGGGCTGGGCGTCGACCAGCGGTAGGCCGCGACCAGCGGGTCGGCGGGCTCGTCCGGGCGGTGGGCGAGCGTGAGGTTGGCATAGAGCCGAGCGTCCGCCACCGTCGCCGGGCGAAAGCCGAGCCCGGCGCGTGTTTCTATTTCCGCCTGGAGGTCCGAAGCCACGATCGCCAAAGATAGCTCAGCCCGCTCCCTCGCGCAGCGTGCGCACGCGCCCGCCCGCCGCGAGGGCGCGCTGGCGCTGGCGATCGCGGCCGCCGCCCTGCTCCTGACCAGCGGCCCGCGGCTCTACCTCTACCTGGCCGCGCCCCGCGACCAGCTCTTCCTGGGCGAGGTGTGGGGCGTGTACGACATCCCGCGCTACGTGCTGCTGACACGCCAGGCGGAGGCCGGGGCGTGGCTGTTCGACAACCGGCTGCAGGGACCGCAGCACAACCTCTTCCTCCTCTACACCCCGTACCTGCTGCTCGGACACGGCCTGGGCTGGACCGGGCTCAGTGCGCTGGCCCTGATGGAGGTCGCCCGCTGGATCGCCTTCGCCGCCGCCCTCGCGGCCGGCTGGCTCTTCGTCCGCAGCGCCCTGGCGCCCGGGCGGCGGGCCCTCGGGTACTTCTGCGCGGTCCTGGCCGGGGGCCTGGGCTTCCTCTTCCTCTCCCACCCGGACACGCCCTTCGGACCGGTCAGCGCGCTCGACGTGACCGGCCCCTCCTTCACGCTCATGAACTCGCTCAACATGGCGCCGCACGTGGCCCTGGCGGTGGCCGGGCTCGCGCTCTACGGCTGGGGCCTGCTGGCCGCCGCCGAGGGCCGCCGGCGGGGCTGGTGGGGAGCGCTGGGCCTGGCCGCCGTGGCCTCCTTCCACGCCTTCGTGGTGCCGGCCGCGCTCCTGGCGGGCGGCATCTTCTTCCTCTGGCGGGCCCGGCGGCGGGAGTTGTTCGTGATGCTGGCTCTCTCCTCGCTGCTTTCGATCCCGTTCGGGCTCTACCTGCTCTCGCTCTCGGCGACCTACTACGTCCGCTGGCGGCAGGACTTCGCGGAGCTGGAGAACCTGCCCAGCATCCTGGTCTCGCGGGCGCTGCTCTGGCCGTTCATCGTCATCGGCGCAGTGAGCGCGATCCGCGCTCCCGAGCGCCGCCCGGGCCCGGCCCTGGCCCTCTGCTGGGCGGGCTGCGCCCTCGCCTTCGACCTCTTTCCTCCCTTCGCCTCCACCGAGCTGCACCGGACTGTCGAGGGCTCGGCCCTGGCCTACGGCGTGCTGGCGGCCGAGGGCCTGGCGGCGGTCGCGCTGCGCTGGCGCCTGTACCTGGTCGGGGCCGCGCTGATCTCCCCGCTCCTGCAGTCGGCCCTGCTCCTCGCTGCCGGGCCCTACGACCGGGAGGCTTTCCTGCCCGTCGAGTACTACCGGGTGGCGGCGCGCCTCGACCGCGAGCACGTGACGCGCTGCGTCCTCGGAGCCGACCTCACCATGATGTGGGTCAGCGCCTTCAGCGGGACCTGTGACGCGCAGACCGACATCACCAAGCTGCCCGGCATCTTCGAGGCGCTGCGATCCGGCAACCCAGCCGCCGCGCTGCCGCAGCCCGACGACCTGGTCGTCTGGGGCCCGTTTGAGCGTCCGAACGGACCCCCGCCCGCGCTACGCGAGGTCGCGCGGGACGGTTCTACGCTGATCCTGTCGCCTTAGCTTTCCAGGCCTTCGGGCGAGTCGATCAGCAGCGCCGGCTGCGGCAATTGGCCTGCCGTCAGCGCTTCGAGAAGAAGCGAGAAGACCGCCAGGATCCGCTGCCGGGCAACCCGCCGGAGGGCGCGGATATCGCGCTGCCAGGGCCCACCACCACCCATGCGCGGATGATGCCGCGAGAAAGGTCGGGCGTGTTCGTCAGGAAGGTGACGGACCGGCAACGCATCGCCGTCAGGCGAACTCGGACCACCCGCGTCCCACTCCGGCGGCGTCAGCAGCGCGTCAGCCCTGCTTCAACCGGACGGTAAAAGAGCTGCCCTGGCCGGGCGTGCTCTCGACGCCGAGCATCCCGCCCATGGCCTCGATCAGCTTGCGGCTGAGCGAAAGGCCGAGGCCGGATCCTTCCCGCCGATCCGTCCCGCCCTCGACTCGCGTGAAGGGCTCGAAGATCCGTTCCAGCTCCTCGGCCGGGATGCCGATGCCGCTGTCGATGACGCGGATCTCGACCCAGCCCTCGCGGCCTCGCGTGACGACGCGGACGCGGCCCTGGGGCGGAGTGAACTTCACCGCGTTGTTGACGAGGTTGGTCAGCACCTGCTGCAGACGCACCGGGTCGGCAAGCACCTGCAGATTTTCGACCCCGCCGACCAGGCTGACCTCGCCGGCGTCCGCCATCGGGCGCAGCTGCTCGAGCACAACCTCAACCACCGGCTGGACGCCCACCCTCTCGCGCGCGACCTTGAGTTGCCCGGCCTCGGCTCGCGAAAAGTCGAGCAGCTCGTTGATCACGTTCAGGAGCTGGCGGCCGCTGGAGCGAATGTTGCCGACGTAGCGCGCCTGGCGGTCGTTGAGGGTGCCCACTTCGAGAAGCTCCGTGAAGCCGAGCATCGAGTTGAGCGGCGTCCGCAGCTCGTGTCCCATGAAGGCCAGGAAGCGGGACTTCTCCAGGTTCAAGCGTTGGGCTCGCGCCCGGTCGGCGTGAACGCCGCGGGTGGTCACCACCAGGGGCAGGAGGAGGAGATAGAGCACGCCCAGTCCGATGCTCAGCGTCCAGGTCAGGTCGCGGTTCAGCTGGTCGATGCCCGCCTGGATCCGCGAGTAGCGCTGGTAGATCTCCACCACGGCCTCGGGGCGGCCCGAGGTGGAGCCGTCCAGGGAGATCGGGATGTAGGTGCTGAACAGCTTCGGTCCGAGGCTGCGCTCGTAGACGTTTTCAGGCCGGCTGGTGTCCTCCACCTCACTGACGGTCCGGCCCTGGAAGGCCTCGGTGACCTCGGTGTTCGGGAAGTGAGTTCCCGCGAGCCGGGGGTCATCCGAGAAGAGGACGGTGCCGCCGGACGACCAGATCTTGACCCGCACGGTCGGGTCCACCAGCACCCGCTGCTGGACGAGCTGGGTCAGCTCGAGCTGGCGCTGGTCAGCCGGGGGCGCGGTGAGGTCGGCCGGCTGGAGGACGTAGCGCAGGATCGAGTTGGCGACGAACTCGGCGTGCATCTGGGCCGAGCCCTCCTCCGCCTGCCGGACGTCGTTCTGGACCACTGTGTAGAGGGCGATCCCGACCGAGACGAACACCACCAGGGCGCCCAGCGCGAAGGCGGCGATGGGCGGCGCGGCCGAAAGCCAGGCCCGGCGGCGGGAGCGCGAATCATCGTCGAGGAGGTCGATTCCGATGGTTCCGACCGAGGCTGCTTTGGGGCGACGGCTGACTACTGCTGCCAACGGCACACCTTCCCCACGCCGCCGACCCTAAGTCGGACCGGCGTCGTATCGGCGTCAGACCGCGATCATCCGACCGGCATCCGGGCAGGCCCGCTATCAGCGAAAGGTGGGCCCGGGAGGCCTCGATCCTCCGACCAGCCGATTATGAGTCGGCCGCTCTAACCAGGCTGAGCTACGGGCCCTGAGGGCCCGAGTCTAGCCGGGAGGGAGGACGTCCCCCCTGTCGGCCGTGCTCGGCTCAGCCTGCGCGCGGCCCACCAAAAGAGAGAGCCCGGCGGTGGGCCGGGCTCTCAGCGAAGGAGGGTGGTTGCTTTTCAGGCGCTCGGCGAAGGCGACGCCGCAGGTGCCTGGCGCTGGCCGGAGTTCTCAGCCGCCTCGCGGGCCGCGGACTCCCCGGCTTCGTGGGTCGCGTCCTCGTTCGGACCGTGGGCGCCGGCGCCGCCCGGACCACCGCCGGCGAACGCCTTGCCGGAATTCTCGTCGGCCTCCCGGGTCGCGCTCTCGCCCTGCTCGTGGGTGGCGTCCTCGTTGGACTTGAAGGTTCCGGCACCTGGAGCGGCGCTGGCACTCGGTGTCGGCGAGGGGGATGCCGCGTTGGCGCTGATGGTGCTGGCGCCGTAGAGGACGGCGCCGATGACACCTCCGACGACCATGGAACCGGCGATGGCGCCGGCGGTGATCAGGCTTTTGACTCGGCTCACTGAATTGAACTCCCGGCTTTCAGGTGAATGACAGGGAAAGAATTGAGCCCAACTCTGGCCGAGCGACCTGAAGCAGCGATGAAGGAACCTTGGAGAAGTCTTGGAGGCGCCTGGGCACCGCAAGCTGCCGGATGTGGGTCTGCTTCCTGCTCAGGGTGGCTGCCAACCGTGGCCTCCTCCAAGGAGTGGCCGGCCGCGCAGGCGGGGTCCGGAGGCGGTTCAGCGGCCGCTGAGGATGCGCTCGCGCTCCTTGGGGGAGAAGGACTCACAGGCCGCCAGCTCGAGGGCGGTGGCCCGGTCGCGGCGCCGGTGGCGATAAGCGTCGGCGGCCCGTCGGACGGTCCATTCGGGGTGGGGGCGGTCGGTCAGGGTGACTGCCTGCCCGGCCTCGACCATCCTAGGAGATCTTGTAACAGGGTCCCCGCGGCTGGCTGATTTGGACGACCGCCTCGCCGACCTCGTAGACGTCGCCGAGGCAGACGCTCCGCTCGTCCTGGCCGCTGATCGTGAAGTTCTCGCCGAACCCGCCCGGCCCCATCTCCTCGATGCCCAGCTCGCGCCGCCAGTACGGGTAATGGTCCGCGGAGTAGCAGAGGACGGCCATCTCGGGACCTCCGTGGACGCGGGGGTCAGCCTGGCGGTCGCCCTCGACGTTGGTCGAGCCAAGGAAGACCGGGCCGGTGACAGGGCTCTTGAAGATGGCGCTCTTCCACTGGTGATCGATGGGCTCCGCCAGGCCCACGTCGCTCCCGCGCAGGTGGGGCTGGCCGACCTGGATGGAGACCAGTCGCGCGCTCACACGTCGGGCCCGATCACTTCGACCTCGTTGCCTTCGGGGTCGTCGACGTAGAACGTGCGCACGCCCTTCAGCACCGGGTGGATGCCGCCCCGGACCTCGAGGCCGGCAGCCTCGCAGCGACCGCGCAGTTCCTGGTAGCGGTCGGGGGCGACCTTGAAGGCCAGGTGGTGGAGGACCCGCTCCCGCTTGGCGGTCGGGAAGCCGCCACCGGCGCCGTCCGGGTGGGGCGACAGGACGATCATGCCCGGCACTCCGCCCGACAGCTCGCCGGTGCTCAAAAAGCGTGCAGGCACCTCCGGCGGCGAGATCAGCTCCAGGCCGAACAGGTCGCGGTAGAAAGCCAGCGATCGCTCCATGTCATGCGTCCAGAGCACGATCTCGGCCAGGCCCGTCACAGTCCGCGTCACGCCGCCACCGCCTTCATCATCGCCACCAGGTTGGCCTGCCGCGCGCCCGGTGGAACCGAGCAGCCCGGCGCCAGCAGGAGCCCGGTCCCCCCGGTCTCCTTGAGCGCCTCCCGCGCCTCGCGGGTGACCTCCTCCGGGGTTCCCCGGTAGAGCGTCGTGCGCTGCCCGAGGCCGCCCATCACCGCCGGGGTCCTGGACAGCCCAGCTGACAGCTTGCACCGGCAGCCTGCGGGCCAGCTCGAAGTGGAGGTGTCCGCGGCAGAGATGAAGCACGTTGAACCAGGCATCCTCCGGCAGCGACTCCAGGACCCGCTGGTCGAGCGGGGCCAGCCAGCGGTCGTACTCCTCGGCGCTCAGCAGGTCTTCGCTCGCATAGCCGGAGACGGCGTAGAAGATGCCGGCCGCGCCCGCCTCGACGGACCTCCGCGAGAAGTCGATCAGCGTAGTCGCGATCCGGTCCAGCGCCGGCAGCACCTCGTCGGGGTGCTTGCGGAGGTCGCGGACGGCGCGGCGCTTGTCCCTCCCGACCAGGTACCCCGCCACCGTGATCGGTGAGAAGACGGTCTGCAGGACCGGGACCTCGGGACCCAGCTGGGCAACGGTCAGGCGGAGGGCTTCGACCTGCTCCGCCAGGGAGGGAGCGGAGGCATCCGCCCCGGGCAGGCGCGGCCAGTCCGGGTGGCCGTGGATCGGGTGCTCCAGCTCCTTCGGCGAGCGCAGCGAGTGGTTCGAGCCCTGGAAGCGCGCGCCGAAGGCCTCGGCGAAGCAGGAGGCGCGGGGCTGGAATTTCACGTAGTCCCAGCCGTAGCGACGCTGGCGCTCGACGGTGACCCGGGCCAGCTGCTCGGGCGACCATTCCTCGCGGTAGGTGTGGCCCCAGGCGCCGGCGGGGGGTCGGTCCACGGGAGCGCCCTTGAGGGCGGCCTCCACCCGGGCGCGCGAGTTCACGCTCCGGAGTTTACGAGTTAGCTAGCGGTCGGCCGAGGCCGCTGGCGGTTCGGCCGGGTCCGCTAGCAGCCGACCCAGCCGATGAAGTTCTCGAGCCGGGTGCAGTCGAGCCCGCGGACGATCTGGGTGCGGTCGATGGTGACGACGGGCGTCACCTGGCCGTCCAGGTCCTCCCATTCCCGCCGGGCCTCGCCGTCGGCGTCGATGGCGGCCAGGCGGTAGCTGATGCCGTGCGACTCCAGGTAGTTGCGCATGGTCTCCGAGTCGGGGTCGCCCTGGCGGCCGTAGAGGACGATGTCCATTGCCATCCACTCTAGGCCCACTCCGATAGAAATTGCTACGGGGATAGATGATTCCGATAGGACCATCGGCCGGGCTGATCGTATGAGAGGGACCCGCCATCGAACTCGGCCCTGAGTTCCCTCCTATGATCGGAGCCATGGACCTTGCCGGCGAGGCGGCGCGGCTGCGCGAGGCGGCGGAGGCCAAGCCGCTCAAGCTGCCCGTCAACCGCCGGGTCGACGATCGCCACCGGTCCCTGACCGAGGACGGGCTGGCAGTCTGGTACACGATCGAGGTCTCCCCGCACAGCCGGATCTACGACGTGCTCTTCGAGCGCTCGGACCGGATGCCGTCCGACCAGGAGATCCAGCCCTGGCTGGAGGCACTCCTTGACGGCCGGCGGGCGGAGGAATCCCCTTCTCTGCCGGACAGCTTCGCCCGCCGCTTCGCGGCCTTCGAGCGCGACCCGTCGCGCGAAGCCCCGCTGGCCTGAACGGCGCCGCGCAATGAACCGAGGGGCCCTGGAGCAGCTTCGCAAGGCGGTCGGGGCCGACCACGTGGTCTCCGACCCGCACGACCTGGTCATCTTCGAGCGCGACGCGTCGATCACCGGCGCGCTCCCCGACGCGATCGTGTTCCCCGCCGACACGGCCGAGGTGTCGAAGGTGCTGAGGATCGCCGCCGCCCACGGGCTGCCGGTCGTCCCGCGCGGCGCCGGGACCGGCCTGAGCGGCGGCGCCGTGACCATCCGCCACGGCATCGCCCTCTCGCTGGCCCGGATGCACCGGATCCTCGAGATCGACGCCGGGAACCGCACCGCGACCGTGGAGCCGGGCGTCGTCAACCTGGACCTCAGCCAGGCGGCCGCGCGGCAGGGCCTCTTCTACGCGCCCGACCCTTCCAGCCAGAAGGCCTGCACCATCGGCGGCAACGCCGCCGAGAACTCGGGCGGGCCCCACTGCCTCTACTACGGCGTGACCTCCAACCACGTCCTGGGCATGGAGGTGGTGCTGGCCGACGGGTCGGTCCACCGGGTGGGCGGAGACAACCCGGACCGGCCCGGCCTGGACCTGCTGGGGGTGCTGGTCGGCTCCGAAGGAACCATGGCCGTGATCACCAAGATCCAGGTCAAGCTGCTGCCCCTCCCAGAGGCGGTGACCACGCTGATGGCGGCCTTCCCCACCATCGAGACCGCCAGCCACGCCGTCTCCGACGTGATCGCACACGGCATCGTGCCGGCGGCGCTGGAGATGATGGACCACGCCACCGTGGGCGCCGTGGAGGCGCACTACCGCGCCGGCTACCCGACCGACGCCGGCGCCGTGCTGCTGGTCGAGGTCGACGGCCTGACCGAGTCTGCCCAGGAGCTGATGGACCAGGTCCGGCGCCTGCTGGAGTCGAACGAGGCCTTCAGCTGCCGGGTTGCCGCCGACGCCGCCGAGCGCGAGCTGCTCTGGGCCGGCCGCAAAGGCGCCATCGGCGCGCTGGGCAGGATCAAGCCCAACTACTACCTGCACGACGGCGTGGTGCCGCGGACGCGGCTGCCGGAGGTGCTGCGCCAGGTCGGCGAGGTGGCCGGCCGCTACCGGCTGCCGGTCGCCAACGTCTTCCACGCCGGCGACGGTAACCTCCACCCCAACATCCTCTTCGACCTCCGCGAGACGGGCGTCATGGACCGCGTCGAGAAGGCCGGCGAGGAGATGCTGCGAGCCTGCATCGACGCCGGCGGCACGCTCTCCGGCGAGCACGGGATCGGGCTCGAGAAGAACGCCTTCATGCCCTGGATCTTCGGGCCGGACGACCTCGATGCGATGCAGCGCGTGAAGGATGTCTTCGACCCCGGCGGCAGCCTCAACCCGGGCAAGGTCTTTCCCGACGCCGAGCGGAAGGAGGCCCGGCTCCTGGCCCGCAGCGGCGTGGCCTCCGAAGCGCAGTGGTGGTAGACGGGGTCGAGGCGCGGGCCTCGGCGCGGCCGGCCTCGGCTGAAGAGCTGGCTGCAGCCCTGGCAGAGGCCGCCGCCGAGGGCCTGGCCGTGATCCCGGTCGGGGGCGGCCGGGCGCTGGGCATGGGCGACCCGCCCGCCCGCTTCGACCTCGCCCTGTACACCTCGCGGCTGGACCGGATCGTGGACTTCAGCCCCCACGACCTGACCGTCACGGTCGAGGCTGGCCTGCCCCTGGAGACGCTGCAGGCGGAGCTGGCCAAGGCTAGGCAATTCCTGCCCCTGGACCCCTTCGGCGGCCCCGGCCACACCGTCGGCGGCCTCCTGGCGACGGGCTGGTCGGGGCCGCTGCGCCTGCGCTACGGGACCGCCCGGGACTACCTGGTCGGGCTCCGGGTCGCGCTCCCCGACGGCAAGCTGGCGCGCTCCGGCGGCCGGGTCGTGAAGAACGTCTCCGGCTACGACCTGAACAAGCTCCACCTGGGCGCGCTGGGAACGCTGGGAGTGATCGTCGAAGCGTCCTTCAAGCTCTTTCCACAGCCGCTTCACGAAGTGACCGTCCGCCGCGAAGCAGAGGGGTTCGAGGAGGCCTGGCGCGAGGCCGAGCGGGCTCTCTCGCTGGCGATGCCCCCGGTGGCCTTGGCCCTGTTGAAGGCGGACAGCGGCTACTCGCTGGTGGCCCGCCTGGCCGGCAGCGAGGAGGGCGTGAGGCGGATCCAGCGAGAGCTCGGCTGGGCCAGGACGCCCTTCCTCTTCTGGGTGGAGCTGGCCGAATCCGGCTCCGCTCCGCTCGCTGCCCGCCCGCGCCCGCTGGGTCGCCCAGCCCGGCGTCGGGGTCGCCTACTGGTTCAGCCTCGAATCGGCCGGCGCCTTCCGGGCCGCTCGGGCCGCCGCCGAGGCGGAGGGGGGCTCGGCCGTGCTGCTCGGTGCGTCAACGGAGCTCAAGCACGAGGTGGGTGCCTGGGGATCGCCGCCGGCGACCATCGACCTGATGCGGAAGCTGCGTGCCGCCTTCGACCCCAAGTGCACGATCTCACCCGGGAGGTACCTCGTTTAGTGGTCGATCGCGGGGCTATCGACGTCCGCAACGCCGGCGTCTTCCAGGGCCCGGACGCGCCCTCCGACGACGACCTCTCCACCTGCGTGCACTGCGGCCTCTGCCTCAATTACTGCCCCACCTACCGGGTGACGAACCTGGAGACCGAGTCGCCCCGCGGGCGCCTCTACCTGATGACGCAGTGGAAGCGCGGGCAGCTGCCCTTCACCGAGGACCTCGCTCGGCACCTCGACCTCTGCCTCGGCTGCCGGACTTGCGAAGCGGTCTGCCCCTCCGGTGTCCCCTACGGCCGGATCATCGAGCACGGCCGGGCCGAGGTCGAGCGGCTGCGCGGCTTCAGTCCCAAGCGCAAGGTGGCCAAGCTGGCCCTGCGCAAGCTGCTTCCCCACCCCGAGCGGCTGCGGGCGGTCGGCGCCGTGACGCGGGTCGCGCAGGCGGCCGGCCTGACCTCGCTCGTCGCCCAGGGCCGGCAGCTACCGAAGCTGCACGGGACCTACCGGGCGCCCGCCGGCGGTGTGGCCCCGGCCATCGGCGAGCGCCGCTTCCGGGTCGCCTTCCTGACCGGCTGCGTGATGCCGGTGATGTTCCCGGAGTCACACGAGGCGTCGGTCAAGCTGCTCCAGGTCGCGGGCTGCGAGGTCTGGTTCGCGCCCCGGCAGCTCTGCTGCGGCGCGCTCTTCGCGCACAACGGGGACCTGGAGGCGGCGCGCGCTCTCCGCGAGCTGAACAGCGCCGCCTTCGCCGCCGAGGACTTCGACTTCCTGGTCGTCAACTCGGCCGGCTGCGCCGCCCACCTGAAGGATTTCTACGACCCGCTCGGAGCGAAGACGCGCGACCTCTTCGAGTTCCTGGCCGAGGCCGGCCTCCCCGCACCGGCGCGCGAGGTGAAGGTGCGCGTCACCTACCAGGACCCCTGCCACCTGGCGCACGCCCAGCGCGTCACCAAGGAGCCGCGGGAGCTGCTTCGTTCGGTCCCGGGGATCGAGTTCGTGGAGATGCCACACGCCGAGATCTGCTGCGGCTCGGCCGGCCTCTACAGCGCGCTGGAGCCGGAGATGTCGGCCCGGATCCTGGAGGAGAAGATGGAGAGCCTGCTCTCGGTGAACCCGGAGCTGGTCGTCACCGCCAACCCAGGCTGCCAGATGCAGCTGCAGTCCGGGATGCGCTCACGCGGCCGCTCGATCCCGGTCCGGCACCTGGCGGAGCTGCTGGCCGAAGCCTACTAGCGCCCTGCCCGGCTACTCGACCCTGACGGCGGCGACCGAGATGTTGTCCGGCGCGCCGCGCTCCCGGCAGACCGTGATCAGCTGTTCCACGGCGGCCTGGAGATCGTCCTTCTCGAGCAGCTCGCGCAGCTCGTCGATGGTCACGCCGGCCTCCTCCACGCCGTCGCTGCAGAGGACGACCACGTCCCCCACCTCCAGCTCGAGCTCGTTGGTGAAGGCTTTGACCTGGTCCCAGACGCCAACCGCTCGCGCCAGCCGGTGCTTCATCGGGTGGTTCGCCACCTCGGTCTCGGCGATGATCCCTGCCCGGGCCTGCTCCGACGGCCAGCTGTGGTTCTGGTAGATCTCGGTGATGGTGCCCGACCGGAGCAGGTAGGCCGGGCTGTCGCCGACGTTGAGCAGGCCCAGGCGCTGGTTCTTGATCGCGGCAAGCACCACCGTGCTGCCCATGCCGGCGTTCTCGGAGCGGCTTTTCGACGCCTCGAAGACGGCGGTGTTCGCCTTGGCGAGAGCGCCTTTCAGGTGGTCGTCGCCGAAGTCTGAATCGCCGCTCAGCTCCTTGCTCACCGTCTCCGCCACCAGCCTGCTGGCCACCTGCCCGGAGGCATGGCCGCCCATCCCGTCGGCGACGACCAGGAGCGCGTCGAGACGCCCGACGTCGGACGCCACGTAGACGGAGTCCTCGTTCTCCTCGCGTTCCAGTCCGGGATCGGTGGCCCACGCCAAGCGCAGGCCCATCAGTGGACGGCGAAGTTGACCGCGTTCTGACCGATGGTGATGCTGTCCCCGTTCTTCAGCTCGCGCTCCATCACGACCTCGCCGTTGACCAGCGTGCCGTTGGTGGAGCCGAGGTCGACGACGTAGAACTGGTTGCCGCGCCGCTCGACTCGGGCATGGTGGCCCGAGGTCGCGGGGTCGCGCAGGACCAGGTCGTTGTCCGGCGCCCGGCCGATCCGGATCGCGGGTCCCGAGATCTTGAAGCTGTGGCCGCTGTCCGGCCCGGATGCAATCACCAGCTCGCCCTCGGCGAGACTGGGAGCGCCCGCCGGAGCGCCGGCGGCGCCGGCCCCGGCGACCGCGGTCGAGTCGACGAAGATGGTGCGGTCCAGGCCGGCGGCATCACCGGTGGGCGCCGCGGGCGCCGGCGGAGCCGGGGGCGGCTGGGCCGGGGGTGGCGTCCAGGTCGGGATCGACATGGTCCCGCCGAGGTCGGTGGAGCCCTCCGCGGGCGCCGGTTCGCCCCAGCCCGACGGCGCCGACTCTTCAGCGGCCGGCGGTTCCGCCGCGGGTGGGGCCGGGGGCGGCTCGCCCCAGGACGGCACGGTGGGAGTGGATTCGGCGGCAGGAGCGTCCCAGGACGGAGCTGAGGGCTCCGCCGGTGCCGCGGGCGGAGCCGGTTCGGCCGCGGGCGGAGCCGGTTCGGCCGCGGGCGCGGCCGGCGGCTGATTCCAGGTCGGCATCCGCATGGTCTCGCCCTCAACCTGCGCGGGCGGCGCGTCCCAGCTGGAGGGGGCGGGTGCTTCTGGTGGTGGCGGTTCGGCTGCCGGTGCCGGTGGAGGCTCGGGGGCGGCGGGAGCCTCCCAGGCGGGGACCGTCTCGGCCGGGGCGGAGTCGGCCGCCGGCTCTGCCGGCGCCTCGGCGGCGGGAGCTTGCCAGGCCGGCGCGGCGGGCGGCGTCTCGGGAGCGGCAGGCGCTGGCTCGGCAGCCGCCGGCGGCGACCAGGCCGGTGGCTCGGGCTCGGCAGGCGCCGGCGGCTCGTCGGACGGGGCTTCCCACGCGGGCGGAGCTGCAGGGGCCGGTTCTGAGGGCGGGGCGGCGGGGGCCTCCCAGACCGGAGCCGGGGCGGGCTGCTCGGGCGGCGCGCTCTCGACGGGCGCCGGAGCCGCCCAGGCCGGGGTCGTCGGGGCGGGCTCGACGGCCGGGGGCGGCTGCCAGGCGGGCGGAGGGGGCGCCGGCGGCGGGCTGGGCGGCGGAGAAGACTGCGGCGCTTCCCAGGCGGGAGCCGGGGGCGCCGGCGGGGGCGCCGGCGCGGGCGTCGCCGCAGGGCCGCCCCAGGCAGGCGAGGCGGGCGTGGCCGGGCTGGGCGATTCCCAGGAAGGCGACGGGGTCGCCGCCGAGGGCTGCTCGGCCGGAGCGGGCGTGGCGCCGGGCGGCGGCGCCCAGGTGGGGACGGTGGTCCCGGGGGTTTCGGCCGCCGCGGTCGCCGGAGGCGCGGAGGGCGCGACCCAGGTGGTGCCGCTGGGTGTGCCGGAGGCGGCGGCGGCGGCCGCTCCGGGCGGGAGCGGGTTGGGCGCGCCGGCAGAGACCGAGCCCGTGGACGCCGGTGGCATCGAAGCTGCCTTGGTCCGCCGGCTCCGTCCCCAGCGCAGGACCAGGAAGACGATGCCGATGAACAACACCAGCGTTACCAGGACGGTTGCGACGGTTCTACCGGTTTCTGGATCCATTAAGGGAAGGGCCTCTCTTCTGACTTATCGAAATGCGCGCGCCATCAGGGGACGCAGGACCGCCGTCCCGGTGCTGAAGTATGGCAGCAGCGGTAGCAAGGTCAAGCAGCCTTCAACCGGGTCGCGGCGCGTCCGCGGGTCGCAGCTCCTCGGGGGCGACGTGGCCCTCCACCTTCAGCCGGCCGCTGGCGACGCCGGCGATGGTCAGGTCCAGCTCGAGGACGTGGGGGCCAGGCTGTAGAGGCGTCCCCAGGTCGACCAGCAGCTTGACACGGCGGCCGACCGGGAGCTCGACCCGCTTGGGCAGCGGCACTGTGCGGCCGCTGATCTCCACCAGCAGGTGCCGGGTCTCGACCTGCTCGCCGTCGAGCTTGATCCCGTGGATGGCGGTCAGCGCCGCGGGCCGGGTCTGGTTGAGGAGTTCCACGCTGAGGCCGCGGACGTCGGTGCGCAGGCTCTTCGCATCAGCCAGCCGGTCGACCAGGTAGGCAGGCAGCGGTCGGCGGGGCGCGGGACGGGCGGGCTCGGCCGAGACCTCGATCGGCAGCTCCGCGGTATCCGCCAGCCGGGAACCGATCACCAGCTCGCCGGCCAGCACGTACTCGCCCTCGCCCGCCACCTGCAAGCTGAGACGGGCGACCTGCACGGCCGGCTCGGTCGCCGCCGGCAGCTCGAAGTCGATCGAGCCGGCGAACGACTTGCGGGCCAGGGCGTCGCGCACGAAGGCCATCCCGCTCCGTTCCGGGCCGCGCTCGCGATGCAGGCTCCAGCGAACTCGGGCCGGGCCGCTGGCGTCGAAGTCGTCGTTGACGACCACCAGCCTCGCCTCGACCGAGCGGCCGGGGGCGTAGCGGAGGCGGTTGACGCCGACCTCGAACTCCAGCGGCTCCAGGATCAGGTGGCTGGGGGCCATCGCCTCGCGCAGCGCCGCCTGGGCGGCCTTGGGCCGGCGGGCGTGGTCGGCGACGCCGAAGCCGATCGCCGGAAAGGGGTCGACCAGCTGGTAGGCGAAGGCTCCCCAGCAGGGCTCGAACTTCCGGCGCCGGAACTGCTCGGTGGCGTACCGGACCAGCCACGCCTGGTAGCGCTGGCCGGCCTCCACGAAGTCCTCCAGCGTTTGGTAGTCACTGGGCAGACCGACGCCGCTCTCGATCCAGGCGAAGGGGTCGAAGCCCGCGTAGAGCCAGCCGGGGTCGTCGTCGGCGATCGGCCAGGCCCGGCTCAAGTCCTCCCAGACCGGCGAGTCCAGCGCCGGGAAGGCCTGGGCCCCGTACTCGGAGACGAAGCGAGGCTCGCGGTCCGCGATCGCCGGCCAGGGCCCGTCGGTCCAGCCCGCCCGGACCTGCGAGTCGAGGTCGCCCGAGCCCGCCAGCGCCGGCCGGCTGGGATCGAGCTTCTCCAGGATCCCCTTCACGTCCTGGTCGATGGAGTAGTTCTGGCGCACCGAGTGGACATCGGCGAGCGAGGCATTGGCCGCGATCCAGGGCGGGTCGTCGTGTGCGGTCCAGAGCGCGATCGAGGGCCGGTTGCGAAGCAGCTCCACCATCTCAGGCACCTGCTCGCGGACAGAGGCCTCGAAGAAGCGGACCTCCTCGGGAGAGGCGTGATAGGCGTAGGCGCCCGTCAGCGGAAGGTCGGCGAAGACCAGCATCCCGGCCCGATCCGCGAGCCGGTAGAACTCCTCCGGGAGCACGTGGCCGTGGACGCGCAGCGCATCCAGGTTGGTTTCCCTGGCCAGCGCCAGGTCGGCCTCGAATCGCTCCCGGCCGAGTCGGTCGAGCCGGAGCTCGGGCTGGTAGCTGGCGCCGCGGATGAAGAAGGGGGCGCCGTTCACCTTCACCTCCCACCCCTCCGGCCGCGGCCGCAGCTGGACGTCGCGGAAGCCGAACAGCTCGCTGACCTTGACCGACTCCCGGCCGCTCACGGTGACGGTCGCGACGGCCTGGTGGAGCGTCGCGTCGCCCACCCGCCAGGGCGACCAGCGCTTCGGCTGCGGCACCGTGACCGTGAAGGGAATGTTCAACTCCAGGCCGCCCGGGATCCGGTACTCCCGGGCCAGCTTGAGCGGGCGGCCGCCGTCGGGGGTCACCTCGAAGGAGATCTCGCCCGCCATGTCGCGGCCATCGAGGTTCCGGAGCCGCGCCTCCGCCTCCAGGAGGCCGACGTCGCCGGCCTCCAGCCGCGGGCGGAGCCGCAGCCAGTCCAGCGCGACCGGTCCGAGGTACTCCAGCTCGACCTCCCTCCAGAGGCCGATCGGGACCTCCCACCGATACGGCTCGGGCAGGCTGAAGTAGGCGCTGGGCGGGTAAGGCCGGCTGTCGCCGTCGTTGAAGATGCCCATCACGTGCTTCTTGCGCGCGAGGTCGGTCTCGATCGGCGACTCGCAGCAGATCACGAGCAGGTTGTCAGCCGCCAGGTAGGAGGTGATGTCGAAGCCTAAGGGGGCGAAGTAGCCGTAGTGGGAGCCCATCAAGCGGCCGTTGAGCCAGACGTTGGCGGCCAGGAAGGCGCCTCCTACGCGCAGCATCACCCGGCCCGAATGGTCGGGACGGGCGAAGCTGCAGCGGTACCAGAGCGAGCTGCGGCCCTCCACGGCCTGGCGCTGGCCGGGGACCTCGGCGGGCTCCCAGCCCCTGCCGCGTCCGGCCGGGAGGCCGACGGACTCGCCCTCCCCGAGGGCCATCCAGAGCGACTCCCACCCGTCCAGGCGCCGGATGCCCCCGGACCCCTGGCGGAGCGGAAGGGACAGGCAGTCGTTCATGTCGCGAAAGCTCCATCCGCCGTCGAACAGACGACGGTCGGAGCCCCGACCTCGCCGGCGAACCTCTCCACCGAGCCGGCTTCCACCAGGGCCAGGATGCTCCCCCCGAAACCGGCCCCCATGATCCTCGCCCCGAGGCAGCCCGGCGTCGCCCAGGCCCGCTCCACGATCGCGTCCACCTCGGGAGTCGAGACCTCGAAGTCGTCGCGCAGGCTCGCGTGCGACTCCTTCAGCAGCTGCCCGCAGCGCGCCCGGTCGTCCGCCTCCAGAGCGGCGGTGAACTCTCGCACCCGCTCGATCTCGCTCTCCACGTGGCGCTTCCGCTTCGGCAGACCCGCCTCGGCCTCCTGGCGCCGCTGGTTGTACGGCGTCTCCGAGAGCTCCCTCCGGATACCCGAGTCGATGACCACGATCTTGACGTCCGCGGGAAAGGGGACGAGGCGGTATTCGAGAGTCGAGCAGTCGAGCAGCAGGGCATGTCCCCTGCGCCCCAGCGCCGAGGCGAACTGGTCCATGACGCCGACCATCACCCCGGATGCGTTCTGCTCGGCGCGCTGGCAGGCGAGCGCCGCCTCGCGCCCGTCCAGCTCCGGCTCCAGTCCCGCGGCCGTCGCCACCAAGAGCGCCGCCGAGGAGCTCATGCCAAAGCCGGCCGGCAGGTCGTGGGTGGCGGCCACCCGCTGGGGACCGGCGCCCAGCTCGGCGCCGACCGCCTCCAGGTAGCGCTCGCCGCCCTTCACGTCGCTGGCCAGCTCCCAACGCTTGCCGGGCGCCCCGGCCAGCCAGACGAAGCGGTCCACCGCCGCGGGCAGGACGAGGCCGCCCATGTAGTCGACGTGCTCGCCGATGAGGTTGACGCGACCAGGAGCGTGGCTGCGCCAGCGGGGGTCCCCGCCGTAGGCCTCGCGGAAACGGTCCTCAGCTTCCGATCTCACGCAGCTGCTTGGCGGTGTCCTCGGCCCGAGCGTCGAGAATGAAGGCGCCGGCGCCGAGCTCCGACCCGGCCAGCATCTTCAGCTTGTCCGCGCTCCGGTTGGGCGGATAGAACTCGATGTGGAAGTGGAAGTCGCGGTCGCTGGATTCGTGCGGCCGCTGGTGCATGGCCATCACGTAGGCCAGGGGCTTGGCGAAGAGCGCGTCGTATTTCTGCAGCACCGACTTCAGCAGCTGCGCGAGCCCGTCCGCCTGGGCTTCGGAGAGCTCGGTGATGTCACCAGCGTGCTCTCGCGGGGCCAGGTGGACCTCGTATGGCCAGCGCGCGAACTTGGGGACGAAGGCCAGCCAGGTGTCGTGCGACGCCACCGTCCGCTCGCCACCGCTCTCCCCCGCCAGCACGTCGCAGTAGAGGCAGCGTCCGGTCTCCTGGTGGTGGACCCGGCTCGACTCGACCTCGCGCGCCACCCTCGGCGGAACAAAGGGATAGGCGTAGATCTGCCCGTGCGGATGGGAGAGCGTGACGCCGATCTCCTCGCCGCGGTTCTCGAAGATGAAGACGTAGCGGACGTTGGGTAGCCCCTTCAGCTCCGTGTAGCGGTCCTGCCAGACCTCGACCAGGTCGCGAATGTGCTCGACGCTCTGCGCCCCCAGGCTGGAGTCGTGCTCGGAGGTGTAGCAGACCACCTCGCACCGTCCTTGGTCACCCGTGTAGGACGGGAAGCGATTCTCGAAAACCGCGATGTGGTAGTCCGGCTCCGGGATCTCGGTCTCGGGCTCCCCGGCGCGGGTCGGGCAGAGCGGGCAGTCCGCTTTCAAGGGGTGGTAGGTGCGGTCCTGCCGCCAGGGCGCCACCGTCACCCACTCCCGCTGCAGCGGGTCCCAGCGGAGCTCGCTCACTTCCCAGATTTTTCGTAGAGGATCAGGTAGCGGCCGTCCTTCTTCTTCAGGAGCCTCTTCAGGAGCCTAAGCAAGGACGCGGCGGACCGCCTCCGCCGGCGATCCGGCCTGGTCGAGGCCCTCCACCCGCCAGGTCTCCAGGCCGACCACGGGGCGGCCCAATCGCCGGGCGTGGGCGATCTCGCTCAGCGTCCCCCAGCCGGAGGAGCCGATGGCGATGACGGCGTCGGAGGCGGTGGCCAGGACGGCGTTGCGAGCCTGGCCCAGCCCGGTCGCGAGGGTGATCGTGAGGTACTCGTTGGCGCCCTCGCGGTCGGCGCCGGAGAGGATGCCGACGACCGTCCCGCCGGCCTCGGACGCACCTGCCGCAACAGCCTCCATGACCCCGCCGTAACCCCCGCAGAGGACGACCGCGCCCGCCTCGGCGAGAAGCTTTCCAACCTCTCTTGCGGCCTCCTGGTGACGGGTCTGGGGGTCACTGTCGCCGCACACGGCGACGTACCTGGGAGGCATCGGGGCCGAGTGTATACTGGCCCCGAAGTTCATTGCCTAAGAGGCAAAGGAGGTGAGGTGTTGTTGGATCACAGTAGTCGTGGAGCCAACCGCCTCGTTTGCCCGCCGGGAGTGTTGGAGGGGACCGTCCTCTAGAACGCGACCGACATTCCCACTCTGACTCCCGGAGTCGGAGGCGGGAAGCTCCGCGAGCAGATCCTTCTTCGGAAGGAAAAAAACGAGGAGAAGGCCGGGTCGGGAAACCGCCCGGCTTTCTTCTTTACCTGACGGTCGACCCGTGCTGGGCGAGGAACCACGCGGCGAATTGGCGTACTCCCTCTGAGAAGGGCACTGCCGCCTCGTAGCCCAGCTCGGCCCTGGCGAGTTCGATGTCGGCCAGGGTCTGGACCACGTCTCCCGGCTGCCAGCCCTCACGCTCGATGCGGGGCCTGACGCCGAGAGCCTTGCTCAGCTCCTCGACGACCGTCTCTAGCTCGATCCGCCGTCCACTGCCGATGTTGTAGAGGCGGAAGCCGTCCACGCGGTCGAGGGAGCGGACGACGCCGTCGACGGCGTCCGAGACGTAGGTGTAGTCGCGCGCGCTGCCGGTCCCGTAGAGCTTGACCGGCTCTCCGGCGGTGAGCAGCCGGGCGAACTTGTGGATCGCCATGTCCGGCCGCTGCCGCGGCCCGTAGACGGTGAAGAAACGCAGGCAGGTGATGTCCTGCCCATGCAGGTGCGCGTAGGTGTGGCAGAGCAGCTCGGTTGCCGCCTTGGTCGCCCCGTAGGGCGAGGCCGGCGAGGCCGTGCGGTCTGTCTCCTTGAAGGGAACGCTGCGATTGAGGCCGTAGACCGAGGAGGAGGAGGCGACGACCAGCCGGGCGACACCCGCCTGCCGGCAGGCTTCGAGGACGCTGACGGTGCCCGCGACGTTGAGGTCCACGTAGAGTCCCGGCTGCTCCAGCGAGGGGCCCACGCCCGGCCGGGCGGCGAGGTGGACCACGAGCTCGGGACCGGCGCTCCTCACGGCTCCCAGGAAGGCGCCGGCGTCCCTGATGTCCGCCTCGATGAGGGTGGCGCCGGCTGCCAGGGCGGGAGCGAGGTTGCGGCGCTTCGCCTCCTCCGCGTAGAAGGGCTCGAAGCAGTCCACCACCGCGACCTGGTCGCCCCGGGCGAGGAGCGCTTCGGCGAGGTGGGACCCGATGAAACCGGCGCCCCCAGTGATCAGGATCCGCATCTACGTTCGGCGGCTAGCGGTCGCCGGCTGCTTCACCCAGGCTCTCGGCCGGGGTGACGGCGTGCAGTCGCCCGAGCACGTTCCGGGTGTCGACCACGATCGGCGCGTATTGCAGGACCAACGTCCAGTCGATCTGGTCGTGGTCGGCGACCACCACCAGGCAGTCCTGGGCCGCCAGGAAGTCGGCCAGCACCGGCTGGCACTGGAACTCCTTGCCCTCCACCACCAGCGCCGGCACGTGAGGGTCGTGGAAGGAGACGACCGCTCCTTCCTGGAGCAGGTGCTCGACGAGCCTGATCGCCGGCGACTCGCGCACGTCGGAGGTGTTCTTCTTGTAGGCCACTCCGAGCAGGCCGACCCGGGCGCCGTTGAGCGACTTGTGACGCGAGTTCAGCAGCTTGCCGACCTTACCCGAGATGTAGGAGGGCATGGCGGCGTTGACGCGGCCGCTGAGCTCGATGAACTCGGTGTTGACGCTCCGCTCGCGGGCCTTCCAGGCCAGGTAGAAAGGGTCGACCGGCACGCAGTGACCGCCCAGGCCGGGACCCGGATAGAAGGTCATGAAGCCATAGGGCTTGGTCGCGCAGGCGGCGATGACCTCCCAGACGTCTATCCCGAACGCGTCACAGATGACCTGGAACTCGTTGACCAACGCGATGTTGA
>VBHN01000137.1 GCA_005881155.1 Chloroflexota bacterium | reverse complement strand
TGGACTATCGCCTTGGGCGCCATCGCGTTGATCACCTCGACGTCGAGGGCCACTTCAGCAGTGCCCGTGTTGTCGGTTGGGCCTGGGCCGCCGTCCACAGGGTGGTATGCGGGTGCTGGCGGCGTGAGGTTGTAGTAGACGTCGTAGTGGCTGACGTCGGTGGGGTCGTATGTGGAGAGCTCGAAAACCGCAACGTTCTGGCCCGTGCCATCGATCCCGGCCGCCAGCGCTCCATTCTCCTGGTACAACGTTCGTAGCTCGGCCGGCGTGAAGCCACTGCCCGGTCCGAGGCGGGGACTCACCGCCAGGCGCGGAACCGCGTGCCAGCTGCTGGGCCCAGCGACGTAGTCCGCGATCGACCTCAGCTCCGAAGCGCCGGCCACGCTCCGAGCGGCGGCGCCGGTGCCCCGAAAGTGGACCAGCCGGCTGTTCCCGATCCCACCGGCGGCGACGAAACCGCGGTTCGCCATGTACCGCACCGCCAGCTGCCGGGTGGCCGGCGAGGGGCCGAAGCGCTGGTCGTACTCGCCGCGGGCCAGGAAGTGGTGGTACCCACTGGAGTTGGGGTCGTAGACCTGCCGAAGGAACTGGTCCAGGCCCACCGGGTCGCGGCCCTTCAGCGCGAGCGTGACCACCACCGGCCGGCCCGCCGATGCGTCCGCCGTCGTGCCGGGGAGGCCGGAGCAGAGCGCGGCCAGCACCAGAGCGGCAAGGATCCGGAGCGGGGCTGATTTCTTCATGTGGGCGGAGAAGGATAACGGGGTCAAAATTTGCTCGCCCATGGGAGCCCTGGAGCAGCGCCGGGCAATCGAGTGCCGGCTGACGCCCGATCGCGCGTTGCGCACGATCGAAGAGGCCGCAGCCTTCCTCGCCAAGCGCGGATTGCTGACCCGGATGCCCGACTGCGCCCTACCGAGCCTCTTCGGCGCCTGCCACGAAGAGCCGGCACGGCAGGGTGGACGCGGCTTCGACCTCTGGCCGAAGACGAGGTGGATCTGGTCGTTCCAGCTGGCGTCGCAGCCCGGAGTGGTGCAGACAAAGCTCCACCGGGGCAAGACGCTCTATCTATCGACCGAGGCTGCGCAGGTCTTCAATCCGTTGGTGCGCAATGAGCTCGCGAGCGCCGAAGGGGACGATGCCCGACTGCTCGAGCACCTGGGCAGGCACGGCGAATCGATGGCCTCGGATCTCGAGCTCGAGCTCGGCTGGGACAAGAAGCGCCTGCAGCGAGCGCGAAACCGCCTCGAGCGCGTGGGCGCCGTGCTTTCGGACGGGCTCGTCTTCACAGACGCCTCGACCTGGCACTTCGCGCCGCTGCGGCGCTGGGACCAGGTCTTTCCTGACGCCGGAGCCGCAGACGTCTCCGTCGAGGACGCGGTCGTGGCAGGCGTTCGCGCGGCGGTAGTCGCCCCGGAGGCGGATGTCCGGAGCTGGTTCAGCTGGGCGGTACCCGCCGGAGTCCTCGACAGCCTGGTCGCTTCTGGCCGGCCGATGGGTGTGAAGCCGGCCTCTTCGGCGGCGATCAGGGCGTCACCGGATTCGTAGCCGACGACGGGCAAGGACGGGTAGGCGCCGGCAATCGCGCCTATGCAGCCTGACCAGGTGGCGCCGAGGTCGCCTGCGGTCGTGAAGAGGTTGGAAACGCCAACCACGTTTGGACTCCGGTTGGCGACCGCCCCGGCCACGACCTGATCGTCGAGGTAGCCGCCCAGGACCGATACGTGAGCTTGGTCGAGCAGCGCCGGCAGGAAGAGCCCGCCTGCCGCCTGGTCGCCGCTCCAGGCCGCCTCCCAAGCTCCAAGCGCTTCGGAATCACGGACAGTTCGCCACCGAACCGCGCCCGCGCCGGCCGTGGTCGGGCGCCCTTGCGATCGGATGATCCATTCAGCCTCGAAGAGGATCCGAAACCCGAAGGGCGACAGGTCCAGGCTGGCGAAGCTGTCCTTGACCGAGCAGCCGGACGAAGCGTCGACCGCGGCGAGAATGCCGGCGGCCGTCACCTCCGGGTTGAGGGTCACGGCATCCGGGTAATAGGGCGGGGTCCGGGTTGGACTGGCCCAGAAATGCAGTTGAAAATCGCCGGCGATTCCATGCGTGCGGCAGACGATGTCGCACCACTCCGCGTTGTTGCGCGCCGCGCTGGCGATGTCCGTGGTCAAGCTGATCGCTGAATCCTGCCACCTCGTTAAGGTGGCAAGGTGAGGATCACGCGCCACGGAGACCACCTGGTCCAGGTCACGCGCTGGGCCGCGGTCTTCCCCATGAACTGCTACCTGGTGCTGGAGGAGGACGGGGTGACGCTGGTCGACAGCACGATCTCATCGCCGGCGGCGGACGTCGCGTCCGAGGCGAGCAGGCTCGGGCTGGAGCTGCGGCGCGTAGCTCTGACCCACGCCCACGCCGACCATGTGGGCGGGGTGGCCGGGATCCGGGAGCGGTTCCCGGGCGTCGAGGTGTCGATCGGCGAACGCGAGGCGCGCCTCCTTGCGGGTGACAAGACCCCGGGTCCGGGTGAGCCTCAGGCGCCCGCGAAGGGTGCCTTTCAGAAGGTCGACTGGAAGCCCGACCGCTTGCTGAAGCCAGGCGACCGGATCGGGTCGCTGGAGGTGGTCCCAGCCCCTGGTCACACCCCCGGCCAGGTCGCTTTTCTCGATGTTCGCGACCGCGGCCTGATCGTGGGCGACGCCTTGCAGACGCGGGGCGGCGTCGCCGTGTCAGGCGTGGTGGTGCCGCTCTTCCCCTTCCCCGCTCTGGCGACCTGGCACAAGCCCACCGCGCTGGCCACGGCCGAAGCGCTGCGCAAGCTTGAACCTTCGCGCCTGGCCACGGGGCACGGAGACGTCCTCGAGGGCCCGGCGGACGCGATGAATCGAGCGCTCGAAAAAGCCCGCAGAGCCTTCGCCTAGGGCTTAGCCGACTTTGCCTCCAGGGCGCGCCTGCCCTCGAGGCAGTGCCCGCAGATGCCATGGGCGTGACCGAGCGGATCGATCATCCACGCGTCGCTGGCAGGGTCGGGGCAGAAAGCGCAGGTGGGCGCCTGCGGAAAGAGCCTCACGGCCATCTGCCATACCCGCAGGTGCAGCCCACCAGCGTGAGCGTGCGGCTCGGCGGCGTGCATCTCGAGCCGAGTATGCGCCCGTCCAGCAGGCGCTGCAGCTTAGAATCTCGCGTCGAATGGCCGAGGAAGCGGATGTGGTCGTCATCGGAGCCGGCCAGGCGGGCCTCTCCGTAAGCCATGAGCTGACGCAGCAGGGCGTAGCCCACCTGGTGCTGGAGCGCGGTGAGGTCGGCCAGACCTGGCGCCGGCGCTGGGACAGCTTCTGCCTCGTGCTGCCCAACTGGACCCTCATGCTGCCCGGCGGTCGCTACCAGGGACCGGAGCCGGACCGGTACATGCCGAGGGACGGCATCGTCTCCTACCTCGAAGGCTATGCCCAAGGCTTCGGGGCGCCGCTCCGGGGCGGCGTGGAGGTGCGCTCCCTGACCCCCCTGGATGGCGCGTCGCGCTTCGCCCTCCAAACCTCGGCCGGCGCCATCCACGCGCGCTCGGTGGTGCTCGCGACGGGGGCCTACCAGCGCCCGCACCGCCCGCCGGGCGCAGCCCAGCTGCCGGCCCGCCTTGCGGTGCTCGATGCCGACGATTACCGCAACCCGGCAGGCCTGCCGCCGGGCGGCGTCCTGGTCGTCGGCAGCGGCCAAACCGGCTGCCAGCTGGCAGAGGACCTTCACCAATCCGGACGGGAGGTCTACCTCGCCTGCGGCCGGGCGCCCTGGCTGCCACGCCGTCTCGGGGAGCGCGACATCGTCGCGTGGCTGACGGAAACCCCCTTCTTCGAGATGACGCTGGCGGATCTTCCAAGCCCCCTGGCCCGGCTGGCGGCGAACCCGCAGATCACGGGCCGCGACGGAGGCCACGACCTTCACTACCGGACGTTGGCGCGGATGGGCGTGACTCTCCTCGGCCACCTCCGCGGAGCGGACGAGAAGCGAGCCTATTTCGGAGTCGACCTGGCCGACTGTGTCGCCTTCGGCGATGCCCGCTACCGGGAGATCTGCAGCCTGATCCGCGCTCACTGCGATCGCACCGGCATTCCGCACCCGGAACTACCTGAGCCCGAGCCCTTCCAGGCCCAGGACCCCGACTCGCTCGACCTCGACCGGGTCGGCAGCGTCATCTTCACCTCCGGGTTTCGCCCGGATTACGCAAGCTGGGTTCAGACTCCGGGCGGCTTCGACGAATGGGGCTTCCCCATCCACTCCCAGTGCCAGAGCACGGTCGCGCCCGGCCTATTCTTCGTGGGCGCCCACTTTCTTCGCAAGCGAAAGTCGTCAATCTTCCTGGGCGTGGGCGAGGACGCCGCCCTGGTCGCGAGCGCCATTTCGCACGTCTGACGCCAAGCGCGTCAATTGAGCGCCGGCAAACAGCACCCTCAAAACGCATCACTGACGTCAAGCGGGCGGAAGCGCGGCGCGGCCCGCGAGGCGGGCCGAGGGGGGAGGCCGCGTCCCTGCGGGGACGCCGCCGGGGCGTGAGCCCCTCCTCTGTAACTGGAGGTCCCTGCGCGAAGCGCAGGGGCTCCGGCAAGCCGCCGTGGCGGCTTGGCGGAGAGGGAGGGATTTGAACCCTCGAGGGGGTTGCCCCCCTACGGCATTTCCAGTGCCGCGCCATCGGCCGGGCTAGGCGACCTCTCCGTGCCGCCCGTGAGTCTACCGACCTAGGAAACCGGGCCGATCGTCCGGACCCCGTCCCCGCCGCCGATGATCGCCGCCTTCGCGATCCCGATGAAGAGGCCGTGCTCGCAAACACCGGGGATGAGCTTCAGGTCCGCGGCCAGCCGCAGCGGTTCCTCGATTCCTCCCTGGATGGTCAGGTCCAGGATCAGGTTTCCGTTGTCGGTGACGAAGGGCTGCGCCTCCCCTCCCCGCAGCTGCCAGGCGATTCCCCGGTCGGCGAGGTGCTGGGCGGTCCGCCGCCACAGAAAGGGCAGCACCTCGACCGGCAGCACCCCCACGCCCAACCGCTTGACCAGCTTCGACTCGTCGGCGATGACGATGAACCGCTCGGAGTTCACGGCCAGCACCTTCTCGCGGAAGAGGGCGCCGCCCCGGCCCTTGATCAAGCCCAGCTCGTGGTCGATCTCGTCGGCTCCGTCCACCGTCAGGTCGCAGGGGCGGTCCAACTCCTCCAGCACCCGGAGCCCGAGCCCGCGCGCCTGCTCGGCGCTGGCCCGGGAGGAGGCGATGCAGGTCACGTCCCGGCCCGCCAGGCCGGCGATGAACTGAGACGCCGTGGAGCCGGTGCCAAGGCCGACGAGCATGCCCGACCGGACCAGCTCCAGCGCCGCCGCGGCCGCCCGCCGCTTCGCGTCGTCAGGCTCGATCGGCCGCCTCCCGCAGGGCGGCGATGCCCGCCGCCACGCCGCCCTTGAAGCCGTAGACCGAGCTGCCGGCCACCAGCAGGTTCGCGCCCGCTTCGACCACCAACCGCGCAGTGTCGGCGTCGATGCCGC
>VBHN01000054.1 GCA_005881155.1 Chloroflexota bacterium | reverse complement strand
TGGTTCAAGCACGCACCAGCCCTGAAGTAGGCCTGGACACCGCCCGGCGTGACCAGCACGCCCGTGCAGGGCGCGGCTGAGTCGGTGCTGGTCGAGGGCTGGCAGTCGTGCTCGTTGGCACGGTCGCCGCCGCCGTCGGAGACGATGTCCCGCGCCGGCGGGCCGGGAGGGCCGCCCGCGTAGAGCGGGCTGGTCTCGCCACCGTCGCCGGGCGGGTTTGCCGAGCCGAACTGGCCGGTCGCGGCGGCACAGCCGAAGGCGTAGAGGGTGCCGATGATGCAGGCGCGGGCGACGTTGACGGGCGAGAGCACGGCCGTGATCACCGAGGTGTCATAGACCGGCGAGGTGACCGTCCCCAGGCTCGCCTGGGTTTCGGTGACCCCGTTGTTGACGTGCCCGACGTAACCCCAGGGCCCGCTGCCGACACACGGGTTGCCGGCGGCGACCCAGTCCATGTAGACGTTGTAACCCTGGGCTCCGGGCGCGTTGTTGATGGTGACCCTGACGCCGTTGGTGCCGTTGGTGGTGACCTGTCGACAGGTCGACGGCGCGCTTTCGCGCAGGTAGTGCGTCGTACTGCCCGGAGGGTAGATCTCATCTCGGGTGGAGGTGACGACCACCCCCCAGACGCCGGCCGTCAGGGGCAGCCCGGCAGCCGCCGCCGCGACGCTGAAGCTGCCCGGGCAGTCGCTCCAGTACTGCGGGCTCGCGGGTGTGATGTTGTAGTTCGGCGAGCCGCCGCTGAGCGACGGCTCGTCGGGCGGCCGCAGCTGGTTGCTGATGTTGGTGCTGCTGTCGTTGATGCCGCCGTTGAACTGGTAGATACCGGGCGACATGAAGTAGCAAAGCCCTCCGGCGGCGGTGGGGTCGGACGCGTAAACGCCCGGCAGCAGGACCACGTTGGAACCGGCGGCCTGGACGGACGAATAGCTGGCCAGCGGGCCTGGCGAGAAGGCGGGGTCGCTGATCGGGGCCGTCCCCGCGGTCTTGGTGCCCGTGGCCGACACGCCGGCCGGGACCGGGTTGGTGCAGTTGTCGGAGAAGTTGCCCGCGACCTGGATGCCGGAGCCGCCGGCTGACACCGAGCCGTTGGTCTGGATGTTCCCGCCGGTGACGACGATCTTGGTGCTGGAACCGGCCACGGTCAGCGAGTTGGTGCCGCCGCCGCTGCAGGTCGCCTGCGAGAGCGTCACCAGCGCGTCGCCGGTCGTGCCGCCGGTCTTCGCATGGCCTTCGGCGACCGCTGACACGTTGGCCGTGTTGCCGGCGCCGAGCACCATCATGAAAGCGAGCGGGATGGTGTGCGTCGAGGAGACGTCGAAGGCGGAAACTGTGCCGGCCGCGGTGTAGGCGACGTGCATCCTGTCGGTCGAGCCCGACCAGGTGATGTCGACGGTGGCGGCGGTCCAGGCGGGGTTCGCGGAAGCCGTCCCGTAGATCCTCTCGTTGGCCGCGTATTCCTTCGCTGCGGCGTGGTAGGAGGCGCTGATCGACTGGCTGTCCTGGTAGTTGTCGGAGGCGGACAGGGCCGCGGCGTCGACCGCGTTCTGTAGGATCCGGCGCTCCCAGTAGAGACGGCCACCGTCGATGGCGAGGCCGATGAAGCCGATCAGGACGACGATGATCAGCGCGACGATGACGATCGCCTGGCCGCGCTCGCCGGTCCGGTGGAGGTCAGTACTCGGTGTAATCAGTCGCATAGGCCTGGAGGATGATGCTGGGCGCCAGCTGCTCGAGCAGCGGCGTGAAGAAGAGGTAGTTGTAGCGAACCGTCACCTGCAGCGGGTAGGTGCCCGACTGGAACGGGTTGATGGCGCTGCAGGAGCCGGTGGCGCTCGCCGGCGACTGGCCGCCGGGCGCGTCGTAGGTCGGGCTGGTCTCAACGGTCGTGGGGGGGTTCGGCTCGGTGATGAAGATCCAGCCTTGGTCGCCGGGCGGGTTCTGGGCGCCGGCGCCGCTGGTCGGCGGGAGGGGGCCGTTGGGGCAGGGGTTGGCAAGGTAGAGGCTTTGAGCGCCGTTCTTGGCGGCGTTCTCGACGTCGCTGTTGGACGGAAGCGGGCTGGAGGCCTTGATCGAGACGCGAGCGCCCTCGTTGGCGGCCTCGACCAGGGTGCCGTAGATGTAGAGCAGGCGCCCGAAGTCGATGATCCCGAAAAGCATCAGCAGGAGGATCGGGGCGACCAGCGCGAACTCGGTCATCGACTGGCTCCGCTGGCTGCCAAACCAAGGGCTGCTCATCCCTGCACCGAGAAGTGCTGGAAGGCGGTCAGGTTGATGCCGGCGAGGCTGGACCCGGACTTCAGGTACTCGGAGCTGAGCCCGCCGATCAGGCCGTACTTGTCGAGCAGGATGACCACCACGTCGCTGCCGGTGTAGGTGGCGTCGTTGGGCGCCGGCGGGGATGCCTTGTTGCCCGACTTGTTCGCCCCCTGCGTGTCGTAGCAGATGTAAAGGGTGGGGGTGTTGGCCGTGCTCGGGTAGGCGCTGCTCGCGTACGGAGGGTTGACCCAGGTGTTGCTGTCGGTGGGGGTGAGGCAGCTGGCGCTGCTGACCAGCGTCGAGGCGTTGAGCCCGTCGCCGGCCAGGACCTGGTCGACCGCCTGCTTGATGTCGGCGTTGTCCAGGTAAGGCTGCTGGCCGATCGTCGACTGGAAGAAGGCCCCATGTCGCGCTCCGGCGCGCACCGCGCCCTCGAGCCCGACCGTGTAGTGGAAGGCGCGGCTCAGGTCCAGCAGGCCGCCGAGAAGGATCATCAGGAAGACTGTGCTGAGGGCCAGCTCGACCACCGCCTGGCCGCGCTCGCCCGCGCGAGAATCCCCTCGTCCGGCTCGGCCGGCTGACGCTTTCAAAAGTCCGGTCCCCTTTTCGTTTGCTTGATTTGGACTTTCGGGCACGCCGGAACCGACCGGTGCGCACCAGGTCCGGGGAGGATAACGCCGGCCTTCTCGAATACCTGCTCTAGTCGAAGAGGGCGGCGAGATCGGGACGCTGCAGGTCGACTGCGAGTTGCCTGGCGCCGCGACCCTGGTAGTCCGGCAGGGCGGGGTCTGCCCCGTGGTCGAGCAGCCAGCGGACCATTTCCGGGTGGCCGCCCATCACCGCGCCATGGATCGGCGCCGCGGACTCGCAGTGCTCATTCACGCTGGCGCCCGCGCTGAAAAGCAGCTCTGCGATCTCCACGTGACCCCCGATGGCGGCAAAGTAGAGGGAGGGCAGGTCATGCACCCCTCGGGAGCGCGCGCGTCCCGGATCCTTGGCGAGCTCCAGGCGCAGGTCCTCGATGCGACCGAGCACAGAGGCGGTGAAGAAGTCGACGGGCGCACCTCGCTCGACCAGGAAGTCGATGATGGGGCGGTTGCCCATCTGGGTGGCCGCCTGGATCGGGGTCTCCTCCCAGGGAGCCCGGGCGTTGACCAGCTCCGGGTGTCGCTCAACCAGTTCCCGAACGCGGGCCAGGTTCCCGTGCGCGTTTCCAACGCAGTCCTCGATGAGCTCCGGCGTCAGCTTCTCAGGCATGGCAACCAAAGGTGGGTTGGCGGCGAACTGAATTTCGGGCCTTTCCTTCGGCCGCCCCGTCGTGCACCATTTGCGACGGCCCCGAGGAAAGCGCACGAGGGAGCCGGTGAGAGCCGCAAGGCAGGAGCCGGAGCCAGCGGAAGCGGTTCGTCGGGGTCACTTGATTTCATGGGGGAAACCTGCGGTTTCCCCCATGGGCCCCTTTCCCTTTTGGTTGGGAGCCGCGTCTCGTTTCGATTCAAAACAACTCATTCGGCCGGGGTTAACCCGGCCTACTCGCCACGCTTGGGTCGGGGGCTTGCTGCGTTCAGCGGTCTGCCAATGGGATGGGTTTCTTTGGTTCTGGGCCTACGTATTCGGATTGCGGGCGGATCAGGCGGTTGTCGGAGATCTGCTCCAGGACGTGGGCCGTCCAGCCGGCCGCTCGCGAGATCCCGAAGGTGGGCGGGAAGAGGTCCGTGGGCAGGCCGACCGACTGCAGAACGCCGGCAGAGTAGAACTCGACGTTGGTCGCCTGGGGCCGGTCCGGGTGCCGTTCCTGGAGCAGCCGTAGGGCCACCTCCTCCCACTTCGAAGCCAGCGCGAAGAACTTAGGGTTCAGCCGCTCGCACATCTTCTTGAGGATCTTGGCCCGCGGATCGTAGGTTCGATAGACGCGATGCCCGAAGCCCATGAAGCGCTCCTTGCGCTGCAGGGCGGCACGGCCCCAGGATTCCGCGTTCTCCGGGCTTCCGATCTGCTCCAGCTGGTTCATGACCAGGGAGGGCGCGCCCCCATGCGCGGGGCCCTTGAGCGCTCCGATCGCGCCGACCAGGCAAGAGGCGAGGTCGGAGTCCGTGGAGGCGATGACGCGGGCGGTGAAAGTCGACGCGTTCATTCCGTGGTCGGCGAGCAGGACCAGGTAGGAGTTGAGCGCCTGGACCTTCTCGGCCGGCGGCTCCTCGCCGGTCAGCAGGTAGAGGTAGTTGGCCGCGTGGCCCAGGTCGGAGCGCGGCTCCAGCCAGGCCTCCCCCTCGCGCTGGCGGTGGAAGTTGGCGAGGATGACCGGGAAGACCGCGGCGTAGGCGATCGCCTGCTTGAGATCGGGCTTCAGGAGCCGCGCCTCGACGCCCTGCGCCGAGACGATCGTCCGCAGCACGTCCATCGGGTTCGAGTAGCCGGCCAGCCCCCGCAGGGCGTTCTCGGCCGCGGGTGTGAGCCGTCGGTTGGACCGAAGCTCGGCGGTCAGCTCCTCGAGCTGCGCCCGGTTGGGCAGCTCGCCATGCCAGAGGAGATAGGCGACCTCTTCGTAGGACATCTCCTCGGCCAGGTCGGCGATCACGTAGCCGCGGTAGACGAGCCTCCCGTTCTGCCCGTCGACCATGCTGATCTGGGTCTTCGCCGCGAGGACGCCCTCGAGGCCGGGGCTGAATTGAGTGTATTCAGTGGTCGGCGTGGTCGTGGTGCGGGTCGGCGGCGTGCTCGTGGTGCTCGGTGCCGGGATCCATGTGGACGTCCAGCCTGCCCGCCGGCACCGCGTGGCCGACCTCGTGCTCGACTTTCAGGATCAGCTCGTGCGCCGCCTTCAGGCTCAGACCGGGCTCGAGGTCGACGTGCATCACGACCGCCATCTGGCGCCCGACCCAACGAGCGCGGATGTCGTGCACGCCGAGCACGCCCGGCACCGATCGCGCATGCTCCGCGATCTCCTCGATGACTTGCGGGTCGATCGCCTCCATCATCCGGTAGAAGAGGTCGCGCACGGTGCCGGCCAGGATGTAGAGGATCATGGCGGTGATCGCCAGGCCCGCGACAGGGTCCGCCCAGCGCAGCCCGGCGACGGTCAGGCCGATGCCTATGGCGGCGCCGGCGGAGACCAGGGCATCGATCCGCGAATGAATCCCGTCCGCCGCCAGCGCACCGCTTTTGAGGCTCCTCCCGACCCGGACCTTGTAGTCGGAGACGGCCAGGTTGGCAACCACTCCGACGGCGGCCGCGATGAGGCCGAAGGAGACGTTGCCGAGCGGCTCCGGAGACAGGAGGCGCTGGACCGACTCCCAACCGGCGGCGCCGGCGGTGACCACGATCACGAGCACGATCAGGAGAGTTGCCACATCCTCGATGCGGCCGAAGCCGGCGGGGAAGCGGCGGGTGGCGGGCCGCCGGCCGAGCCAGAAGGCGACCAGCAGCATGCCGGTCCTCAGCACGTCGCCGGCGTTGTGGAGCGCGTCGGCCAGGACGCCCGCCGAGTGGCCGCTCAGGCCGGCGGCGAACTCGACCGCTGAAGCGATGCCGAGCGCCGCGGCGCTGACGACCACGGCCCGGACCGCGTCGCGATCGCCATAGGCACCGCTTGCATGCGAATGTCCGCCACCCATCTGCAGCTATTGTGCTGGCGGCAGATGAAGGACTTCCGTGACCGAGTGGCGGTGGTGACGGGCGGGGCCAGCGGCATCGGCTTTGCGATGGCCGAGCGCTTCGCTCGGGAGGGGATGAAGATCGTCCTCGCGGACGTCCAGGCAGACGCCCTCGAAGAGGCGGAGGGAAAGCTGCGCTCGGGAGGCGCTGAGGTGCTGGCCGTCGAGACCGACGTTTCCCGTGCCGAGTCGGTCGAACACCTTCGCGACCGGGTCCTCGACAAGTTCGGTGCCGCCCACGTCGTCTGCAACAACGCCGGCGTCTCCACCCAGGGCACGGTCTGGGAGGCCTCCCAGGGAGACTGGCAGTGGATCCTGGGAGTGAACCTCTGGGGCGTGATCAACGGGATCCGCGCCCTGGTCCCGGTCCTCATCGAGCAGGAGGAGGCCCACGTCGTCAACACGGCCTCGATGGCGGGCGTGATCACCGGCATCCTGGGGCCCTACTCGGTGACCAAACAGGCGGTGGTCGGGCTCTCCGAAGCGCTCTACTTCGGGCTCCGGTCGCAGGGCGCCGGGCACGTCGGGGTCTCCGTCCTCTGCCCGGGCTGGGTCAACACCCGGATCGTCGACTCGGAGCGAAACCGGCCCGCAGAGCTGGGACCCCCGGGACCGGTGAGCGCAGCCGAGCAGGCGACCGCCGACTCCATCCGTCACCTGCTGGCCGGCGCGATGGCTCCCGCCGAGGTCGCCCAGAAGGTGTTCGACGCCATCCGGGAGGACCAGTTCTACATCCTGACCCACCCCGAGATGAAGGGGTCGGTCAAGTGGCACTACGACGACATCATGTCGGGAGGCCCGCCCCGGGCGACCTTCGGATAGCATTGCGGCGCCGTGCCGCTCAGCGCCCGGACCCGGGCTCTCTCGCTCGTAGTCTCGGCCGCTCTGCTGGCCGGCTGCAGCTTCGCCGCCACGCCGACCGCCGCCCATTCGCCGGCGCCGGCCTCCCCGGCGCTGACCTCACCGCCACCCACTTCGAAGCCTTCGGCAGGCGCCTCTCCGACGGCCGCCCCGAGCAGCGCGCCGACCCCCACGCCGGCCGACGCCCCGAGCACGGCGGCAAGCTGCACGGGCCCGATCCCGGCCGGGGACAACCTGATCCTGGGCGCCATCGCCGGCAGCGCGGCGGTCGTGCTTCGCGACATCACCGACCTGGCCAACCCGCGGACGCTCTGCACCTTCGCCGGCACTCCCTCACCCAGGTTCGTGACGGCCTCGGTGATCAGCTTCTCTGAGGGCGGCGCGAACCTCGGGGATCCGGGCGACGTGCTGCGGGTGGACCTTGGTGCCGCCAGCCAGAGGAAGGTCGCCACCTGGTCTGGCAGCACTTTCGGCTCCGGGCTCTTCGACTGGAGCCCGGACGGCCAGAGCGCCACCTATGTGGCGCCGGCGGGGGACGGCTGGGCCTGGCACCTGCTCACGGCCGGCGCGGCCGACCGCGTACTCACCACCATGCCCCCAGTTCCGGGCCGTGGCGGCAGCCCGGACGACTCATTCAGCGTCTCTTTCTCCCCCGACGGGCTCTACCTGGCGATGGTGGAAACCTTCACGACCGGAAGCGGTGAAACAGCCCCTGTGCAGGTGAGGCGCGCCTCCGACGGTGGCCTCGTCCACTCGGCAGCCTCCGGCACGATGGGCGTCTGGGCTTCGGTGCCGAGCCGGTTCTTCTACCGCGAGAACCACTCCGGCGCCGTGACTCGCTGGGACCCGTCCACCGGCGTCTCCCCGATGCAGTCGTCGCTGCAGTGGGTCCGGCCCTTCGCGTCGCCGGACGGGCGCTGGGTCGCCTACACCGTCTATGACGGGCAGGGCCTGCCCCACGTGGGCCTCTACAGCGTCCAGGGCAATTCGTTCGGCCTGATCAACCAGCAGCTCCGCTCCGGCGCGCAGTTCGTCAACGACCGCTATGTCTGGTACCAGGGGGAGTCGCTCTGCGGCGGCAATCCCTGCGGCCTCAGATCGACGCAGCCGAGCGGCACGACCTACCTCTATGAGATCGCGACCTCGACCGAGAACACGTCCCGGATCAAGTCCCTCTACGACGCCTGGCCCCGCGGGACCGGGCACGGCACCTGAAAAGGCCGGCGATTGCCGGGAATCGCGCCTATCGGCAGCGGTCGAAAGGCGTCGCTGCCGGCACTGGCCGTGCTGCCTAGGCCATCCCCAGTTCCCAGCGGGCGTCCTCGGACATTCGGTCCGGGGTCCATGGCGGGTCGTAGACGATCTCCACCCCAGCGTCCTTGACGCCCGGGATCTCGAGCAGGTGCTCGCGCACGTCGGTCATCACCTCGCCGGCCATCGGGCAGCCGAGGGCGGTGAGGGTCATCTTGACGTCGACGCGCTCCTTCTCCTTGTCGACGTTGATCTCGTAGACCAGTCCCAGGTCGACGATGTTGACCGGGATCTCCGGGTCGAAGCACTCGTGCAGCTTCTCCAGCACGGTGCCCTCCGTGACTTCGACGATCGAGCTCATTCGGGTTTCTCCACGGGCAGGCCGGCCTCTTTCCAGGCCTTGATCCCACCCTGCAGGTTGACGACCTCGGGCACTCCCAGCGCGACGGCCATCTCGGAGGCGAGCGCCGAACGCTCGCCGACGGCGCACTGGAAGACGACCTTGCCGGGCAGCGGGTGCCCGCGCGGGTTGGCGAGCAGCGCGCTCAGCACCAGGTGCTTGGCGCCCGGGATGTGGCCGCGCTGCCACTCCCAGTCCTCGCGCACGTCGATCAACTCGTAACCTTCGTCGAGCAGCCGCTTCACCTCTTCGGGCGGCGCCTGCCTGAAACCGTCGTCCTCGCTCATTCCTCTTCTTCTCCTGACCAGTCGCCGAGTCCCCAGGCGCCGACCTTGAGCACCTTCAGGGAGAGCAGCGCACATTTGACCCTCGCCGGTGAGATGGCGATACCGAGGTCCTCGAACACGTCTTCCTTGCTGATCTTCCGCGCGTCGTCAAGGCTCTGGCCCTTGATCCGCTCGGTCAGCAGCGACGCCGACGCCTGCGAGATGGCGCAGCCGCGCCCGTGGAAGCGCACGTCCTCGATCTGCCCGTCGGAGACCTTGAGGTCGATGCCGACTACGTCCCCACAGAGCGGGTTGTCTTCCTCGTGGGACAGCGTCGGCGCCTCCAGACGCCCGAAGTTCCTCGGGTTCTTGTAGTGGTCGAGGATGTACTCGCGGTAGAACTGCTCGTCCTGCTCTGAAGGGGGAGTCCCCCCTGTTCGGCCGTGCTCGGCGGAGCCTCCGCTCGGCCTACCCCCCTGCACTGCCATCAAGCAAAGATCCTCTGTGCATCGCGGATGCCTTCGATCATCACGTCTATCTCTTCCCGTTTCGTGTAGACGTAGAACGAGGCGCGCGCGGTAGCGCTTACGTCGAGCCGGTCCATCAGCGGCTGAGCGCAGTGATGCCCGGCGCGGATCGCAACCTGGTGGCGGTCGAGGATCGTCGCCAGGTCATGGGCGTGGATGCCCTTGACGTCGAAAGAGACGACGCCACCGCGCTCGCTTGCCGGCGGCCCGTACACCGTGAGGTCGGGAACCTCGCTCAGCGCCTCCAACGCGTACTCGGTCATCTCCAGTTCGTGGGCTCGGACGCTGCTCATGCCCAGACCTTCGAGGTAGTCGAAAGCCGCGCCCAGACCGATCACCTGCGCGATCGGCATCGTGCCCGCCTCGAACTTGGTCGGAACCTCGGCGTAGATCGTGCCCTCCTTGCGGACGGTCCGGATCATGTCGCCGCCGGCCAGGAAGGGGTCCATCTCCTCCAGAACCTCGCGGCGCCCGTACAGAATTCCGGCGCCGGTCGGGCCCAGCATCTTGTGTCCGCTGAAGGCGTAGAAGTCGCAACCGACCGCCTGCACATCGATCCCGGCATGGGGAGCGCCCTGCGCTCCATCGATGAGGACCATCGCGCCGGCGGCCTTGGCCGCCGCGGTCATCTCCGCGTAGGGATTGATCGTCCCCATCGCGTTGGAGATCTGGCCGAAGGAGACCAGCTTGGGCGACTGTTCCAGCAGCGCAGCGAACTGGTCCTGGCGGAGACGGCCCTGCTCGTCGATGTCCACCCACTCGAGGCGCGCTCCCTTCTCGGCGGCGAGGATCTGCCAGGGCACGATGTTGGAGTGGTGTTCGAGGATGGTGAGCACGATCAGGTCGCCCGCCGTCAGGTGCTTGCGGCCCCAGCCATAGGCGACCAGGTTGATGCCCTCGGTCGTGCCGCGCGTGTAGACGATCTCGCGCGTGGAGCGCGCGTTGAGGAACCTCTTGGCCTTGGCTCGCGTCGACTCGTAATGCTCAGTGGCGATCTCGCTGAAGCGGTAGGCGCCGCGGTGGATGTTGGAGTTGAACTTGGTGTAGTACTCGTCCATCGCCTCCAGCACCTGGCGCGGCCGCTGCGAGGTGTTGGCGCTGTCCAGGTAGACGATCCCGGTCTCGAAGATGGGGAAGTCGGCGCGGATCGCGTCCACGTCGTAGCGCACGTCAGACCTCGACGTAGACGTCGCCATCTTCCACCGCCACCGGGAAGGTCTGGGCCGCGACCACAGCGGGCAGGCCGGTCACATGTCCGTCCCGCAGGTCGAATCTCGAGCCGTGCTGGGGGCACTCCACGTCATAGCCCCAGAGCTCGCCGTCGGAGAGGTTGAACTCCTCGTGCGTGCAGATGTCGTTGATCGCGAACCACTCGTCGTTTTCGGTATGCGCAAGGCAAACCTCGACGCCGTCGCAGACGACGTGTTTCAGGGAGTCCACCGGCAGCTCGTCAGTGCGCGCCACCTTGCACCTGCTACCCAAGCCGGGCCTCCAGCTCCTCCTCCACGAGGTGCCGCGCCTGTTCGAAGGGGATGCGGTCGACGACCTCGCCGAAGAAGCCCTGGACGATCATCCGGGTGGCGGTCGCGGTGGGGATGCCTCGGCTCTCCAGGTACCACAGGCTCATCGGGTCCACCGGGCCCACGGTGGCGCCGTGGGTACAGCGCACGTCGTTGTTGTCGATCTCCAGCATCGGGATCGAGGTCGCCTTGGCGTGGTCGGAGAGGACCAGGTTGCGGTTGGCCTGGTAGGCGTCCGAGTGGGCCGCGCCCTTCTCGATCCGGATCAGGCCGGCGTAGACGACGCGCGCGGTGTCCTCCAGCGCGCCCTTGAAGAGCAGGTCGCTGGTGGTATCCCCAGTCTGGTGGTCCTGGAGCGTGTGGAAGTCGAAGAACTGGTCGCCGGAGGCGAAGTACACGCCCTTCAGCTCCGCGCTCGCGCCGTGGCCCTGCAGGTTCGCCTCACAGCGGACCTTGGCGAAGCGGCCGCCCAGCGTCACGTTGAAGATCCGGGCGCTCCCGTCCTTGGCGATGTGGGCGCGCTGGTTGGCGAACTGGTACGCGTGCCGGCCCCATTTCTGGAGCGACACATAGCCGACCGCAGCGCCCTCGCCGACGAAGATCTCGGCCGAGCCGCTGGTGAAGGCGGGCTCATCGAGCGACGGAGAGAGGAACTCGTCCAGGTAGTTGAAGCGGGCGTTGCAACCGGCCACGATCAGGGTGTGGGGGAGGATGGCCGCGCCGCCTCCGCTCGACCAGTACTGGCCCAGGATGGGCCGCTCGATCTCGACGTTGTCCGGCACGTAGAGCAGAGTGCCCCCGCTGAACAGCGCGGCGTGTGCGGCGGCGAACTTGTCGCGGTCTGCCTTGACCTCGCTGAAGAGGCGATCGCGGACCAGCTCCGGGTGCTCCTTGGCCGCCTGGCTCAGGGGCATGAAGATCACGCCCTTCCGGCGTAGCTCCTCCTCCAGCTCAACCTGGCCGGGCTGTGACCCGCGCTGCTGGAGCACGCCGGCGGCGCCTTCGATGGGAAGGCCCGGCGCAGCACCGTTGGCAGGCTCGAAGGCCGCGAAAGTCTCCAGGTCGAGGCCCTTGAAGTCGACGCGCCGCCATTCCTCCTCGGAGCGGTCGGGCAGGCCGATCCGCTCGTAGACCTCCCACGCCTCGCGCCGGCGAGTGCGCAGCCAGTCGGGCTCCCCGTGGAGGCTGGCGATCTCCTCCACGGACTCCTTGGTGAAAGCCATGCCTACCCGACCGAGCCCTCCATCTCCAGCTGGATCAGCCGGTTGAGCTCGACCGCGTACTCGAGCGGCAGCTCCTTGGTGAAGGGCTCGATGAAGCCGTTGACGATCATCGTCTCGGCCTCGTTGAGCGTGATGCCGCGCGACATCAGGTAGAAGAGCTGTTCGTCGCTGACCTTGCTGACCGTGGCCTCGTGGCCGAGGGTCACGTTCTCGGCGTCGACGTCGTTGTAGGGATAGGTGTCGGAGCGCGACTCGTCGTCCAGCAAGAGCGCATCGCACTTGACAAACGACTTGCAGTGGTTGGCGCCCGGGTAGACCTTGACGTGGCCGCGGTAGCTGGTGCGGCCGCCCCCCTTGCTGATCGACTTGGAGGTGATGGTCGAGGTCGTGTTAGGCGCGACGTGGATCATCTTGCCGCCGGCGTCCTGGTGCTGGCCCTTGCCGGCGAACGCGACGCTCAGCACGTCGCCCTTGGCGCCCGGCTCCATCAGGTAGACGGATGGGTACTTCATGGTGATCTGGGAGCCGAGGTTGCCGTCGACCCACTCCATGGTCGCGTCGGCGTAGACGACCGCCCGCTTGGTGACCAGGTTGTAGACGTTGGTCGACCAGTTCTGGATGGTCGTGTAGCGGCAGCGCGCATTGCGCTTGACGATGATCTCGACCACCGCGCTGTGCAGCGAGTCGGTGGTGTAGATGGGCGCCGTGCAGCCCTCGATGTAGTGCACGAAGCTGCCCTCGTCGCAGATGATCAGGGTCCGCTCGAACTGGCCCATGTTCTCGGCGTTGATCCGGAAGTAGGCCTGGAGCGGGATGTCCACGTGCACGCCCTTGGGCACGTAGATGAACGACCCCCCGGACCAGACCGCCGTGTTCAGCGCGGCGAACTTGTTGTCGGCCGGCGGGATGATGGTCCCGAAGTACTCCTTGAAGAGGTCGGGGTGCTCGCGCAGGGCCGTGTCGGTGTCGGTGAAGACCACGCCCTGGTCGGTCAGCTTCTGGTGCAGCGAGTGGTAGACGACCTCCGACTCGTACTGCGCGCTGACGCCGGCCAGGAACTTCCTCTCGGCCTCCGGGATGCCGAGCTTGTCGAAGGTGCGCTTGATGTCCTCCGGCACCTCGTCCCAGGTCGTGCCCTGCTTCTCGGTCGACTTCAGGAAGTAGAAGATGTTGTCGAAGTCGATGACCGAGAGGTCGGCGCACCAGGTCGGCATCTTCTTCCGCTTGAAGATCTCGTAGGAGCGGACCCGGAGCTTGGTCATCCACTCCGGCTCCTGCTTCATCCAGGAGATCTCCTCGACGATCTCCTTGCTGAGGCCGCGCTTGGCCTTGAAGACGAACTTCTCGGGGTCGAAGAAGCCGTACTTCTCCTTGTAGTCGTCGCCGACGTTGATCTTCGGTGCAACCGCCACTACGCGCTCACCTCCTCGGCGGGAGCGGGCTCGTCGACCCACTCCGAATAGCCCTTCGCCTCGAGCAGGTCGGCCACCTCGGGCCCGCCCGAGAGGACGAAGCTGCCGTTGACCAACACATGCACGAAGTCGGGCTTGATGAATTCCAGGATCCGGGTGTAATGGGTGATGATCAGCACGCCCAGGTCCGGCCCGCGGAGCTGGTTGATGGCCGCGCTGACGTACTTGATGGAGTCGATGTCGAGGCCGGAGTCGGTCTCGTCGAGGATCGCCAGCTCGGGCTTCAGGACCGCCATCTGGAGGATCTCGACGCGCTTTTTCTCGCCGCCCGAGAAACCCTCGTTGATGTAGCGGCTCAGGAACGACTTCTCGATCTTCAGCGTCTCCAGGTGCGGCTCCACCAGCGAGCGGAACTCCTTGGGCGAGACCGCCTTGGACTTGTCCTTGCCGTCGTAGCCGCGGTGCGCGTTGAGCGCGGTCCGCAGGAAGTTGTTCATCGTGATGCCCGGCACGACGACCGGGTACTGGAGCGCCAGGAAGATGCCCAGCCGGCTGCGCGCGTCGGGCGTCAGCTGCAGGATGTCCTTGCCCTTGAAGAGGACCTCGCCACCTTCGACCTTGTAGCCGGGGTGGCCCATCAGGGTGTTCGAGAGCGTCGACTTGCCGGAGCCGTTGGGCCCCATCACCGCATGGACCTCGCCCTTGCTGATGCCCAGCGAGATGCCCTTCAGGATCTCCCGGTCCTCGACGCTGACACGCAGGTCCTTGATCTCCAGGTCCGCCATCCTTGTTTCCTTCAGCTCCTTTCCGTCACTTGCTGCTTGATCACGTAGGTACACGCGGGGTCGGAATTCGCCATCCAGGTGGTCCGCTCGACCTCCGCGTCCAGCAGGCGCCCGTACATCGACTGTTCGCGATGGCAGGGGTGGCCGGTCTCGGCGGCGACGTCGGCGATCGGGCAGTTGCAGTGCCGGATCGCGTAGGACCCATCCCCATTGTCCACGAATTCGGTCATGTGCCCGCCCACCGCGGCCAGCTCGGCCAGCCGCCGCACCTTCTGTTCGAAGTCAAGTCCGGCCAGTTCGGCCGCGAGCCGCGCCTCCTGGCGCGCCGCCCGCTCGGCGAAGAACCGCTCCAACTGGTCGGCGGCCATGAACTTCACCAGCTCGCCGGCCAGCTCGCGGTGGCCCTGTGGGAAGTGGCCGGCAGCCGCCTCGGTGAGGCGGTAGACGTGCTCGGGACGCCCCGGCCCGACGTGGACCTCGCTGCCCTGCTCGATCAGCCCCTCCGCCAGCAGCGCCTCGACGTGCCGGAGCGCTCCCTGCTTGGAGAGCTCGAGGTGTGCGGCGACGTCCGCCAGCGACGCCTGGCCGCTAGCCTTCAAGAAGCTGAGAATGGCGTCCTTGCGCCGGTCCATGAAGCCGATTCTACCGAATTAATCAACTCGCCCGTTGATAAATGACTACGGTCTGCTGCTGGCCGGACGGGTCCTGCGGGCCTTCGGCTTCGGCTTCTCGGCGGTCCTGCTGGGACTCCACCTGGAGCGGCGCGGACTCCCCCCGGCGCAGATCGGCCTGGCCGTCACGGTCGCGCTGCTGACGGCGGCCCTCTCCGGTCTTCTCGCGGCGGGGCTGTCCCGGCGACTGGGACGCAGGGCTGTGCTCGCCGGGATCGGCGTCCTGATGGGCGCGACCGGCTTCGTCCTCGGCCTCTCGGCCGATCACCTGGTCCTGATCCTGGCGGGCGCGACCGGCATGCTGGGCGCGGCCGGGCTCGACGTCGGTCCCTTCCTGGCGGTCGAGCAGCCGATGCTGGCGGAATCGGTCCCGGCCAGGGGCCGAAACCTGGCCTTCGCCCGCTACTCTCTGAGCGGCGCGCTGGCCGGCGCTGCGGGCGGCCTGGCGGCCACCTTCGCGACCGATCTCAGCCGCTCGGCCCTGCTCTACCTTCTCTATGGCGGCCTCGGACTGGCGACCGCCGCGCTTCCCCTGCTGCTGTCGGGCCGGGTCGAAGCGGTGCCCGCGCCACCGACCCGATTCGAGCTTCGCCCGCTCGCCGGCCTGGCCGCCCTCTTCGGGGTGGACGCGCTCGGGGGCGGGTTCATCGCCAACGCCGTCATCGCCTACTGGCTGCACGCGCGCTTCGGCGCCGGCGCCCAGGTGCTCGGCCCCGCCTTTGCTGGCATCGGGCTGGTGCAGGCGGCCGCCTATGAGCTCTCCGGGCGGCTCGGGAACCGCATCGGCCTGGTCAACACCATGGTCTTCACCCACCTGCCCAGCAACCTGTTCCTGCTGGCGGTTCCCCTCAGTCCCAACCTCACCTGGGCGTTGGTGCTGCTCTTCCTGCGCTTCTCCACCTCCCAGATGGACGTGCCCGCCCGGCAGGCCTACGTGGTCTCGATCGTCCCGCCCGCGCACCGGGCGAGCGCGGTGGCGACGACCAGCGCCGTCCGCGGCCTCGGCCTCGCGGTCGGACCCTACCTGAGCGGCCTGTCCATCCAGGCAGCCCTGTTCGGGATCCCCTTCTTCGCCGGCGGGGCCCTCAAGATCGCCTACGACCTCGGTCTCTACGCGGGCTTCAGGTCGCGCCGGGCCCAGCACGAGACTTGACAACGACGCTATCAAGGTGGTTTGATTGGCTAGTCAATCAAATTGATTGATCGTCCAGTCAACGAGGTGAAAAGACGCGATGACAACAGAGCTCGAGCCGATGACGACCTACCGCTTCCTGGCCGGCCTGGGCGCGTTCGGCGCCGAGGAGTGGAGCCAGCTGGAAACCGCCGCCGCGGAGACGGTGGAACGCCTCGAGGAGTGGGACGCGGCCTGGAACCTGGTCGTCGCCCTGCGCCTGGACGGCGAGGCCCGTCCCGCCATGGCCGAGGCCAAGGCCGCCGGCGCCAGCCTGCGCGTCCAGGCCCTGGCGGGGGCGGCCTGTGCCGCCATCGCGGCCCGCGGCCAGCTCGGGGAGCGCCGGTTCCGGACCCTCTACCGGCCCTTCTCCAGCCTGCTTCCTGCAGATCCCGACGCAGTCCAGCCCCGGGCTCTCTACGACCGGATCATGGCCGCCTGTCCGCTCCGGATCGCCTGGCGGTGAAGGCGCGGGCCCGCGCCCGTCCGCGAGCCGACCGGCGGGCGCAGATCCTGGCGGCGGCCGAAAAGGTCGTCGCCCGCAACGGGTACACCAGCACCTCGATGAAGGACATCGCCGAGGAGGCCGGAGTGGCCCAGGCGCTCCTCCACTACTACTTCGAGTCGAAGGACGAGCTCTTGACCGAGGTCGTGCTCGCCATCGATAACGAGGTCCACCAGGAGTGGAAGGCGGCGGTCGCCGCGATCGACGATCCCCTGCGGCGCATTGCTGTCGGCCTCGACACCGCGGCCGCCAAGTGCGCCGAGCGCCCCGAGTTCTTCCAGTTGCTGGCCGACCTCCAGACCGCCGGCTTCACCAACCCCGCTGTGCGGGCTCGCATGCGCCAGCTCTCGGATCGGTTCCTCGAGGACGTCGTCGCCGAGGTCGAAAGCATCGCCGCGGCGATGCCGGTCCCGCCGCCACTGCCGGCCCGCGCCCTCGCCTCGGCGATCACGGGGTCGATCGACGGGATCGCCCTCCAGGCGGTGCTGCGGGACGAGAGCCCGGTGGAGTCCTTCCAGGCGCTGAAGGCGATGATCTTGGGCTTCGCCGCAATGTCCTATTTGGCCGCGGGCGAGGAACCGCCGCTCGAGCGCCTCTTCGAGCTGCTGGCGCCCGCGATCTAGCGTAAGCAGCGCACCAGCTCCGGCGACACGGCCCAGCGCAGGTCCGCCGCGCGGCGCAGGCGTAGGGATACCGGCCTTTGCCGGCACTGACGCCTTTTCCGATCGCGGGATACCGGCGTTTCCCGGCAGTCGCCGGGTGGCATGAAAACGACAATAGGCGGCGGTGCCTGAAGATTTCGCCGCGCTCCCGGCCGAGGAGATCGAACGCCGGGTCGAGTCGTTGAAGGAAAGGATGCGGCCGGTCCAGCTGGACCTCGACCGGCTCCGGGCGGAGCGCGACGTGCTCCTGACCGAGCTTCGCCGCCGGGAGCGCCTGGCGGCGATGAACAGCCGCCGGGACTTGAAGACGGCGATGCGGTCGGGCGACCTCCGGACCGTCGCCGACCTCGTAGCCGGAGCTGACTCCGGCTCGTTCGATGACTACGTGTTCAACCTCAAGACCGGCGGCGAAGTCCGCCTGGGCTTCCCCGGGGCTCGCTCTCAGACGATCGCCTTCACCGACGGCCGCCAGGTGGCGCAGGCCAAAGACCTGGCCGAAGCGGCGCGCTTCTTCGGCGCCGGCTGGGAGCTGGGAGCGCCGGGCAAGCCAGGGGTCAGGGTCCACTTCCCCGGCACCCGGACGGAGCGGCTGGTGACGCCGGAGGAAGTCTTCGCCAGGCCTGCCGGTGGCTGACGAAGCGACCGGAGTCCCCCTCAACCCCCGGCAGTCGATCGGCTCGCGCGCCGTCGGGAACGCCGCCATGCTGCTGGTCGCCCGGGTGCTCTCGCGGGCGATCGCCCTGGTCACCTTCTTCGCCGCTGCAAACTGGCTCGGCCCGGCCGGCAACGGCCAGTACCAGGCGACCATCACCTACACCGCCCTGGTCTCGATCCTGATCGACCTGGGCTTCAACACCCTTTACACCCGGGAGGCCGCCCGCCATCCGGAGGAGATCGGCCGCTACTTGCGGAACGTTCTCAGCACCCGCGCCGTCTTCGCACTTCCCAGCCTGGCCGTGCTGGTCGTGGTCCTCCAGCTCAGCGGCCTGCGGGCGCTGCTCGTCCCGGCCTGCTTCGTGATGGTCCTGAGCGCCTACGCGAACGTGCTCCGTAGCACCTTCTACGCCACCGGCGTCCTGACCTACGAGGCGGTCGCGATCATCGCCGAGTCGTTGATCCTGCTCGGCGGGACGGTGTTCGGCGTCTTGACGCACCGCGGCGTCGACTTCTTCCTCTGGTGTTACGTGGCCAGCTACGGGTTCAGCTGCGTCTATTTCGCCGCGGTGATCAGCGCCCGGAAAATGGTCCGCTGGGCCTGGGAGCTGGATATCGCTTTCCTCACCAGCTG
>VBHN01000053.1 GCA_005881155.1 Chloroflexota bacterium | reverse complement strand
GCGACCTGGGCATCATCGAGGAGCGGGGCGCCCATGCCGGGCGCCTGGGAGCCCTGGCCGGGAAAGAGGAAGGCGAGCTTGCGCGAGCTCACCGGTCAGACGTCAGCTACTTGGTCTTGATGACTTCGCGGCCGGCGTAGTGGCCGCAGCTCGGGCAGACCGCGTGCTGGAGCTTCGGCTTCTTGCACTGCGGGCAGGGCTGCAGGTTGGGCAGGTGCAGCGCGAGGTGCGAGCGCCGCCGTCCCTTGCGTCCCTTGGAGAGCTTTACCTTCGGAAGTCCCATGGCCGAAGGGGAAGTCTAACAAGTCGGCCTGCCGGAGCCTAGGCCTCGTCGGCCTCCTCGTCGGCGGCGCCGGCCGCCACCGGCGTCCGGGCCGGCAGCGCGACGCCGCCCGAGGGCTGCAGCGCCTCCACCCCGCGCCTGACCGTGGCCAGGGTGCGGTTGAGCTGCGCCTCCAGGTTCTGGAGCTGCTCGTAGGCGTAGGACTCGGCCTCGCGAACGATCTGGTCGGCGCGGTTCTGGGCGTCGCGGACGACCTGCTGCGCCTGCCGCTCGGCCCGCCGCAGCACCTCCTGCTCGGAGACGATCGCCTCCGCCTTCTCGTTGGCGCGGGAGACGATCCGGCCCGCCTCGCCGTGGGCCTCGGCGATCAGCCGCTGCTGCTCGGAGACGGTCCAGTTGGCCTGCTTGATCTCCTCGGGAAGGTTGAAGCGGAGCTGGTCGAGGATGTCCATCACGTCGTCCTCGTTGATCGTGACGTTGGCGGTGAAGGGGATCCGCCGGGCGTCGTGGATCAGCGTCTCGAGGCGATCGAGGAGCTCGTCGACCTTTATTTGAACTTCTCCTTCAGGCGCTGGGCGACGGCGGGAGGGACGAAGTCGGTGACGTCCTTCCCGTAGCTCGCGATGTCCTTGATGGTACTGGAGCTCACGAAGATGTGAGCAAAGCTGGACATCAGGAAAATCGTCTGCACGTCGGGCGCCAGCTTGCGGTTCATCAGCGCCTGCTGGAGCTCGGTGTCGAAGTCGGAGTAGGAGCGCAGCCCGCGCACCAGCGTCCTGGCGCCGACCTCCCGCGCGTAGTCGACGGTCAGGCCGTGGAAGGAGCTGACCTCGACGTTCTCCCGGCCCACCAGCGTCTCCCGGATCATCTCGATCCGCTCCGTCTCCGAGAAGAGCGGGTTCTTGGCCGGGTTCTTGAGGACGGCGACCACGACCCTGTCGAAGATCAGCAGCGCCCTCTCCAGGACGTCGAGGTGGCCGTTGGTGAAGGGGTCGAAGGTGGCCGGGTAGAGCGCTACGTTGACGGCTGCCACCTCATCTCGGCGACAGGATTGTAAGGCGGGTCGCGCCATACCCCCGGTCCCGGTGCACCTCCAGCCGCTCCAGGTCCGGCAGCGGCCCCTTGCCCGACCACTCCAGGACCACGGTGCCGGCGGCGGACCGGTCGAGCGCGGCCAGGACCTCGGCCAGCAGCCCGGCGTCGCCGTAGGGCGGGTCGAGCAGGACCAGATCGGCCTTCCCCACCTCGGTCGGGTGCAGCTCGCTCCAGCGGGCGGCGTCGGCGATCACCACCCGCGCCCGGCCGTCCAGGCCCAGGCCCGCCAGGTTCCTCTTCAGCACCGCGACGACCCGCGGCTCGCTCTCCACGAAGGTCGCCTGCGCCGCGCCGCGGCTGAGCGCCTCGATGCCCAGGGCCCCGGAGCCGGCGAAGAGGTCGAGGACGCGGGCCCCCTCGACCTCCGCGGCGAGGACGTTGAAGATCGCCTCCTTGACGACCCCCTGGCTGGGCCGGATGCCCTTGGGCGTCGAAAGGCGGCGCCCGCCCAGCTCGCCGCCGTGGACCCGCAGGAGCTGCGTCATATCTCCGCCGCGCGGCGGTCCTTCCAGGGCAGCGCCTGCTCCAGCTGCACGGCCAGCCCGAGGATCGTCTTCTCGCCCCGGGGCGGGCCGACCAGCTGGACGCCGATGGGCAGGCCCTGGGAGGACATCGCCAGGGGCAGGCTGAGCGCCGGCTGACCGGTGCAGTTGTAGGGATAGGTGAAGGAGAGCCAGTCGAGGTACTCCTCGTGGGCGGTCTCCAGCTTGGCCCCGAGGGTGCCAAGCCGCGGCGCGGGCCTGGTCAGGGTCGGCGTGACCAGCAGATCGTGGTCGTCCCAGAAGGCGACCACCCGCCGGCTCTGCTCGCGGATGGCCCCCAGCGCGCGCAGGTAGTCGGCGGCGGTCAGCTGGTTGCCGGTCGCGATCGAGAGCCGGTTGAGCGGGTCGAGGTCCGCGTCGGGCGGCAGCGGCAGGCTGGCCATTCCCGCGCTGACGATGACCAGCATCGGCTCGCGGAAGGGAGCCGTCTCCGGCCCACCCTCGTCGACGTGGTGGCCCAGGTCCGAGATCGCCCTGGCGACGTTCGACACCGCCGCGGCCACCTCCGCGTCGACCGCGGCAGCCGCGCTGGTGACGAAGCCGACCCGGAGCGGGAAGGCCCGGCTCTGCGGGTCCGGCTCCGCCCAGAAGGGATCGCCGGGCAGGTGCCCGGCCACCGCGTCCAGGCCGGCGGCCACGTCGGCCACGGTCCTGGCCAGGACCCCGTCGGTCGCGAGCCCCGCCCAGCCCTCGCCGAAGACCGGGCCGGTCGAAATGACGCCGCGGGTCGGCTTCAGTCCCACCACCCCGCAGCAGGAGGCCGGGATGCGGACCGAGCCGCCGCCGTCCGAGCCCTGGGCGAAGGCGCAGAGCCCGGCCGCGACCGCTCCCGCCGCGCCCCCGCTGGAGCCGCCGGTCGTGTGCTCCCGGTTCCAGGGGTTGCGGGCCGGGCCGAAGAGGCCGTGCTCGGTCACGGGCCGGGTCCCGAACTCGGAGGTGTTGGTCTTGCCCAGGACCGGGCAGCCGGCGTCCTTCAGCCGGGAGACGACGTAGGAGTCGTAGGGAAGCTCGAGGCCGGCCAGCGCCCGGGAGCCGAAGGTGGTCGGGTAGCCGGCCAGGCTGACCAGGTCCTTGATCGAGACCGGGACGCCGCCCAGCTCTCCGCGGTGGCCGTCGCGGGCCATCTGCAGTGCCAGGTCGGCGGTGACCAGCACGTAGTGGTTGAGCTCGGGGTTGAGGCGTTCGATCCGCTCCAAGTACGCGCGCGTCAGCTCCTCGGAGCTGTAGTCGCCGCGGCGCAGGGCCGCGGCCTGCTCAAGGGCGGATGCGAAGGGGTCCATCGCCCGTCACCACCCCGATCCTGGCCGCGGCCGGGAAGGCCGACTCGAAGACGCCCGCAGCGGCCGGCGGGATGGCTGCCAGCAGGCCGCCGCTGGTCTGGGCGTCGGCCAGCAGCAGCTGCTCGGTCGGCGGCAGCCCTCCCCAGTCGACCACCGCCGCCAGGGAGGCGTGGTTGCGGCGGGTCCCGTCGGGGAAGACGTCCTGGGCCGCCAGCTCGCGGACGCCCTCCAGGAAGGGCACCGCGCGCGCGTCGATCTCGGCGCCGACGCCCAGCTTGCGCAGGTGGCCGAGGAGCCCGAAGCCGGTGACGTCGGTCGCGGCGTGCACGCCGGCCTTCAGCATCGCAACCGACGCCTCGCGGTTCAGCGCGCTCATCACCGCGATCGCGGCGGCGGCCAGGGACGGTGGGCAGAGGCCGCGCTTGATCGCGGTGGCGACCACGCCGCTCCCCAGCGGCTTGGTCAGGTAGAGGAGGTCGCCCGGCTCCGCGCCCCGGTTGGTGACGATGCGGTCGGGGTGGACCTCCCCGGTGACCGCGTAGCCGAACTTGGGCTCGGGATCGTCGATGGAGTGGCCGCCCACCACCGGGACGCCGGCCTCGGCCAGCTTGGCGGCGCCGCCGGCCACCATCTCACCGAGCAGGCCGGTGTCGAGGCGCTGGCGTGGGAAGGCCAGGATGCTGAGCGCGAAGAGCGGGGTGGCCCCCATCGCGTAGACGTCGCTCAGGGAGTTGGCGGCCGCGATCGCGCCGAAGGCGGCGGGGTCGTCGACGATGGGCGTGAAGAAGTCGACCGTGGCGACCAGCGCCCGGTCGGGTGCGATCCGGTAAACCGCCGCGTCATCCCCGGTGCCGGCGCCGACCAGCACGTTGGGGTCCGTCAGCGGTGGGAGCGCCTCAAGTACCTGCCCCAGTTCCACCGGGCTGAGCTTGCAGGCTCAACCCGCGCCGTGGCTGTACTCGCTGAGTCTCCTCTGGCCAAGTTCCGACATGGCCCTGATCGTAGGCGGCGCTCAGCACTCACCGGAGGAGAAGGTGTAGGCGATCCCGGTCTGCGGCTCCGGGTAATGGGTGCAGTCCAGGTTCCGCTGGTTGGCCACCGGCACCTCCCAGACCGGGCCCGGGCCGTCCGGGTCGATGACGGTGGCGCCGCCGGAGGCGAGGAAGGTCAGGACCTGCAGCTGGCCCTGGTCGCGGCCGGCCAGGCGGGGATCGAGGAGGAACCCGTGGGGGTCGGACATGAACGTCGCCGTCTTGTCGTTGCGGTAGTAGCTGACCAGGCCGAACAGCCGCCCGGCGCGGTACATCTCGCCCGCCGTCGGGTTGGGCACCGTGTGGTCGCCGAAGGCCGACTGCCAGATCACGTGCTTCACCGGCGCGCCGGCCGGGGGCCGGAGTCGGAGCAGCGGCGCGAAGGCGACGGGGTCGCCGGCCCGCTCCTGCCAGGTGCCGTGGTCGAAGTACCTCTGAATGGTGGTCGCGCCCGGGTAGGGGTCGGTCACCGGCGGGTCGAGCCGGAGCGGCATCGACTCGGTGAAGCCATTGAGGCCCGGGCCGCCGTTCAGGAGCGTCGGCCGGCTGACGCGCAGCGTCGCGGCCAGCAGGTCCCGGAAGCCTGACAGGCGCGCGATCTCGATGATCGGCCCGCCGCCGACGTTGAGCACTCCGACGGTCAGGTGCGTGTCGGTCGCCATCAGCATGGTGCCGTAGATGCCGCCGAAGCTCTGCCCGTAGTAGCCGAGCACGTGGCGGGCGAGCGTGACGCTGCCGTCGCCGAGCACGTCGACGCCCCGCTCCACCACCCGGACCATCGACATCACGTCGACGGTGGTCTGGATCAGCCCGTCGCGGAGGCCTGCGGTGGCGTAGCGGGAGGGCGCGTCAGAGACCAGGTTGCCGTTCGCGTCAAAGGTCTTGTGGTCGGTGGGGCCGACTCCCTCGCTGGCGTCGATGCCGCCGTCACCGTCGAGGTCGGCGCCCTGGCCGAAGCCGCTGAAGGTCGTCGAGAGCGCGCCCTGGTGGACGACGGCCACGCTGTTAGGTCCGTAGGAGTGGCCGGCGGGGTCGGTCGACATGGTCGCGATGCCGTGAGCCGCGTTGAGGTCGGCGGCCAGGAAGAGGTCGTACTTGCTGCGCGTGAAGCCGGGCCCGAAGATCGCGACCGGCCAGCCGCCGGCCGGCGGCGTCCCCGCGGGCACGATCAAGGTGAAGCCCACCCGCTGCTTTCCGATCGGCTGCGGCGTCTGGGTGGTGGCCACGTGCGGGATGACCGCGTCGGCGTAGGTCTGGTAGCGGGGCACCACGAAGCTGCCGAAGGCGTAGTAGGCGACGCCGCCGACGGCGCTGTTGGGCACCGGAGTGAAGGTGAGCGGCCGGGAAGGGTCGGCGTAGACCTGGTCGCCGCGCTCGATCTCGCTGACGGTCGCGGCCGGGAAGACGTCGCGGACGCCGTTCTGGACGAAGCTCGCGCCGAGCTCGGCCCCGGCGATTCCGGCGCCGGCGTAGGCGGCGCCGCTGTCCAGCGCGTCGCGCAGTTTTGCCAGCTCGGGCGTGGCGGTCTCGGTCTCGAAGGTGCTGGTGCAGGCGGAGGCGCTCGCGCACGCGATCACGCTCCGGCCCTGGGTGTCGTGGATCCCGGAGGTGACCACCACCGTGTAGGTCGTGGCCTCGGCCAGGAAGTCGCCGGGCAGGCCGGCGAGGACGTTCGCCTGCGGGTCCCAGACCAGCTGGGTCACCGGCGTCCGGAAGCCGCCCGGCCCGGCGAGGTAGAGGTCGCCGCCGTTGACCGAGGCCACGTCGATGGGACCGCTGAAGGGAACCGTGACGCGGGGCCGGAGGTCGAACCCGTCCTGCAGGTTGAGGAGCGTGAGGTCGTCGCAGATCGATTGCTGGGCCGCGTCGCAGGCGGGCACCGGGAGGTTGATCCGGAGCCCGGTCAGCTGGGTCGGGTCGGCCACCGTGAAGAGGTTGCTGGGCATGACCCGGGTGTCCGGCGTGCTGCCCGTGAGGACCTGGACGCGAGCCGCCGCCCCGGCGGGTGATGGGAGCAGGGAGGCCGCCACCCCGGCGGCGAGCAGCAGGGCGCGAAGTTGACGTGTCAAAGCGCTTTCAATGATATGGCGGCGATCCGACCTTGAGGCAAGTCGGATATCACCTTTCAGCTCATCGACATCTGCTCCAGGCGGCGCGTCACAGCCCTCAACAGGGCCGGCTCCCGCTCCAGCTCTGGATCCTCGGCCAGAAGCCGCTCGGCCTCCTCCCGGGCCTCGTTGAGCAGCAGCGGGTTCAGCAGCTCCCGCATCGCCTGGTCGGTCAGCCCGTGCTGGCGCGGTCCCATCAGCTCCCCCGCCCCCCGCAGCAGGAGGTCCTCCTCGGCCAGCCGGAAGCCGCTCCGCTCCCGGGCCACCAGCTGCAGGCGCTCCAGCGCCACCTCGGTGGGATCGTCCGAAAGGAGCAGGCAGAAGGAGCCGTGCGCGCCGCGGCCCACGCGGCCCCGGAACTGGTGCAGCTGGGCGAGGCCGAAGCGCTCGGCGCCCTCGATCATCATCACCGTCGCGTTGGGCACGTCGACGCCGACCTCGACGACCGGGGTCGCCACCAGGACGTCGCTCTCACCCGCCGCGAAAGCGCGCATGACGGCGTCCTTGTCCTTGAGCTTGCCATGCACCAGCGCCAGCCGGAGGTCCGGGAAGACGTCCGCCTTGAGGCGTTCGAACTCCACAGTGGCGGCCTTCGCCTCCAGCTTCTCGGACTCCTCGATCAGCGGGCAGATGACGAACACCTGGCGGCCGGCCGCCACCTCGCGCCGGACCAGCCCGTAGGCCTGCTCCCGCTCCGCGGGCGGCACCACCTCCGTCTCCACCGGGGTGCGGCCGGGAGGCAGCTCGTCCAGCACCGAGACCGTCATGTCGCCGTAGCGCGCCAGCGCCAGCGTGCGGGGGATGGGCGTCGCGGTCATGGCCAGGAAGTGCGGCCGGCCGCGGCCCTTGCCGCGGAGCAGCTCCCGCTGGCGGGTGCCGAAACGGTGCTGCTCGTCGACCACGGCCAGCCCGAGGTTGAGGATCTCCACCCTCTCCTCGATCAGCGCGTGCGTGCCCACCAGCAGCGCGGTGTGGCCGGAGGCGACCGCGGTCGTCACGCGCCGGCGCTCGGCGGCGGGCAGGCCGCTGATCAGCAGCTCCACCCGCAGGTCCGGGAAGGAGCCCTCCAGGTAGGAGCGGAACTTCAGCAGGTGCTGGCGGGCGAGGATCTCCGTCGGCGCCATGACCACCGACTGGCGGCCGGCCGCGTGGACCATCGCCACCGCCGCGGCGGCCACCGCCGTCTTGCCGCTGCCCACGTCGCCGTTCAGGAGGCGGTTCATGGGGATGCCTCGCTCCAGGTCCTGGAAGACCTCCCAGGTGGCCCTGCGCTGGGCGTGGGTGAGCTCGAACCCGAGCCCGGCCTTGAAACGCTCGATGACCTCCTGGACGTAGGGCACCGGCGCCGCCGGCTCGCTCTCCAGCTCGCGCCGGCTGCGGAGGAAGGCGACCTGCAGCTCCAGCAGCTCGGCGAAGGCGAGGCGGTTGCGAGCCTGGCGCCACTGCTCGGTGCTCTCCGGCTTGTGGCCCCAGCGGATGGCGTCGGCGATGGCGGGCAGCCTGTGACGCTGCCTGGTCTGGGCGGGGATGCTCTCCTCCAGCCCACCCGCCAGTCCCAGCAGAGGTTCGACCAGCTCCCCGATCTTCTTGCTGGTCACACCCGAGCTCAGGTGGTACTTGGGCATCAGCCCTCCGACCCGGCGCGGGCCCTCGTCCCCGCCGACCTTCTCCAGGTGCGGGTTCTGCATCTCCAGCGCCGACCCGTAGCGGGCCGCCTTGACCAGTCCCGCCACCGCCACCCGGTCGCCCGCGTGGTGACTCCTGGCCAGCCAGGGCTGGTTGAACCAGACGATCTTGAGCCGGCCGCCGGAATCGTCGGCGAGGATCGCCTCCGTCATCGGCTTCCGCTTGTACATCGAGCGCCTGGCCTCGATCTTGACCAGGCTGCCGATGACGGTCGCCTGCGCCCCCGGCAGCACGGCGCGGATGGGGACGGGGGTGCCGTAGGCCTCCCAGTCGAAGGGCAGGTGCAGCAGGAGGTCGCGGACGGTGGCGAGGCCAAGCCGCTGCAGGGCCTTCAACTCCGCAGCCCTGACCTTCGGAAGCTCGGACACAGGCTGGTCGAGGGAGGCCACCGAGACCGCAGTATAGGATTCGAGTCTTGACCCCAAAACCGCCCTTTACGCCTGTCCGCGAGGTGGTCGAGACCGTCCACGGAGTCGAGATCCACGACCCCTACCGGTGGCTCGAGGACACCGGCTCGGAGGAGGTTCGAGCCTGGGTCGCGGAGCAGCGCGCCCACACCCGCGCGGTGCTCGACGCCTACCCGCGCCGGGCGGAGCTGGAGGAGCGGCTGCGGGAGGTCCTCTCGGGCGGGGCGCTCGGCCCCTCCTGGCCTCGCGGCGGGCGCCGCTTCTTCAGCCGCCGCACGGGGTCGATGGAGCAGGCCGCCCTCTACCTGGTGGAGGACGGCCAGGAGCGCCTGCTGGTCGACCCTGTGGAGCTGACCGGCGACTCCACCGGCGCCCTCGACTGGTACGTCCCCTCCGAGGACGGGGAGCTGGTCGCCGCGGGGATCTCAACCGGCGGCGAGGAGCGTTCCACGATCCACCTGCTCCGGGCCGCGACCGGCGACCTGCTGGCGGACCGGATCCCCAACTGCCAGTGGGGCACTGTCGCCTTCGAGCCGGGCGGGGAGTCCTTCCTCTACACCGTCTACCCGCCGGGGGAGTTCTACGGCCAGCACGTCCGCCGCCACCGGTTGGGGCGCCCGGCGGCCGAGGACGAGCTCGTCTTCCAGCCGGCGGACAAGACCGAGAGCCCGGGACCGATCTCGGTCAGCCCCGACGGCCGTTGGACGGCGATCACCTGCAACCGGGGCTGGGGCGAGAGCTCGCTCTGGCTGGCCCGGGTCGGCGGCGAGCCACGGGAGGTGTTCCGCGGCCAGGACGAGTCCGTCCACGCCTGGTTCAGCGGCGACCGGCTGCTGGCGTTGAGCAACGCCGGCGCGCCCAACTGGCGCTGCGTCGTCATCGACCCCGAGCGCCCCCAGCGGGCGAGCTGGCTGGACCTGGTACCGGAGACCGAGCACGTCCTGCTGGGCGTCGAGGCCAGCTCGGACCGGCTCCTCGTCCACCACCTGGTCGAGGCCTGCTCCTGGGTGTCAGTGCACCGGCTGGACGGGACCTTCGAGGGGATCGTCGACCTGCCGCCGCTGGGAACTGTCACCGGGCTCGGGGCCCACCCCAGCGCGACCGAGGTCTTCCTGACCGTGGAGACCTTCACCCGGCCGGCCTTCGTGCTCGAGGTCGACCCGGCGACCGGCAAGTTCGCCGCCCGCGGCGGGCTGGAGCCGCCGGCTGGCTTCGACCCCGCGGCCTACCCGGTCCGCCAGGTCCGGTTCAGCTCCCGGGACGGCACCTCCTCGGTGCTCTTCCTGGTCGGCCGCCTGGAGGGCGAGGGCCCGACCCTGCTCACCGGCTACGGCGGCTTCAACCTTCCCAAGACCCCGCTCTGGTCGCCGGCGGTCGTGCCTTTCCTGGAGGCCGGCGGTCTCTACGCGGTGGCCGTCCTGCGCGGCGGCAGCGAATACGGGGAGGCCTGGCACCGGGCGGGGATGCTGGAGTCCAAGCAGAACGTCTTCGACGACTTCCAGGCCGCGGCCGAGGCGCTGCTCGAGCATCGGCACTGCCGGCCCTCCTCGCTCGGCATCCTCGGGCGCAGCAACGGCGGCCTGCTGGTGGGCGCCGCCCTGACCCAGCGGCCCGAGCTCTTCGGCGCGGTCGTGTGCCAGGTCCCGCTGCTGGACATGGTCCGCTACGAGCGCTTCCGGATCGCCGAGCTCTGGAACCGGGAGTACGGCAGCGCGTCCGACCCGGAGGCCTTCCGCTGGCTGCACGCCTACTCGCCCTACCACCAGGTCAGGGCCGAAGCCCGCTACCCGCCGCTGCTGCTGCTGACCGGCGAGGATGACGCACGCGTGGACCCCAGCCACGCCTTCAAGTTCGCCGCGCGGATGCAGGCAGCGCATCCCGAAAGCCTCACGCTGCTTCGCGTCGAGGAGCGCGCCGGCCACGGCCAGGGCAAGCCGCTGACCAAGCTGGTGCCCGAGGAGGCCGACATCTGGGCATTCCTGCTGCAGCACCTGGGGTGAGCGCGCCGGTGGCCCAGGAGCGCTCCTATCGTGCCCTGTTGGGGGTTCCCGGCTTTCCCCGGGTCGTGGTCAGCTCGCTGCTGACGCGCACCGCCGGCCAGATGGGCGCCATCGCGCTGGTGCTCTTCGTCCTCGGTCGCTACCACTCGCCGGTGCTGGCCGGCTGGGTCATCTTCCTGAGCATCTTCCCGGGGACGCTGGTGTCCCCGATCGCCGGGGCGCTTCTCGACCGGCACGGCCGCAAACGGCTGATCATCTTCGACTACCTGATCGCGGCGGTCGCCCTGGTCCTGATCGGCGTCCTCGGCCTCCTGGACCGGTTGCCGGCGCCGCTCCTGCTCCTGATCGCGGGTCTCCAGGCGCTGACCGCGCCGCTCAGCACGACCGGGGTCCGGACCCTCTTCCCGATCCTGGTGCCGCGCCACCTCTGGGAGCGCGCCAACGCCGTCGACAGCAACGGCTACGTGGTCGCGAGCATCTTCGGCCCGGCCCTGGCGGGCGCGATCGTCGCCCTCGGCGGAGGCGAGCTGGCGATCATCACGACTGGCGTGATGTCCGGCCTGGCGGCGCTGGTGCTGCTGCCGCTGCGCGATCCCGAGACCAACACCGACAGCACCGGCAGCCTGCTCCGGGACGCCTGGCTGGGCCTGGTCTACGTGGTCCGCAACCCGACCCTGCGCGGCCTCGCCCTCGCGATCTCCATCGCCAACCTGGGCAACGGGATGGTCTTCGTGGCGCTGCCGGTCCTGGTGCTCAGCCACTTCCAGCAGGGGCCGGCCACCGTCGGGCTCCTCTTCGCGGTCATGGGCGTGGCCGGGTTCGTCTCCGTGACGCTCGTCGGCCGGATGCGGACCGAGGGCCGCGAGCGGCAGATGCTGGGTTGGCCCCAGTTCGGCTTCGCCGCCGCCATGCTCCTGGTCGTCTTCGCGCCCAACCTCTTCTGGGTCGTGGCCGCGCTCTTCGTGATGGGAGTCCTGGTCGCTCCCGTCGACATCGCGCTCTTCACGCTTCGCCAGCGCCGCACCGACCCCGCCTGGCTGGGCCGTGCCTTCGCGGTCTCGATGTCGCTCAACTTCTCGGGCATTCCCATCGGCTCCGCCCTGGCCGGCCCGCTGGTGGGCTGGTCGATCGCCGGGACCTTCCTGGTCGCGGCCGCCCTGACGGCGCTGAGCGGCGTCATCCCCCTGCTCGCCATCCCCGCGACGGGCGACTACGAGCGGCCGGCCAGCGCCTGAGGCTCGCGCGCGGCGCGGCTTCCCGACCACTGCAGGAAGACGACGGAGGCGAGCACGAGCAGCGCGCCCACGACCTGGGGGAGGCTGAGGCGGTCGCCCAGCAGGGCCACCGCCAGGGCCACCGTCCAGACCGGCTCCACGGTGCTCAGCAGCGAGGCTCGGGCCGCACCGATCCTCGGCAGCGCAGCCAGCAGCGCCGTGATGGCCACCATGGTGCTGATGACACCCAGCGCCAGCAGCACCGACCATTGGGCTGCCCCGACCGGCAGCCGCAGCCGGCCGCCGGCGCCCGTCACCAGCAGCAGCGTCACCGCCGTCGAGGTGATCGTCAGCGCCGCGGCGCCGACCGGCGGCACGTCCTTCATGACGCGCTCACCAGTGAGCAGGTAGGCCGCGTAGACGACCGGGTTGAAGAGCGCGAAGAAGAGCGCGGGACCGCCCGCGAGGCGCACCGCCCCGACCAGCAGGACGACGCCGGCGAAGCTGCCGGCGAGCGCGACCAGCTGCACGGCAGGGAGCCGGCGCCCGAAGAGCAGCCGGCCGGCGAGCACCACGATCGCGGGGTAGGTGTAGGCGAGCAGCTCCACCAGGGACGCAGGCAGGGCCTGGAGGGCGAGGATGAAGGTCCAGGACTGCGTGACGTAGCCCACGGCTCCCATCAGCACGATGCCAAGGAAGGTCCGCCGCGGCAGCCGGAACGGGTTCTGGCGCGCCACCGCGGCCGCCACCAGCATCCCGGCCGCGCCGACCAGGAAGCGGAAGGTGACGATCTGCTGGGCGTCGAGGCCGGCCCGGTAGCCGAGCTTGGCCAGGATGGCGAGCGTCCCGAAGCAGAGCGCTGAGACCAGCACCAGGACGGTGCCGGCGGTGCTGCCTCTAGCTATTTCTTGACGTAGACAAGCCCGAGGGCGCGGGGGCCGGTGTGGGTGCCCAGGACGGCGCCGATCTGGCCGACCTCGGGCTCCATCTCGGGGTGGCCCGGCGCCAGCAGGGCCCGCAGCTTCTCGGCGTCCTCGGGGGCGCTGCCGTGCATCACCGCCAGGTGCTCGAGCGGGCCTTCCTGGTTCAGCCGCTCCACCATCCCGGGGATCGCACGGGCCCGGGTGCGCATCCGGTCCAGCGCCTGGATCTCGGGCTGCGCGTGGTCGAGCTTGAGCAGCGGCTTAACGTCCAGCATCGAGCCGAGAAGGTACTGCACGCGGCCGATCCGGCCGCCCATCTGGATGTAGCGCATGGTGTCGAGGAGGGCGAGGATGCCCAGCTTGGGGACCCGCTCCTCGCAGGCCTTCACGGCCGCCTCGAGGTCCTCCGCCTCGGCCGCGGTGCGGCAGAGAAAGGCGATGGTCATGGTCGCGCTCCCCGAGTCGATGACGTGGACCGGGAAACCCTCCACCGACTGGGCGCCCAGCCGCGCAGACTCGCAGGTCGCGCTCAGGTTGGAGCCGAGGTGGATGCTGACGACACCCTCGCACTCCCGGCTGAGCTTCTCGTAGACGCCGGCGAAATCGCCCGGGCTGGGCGCGCTGGTGGTGGGCAGCTGGCTGGACGACGCCAGCTTCCGGAAGAACTCGTCGTTGGTCAGGTCGACGCCGTCGCGGAAGGACTCGTTGCCGAAGAGGACCTTGAGGGGCACGACCTCGATGTCGTACTTCTCCCGCCAGGCGGGCGGCAGGTCGGCGGTCGAGTCGGTGACGACCCGGAAGCTGGTCTTGGGCAAGCGGGCGGGTTGCCTACTCGACCGAGAGGATGAACGGGTAGTGACGCTGGCCGCCGTCCTGGACCTCGACCTCGAGGCCGGGAAAGTCGCGGCCGATGGCCTCGGTCAAGACCTTCAGGTCCTTGTCCTTGGCGCCGTCTCCGCGGTAGACGGTCACCAGCTCGTAGGACTCGGGCTTGATGTCCTTGAGCGCCAGGCTGACCACGTCGCCGTAATCGCTGCCGCTGTGCTTCAGCTTGTCGTTGATGAGCGCGATCACGTCGCCCTTCTTGACCTTCACGCCGTTGGCGGTGGTGTCGCGGACGGCGTGGGTGACCTCGATCGTCTGCACCTGGTTGGCCGCCTCGGCCATCGCCAGCTGGTTGGCCTTGGCGTCGCGGTTGGGATTGAAGGCCACCACGGCGGCGATGCCCTGGGGCACCGTCCGCGTGCCCAGCAGGTAGAGCTTCTTCTCGGTCAGGTCAGGCACCTGCTGCGCGGCCAGGATCACGTTGGCGTTGTTGGGCAGCAGCAGGACCTCGTCATAGGGGATCGACTCGACCGCCTTGAGCATGTCGTTGGTCGAGGGGTTCATGGTCTGCCCGCCCTCCACCACCGCGTCCACGCCCAGGCCCTTGAAGATCTTGGGCCGTTTTCGCTGGGCGTCGGCCACCGCCAGCTTCCCGTTCCCCTGCGGCTCGGCGGGGACGGTGTCGTCGAGGATCACCCGGTGCTGCTTCGACATGTCGTCGACCTTGGTCCGGGCCAGGGTTCCCACGCCGGAGGCATAGGCCAGCACCTTGGCCGGCTCGTTGGTGTGGACGTGGACCCGGATCAGCTCCTCGTCGCCCACCACCAGCGCGGAGTTGCCCATCCCGGCGATGTTGTCGCGGATCTCCTCGACGCTCATGCCGCGGCCTTCGATCAGGAACTCGGTGCAGTAGCCCCAGCCCTCCTCGGGCAGCTCCAGGCTGCGCTGGGCGGGCAGCGCCTTGCCGGAGCCGGCCGGCCGGGCCGGGACGGCCGCCGGGTCGGACTCCTCGACCGTCTTCAGGAACCCCTCGAAGATCACCTGGAGGCCGAACCCGCCCGCGTCGACGACGCCGGCCTCGTGCAGGATGGCGAGCTGGGTAGGCGTGTTGTCGGTCGCGGTCTTGGCCGCGCGCGCGGCGGCGCGCACGACAGTGTCGACGCCCGCGTCCGGGTTCGCGGCCGCGGCCTTGGCCGCCTTGCCCCAGCCTCTTCGAAGGCGTCGGCGAGCTCGGCCGGCGTCAGCTCGGCCTTGCCCTGCACGTGCTTGGCGAAGCCCCGGAAGATCTGGCTCAGGATCACGCCCGAGTTGCCCCGGGCGCCCATCAGGCTGCCGTGCGCGGCCAGGGCCGCGATCTTGCTGATCTCCTTCGCGTCGGACTCGCGGATGTCCTCGACGGCGGACTGCAGGGTGAGCAGCATGTTGGTCCCCGTGTCACCGTCGGGGACCGGGAACACGTTGAGCCGGTTGACCTCCTCCTGGTTCGCCGTCAGCCAGCTGAGGCTCCCCAGCAGCGCGAGCTTGAAGAGCTGGCCGTCGACCAGCCGGGGCCGCGCCTGGGGCTTCTGCTCAGCCACTGGGCGTGTCTTCATGCACCCCCTGCACGAACACGTTCACCTCGCCCACCGGAACGCCCAGAAGGCGCTGGACCTCGAACCGGACGGTGCTCTGCAGGTTCTGGGCGACGGCGGTGATGCGGGTGCCGTACTCGACGATCACGTAGACGTCGATGACCAGCTGGCCGTCGACCTCGTGGACGTCGACACCCCGGTCCAGGTTCTCGCGCCGCAGAAGCTGCGCCACGCCGTCGCGGAGGCCGCGGGCGGACATGCCCATGACGCCGTAGCAGGCGACGGCCGCGTGGCCGGCCATCGCCGCCACCACCGACGGGAAGACCTCGATCCGCCCCCGGTCGCGGGCGCGGCGAAGGACCCCGGGCGGATCGGCCTGCTGCTCAGCTGTGCTCATCTTTGGAACCGAAACCCTATGGTACAATCCGTCTCCGGCGCCTCCTCCCTTTGGCTTTTGGCCGGGTTCTGAGAAGGGCGCGGCTGAAGTCCCAAATTCGGAGACACATTCATGGCCAGGAAATGCGAGATCTGCGGCAAGGGCCCCCAGTACGGGCATAACGTGAGTCACGCGAAAAACCGCACCAATCGCCGCTTTCTCCCCAACCTCCAGTCGGGCCTGGTCAGCATCGGCGGCAGGACGGTGAAGGCCCGGGTCTGCACCCGCTGCCTGCGCACCCACTCGGCCGCCACCGCCTGACGCTTTTCAAGACAGGTTCTTAAGCCAGCGCGGGCGGATCGGTGACGCCGAATGGCGAACGCTGACGCTCTCTTCCTGGCCCTCGGACTGGTCGCCTTCGCCGCCGACTGCGCCGTGCAGTACGCCGGCTACCAGCGCTACCTCGGTGCTGAGCTGCGGGCGCCCGACCCCGCCCTGCGCGAGGCAGCCCTGCGCCGCTGGATCCGCTTCTACCTGATCGTCGAGAGCATGGTCGTGATCGTGGTCCTGGCCTGGGTCCTGATCGTCTACGTGCGCCTGGAGGTCCGCGGCTACGCCTGGGCGGCCCTGCCGCTGGGCCTCCTGCTGGGCTCGACGCTGCCCCTGCAGCCGATCCTGGTGGCGATCACCCGAGCTGGTCGCGGCTGATCTCCAGGGCCCGGTCGAGCGACCGCAGCGCCTGCTCGACGGCGGGCCAGACCAGCTCCTGGACCTCCGCTTCGGGCGCGAAGCCG
>VBHN01000052.1 GCA_005881155.1 Chloroflexota bacterium | reverse complement strand
TCGTCTGCACCTCCGGCGTCTTCGGGGATCGCTTCGTCGACATCATCGCCGCCTACGGCGCCCAGGTGGTCAAGCTGGCGGCCGATTGGGGCCAACCGATCGAGCCGGCGCAGCTGGCGGAAGTCCTCGCCGCCAACCCTGATGCCGGCCTCGTCTACCTCACCCACAACGAGACCTCGACCGGCGTTACCAACCCGCTCCAGGGCCTGGCAAGGGTGGCCCGGGACGAGGGTCGGCTGGTGGTCGTCGACGCCATCTCTTCGGCCTCCTCGATGGCGCTGGCGATGGACGCCTGGGGGCTCGACGTCGTGCTCAGCGGAAGCCAGAAAGGCTGGATGGCCCCTCCCGGGGTCGCCTTCGCGGCCGTGGGACCGCGGGCCTGGGAGGTGGTCGAACGCTCCCGGTCGCCGCGCTACTACTTCGACTGGAAGTCGCACCGGACCTGGGCCGAGAAGGGCTTCACGCCCTCGACACCCAGCGTCAGCACACTCTTCGCGGTCCAGGAAGGCGTGCGGATGCTGCGCGAAGAAGGCCTCGAGAAGGTCTACGCGCGGCATCGCCGGATCGCCGACGCAACCGCGGCCGGGCTCCAGGCGGCGGGCCTGACGCTGCTCGCGAGAGAGGGCTACCGCTCGGCCACCGTCACCTCCGCGGTGGTGCCCGAGGGCATCGAGGTGGAAGACCTCCGCAAGCTGCTCAGCAGCCGTTATGGGGTCATCATCGCCGGCGGCCGCGGAACCGCCAAGATCAGCGCCCGGATCGTCCGCGTCGGCCACCTGGGCGCGGTCGGCACCGGCGACATCGTCGAGGTGCTGTGGGCCATCGAGCAGGTGCTCGAGGAGCTCGACCACGCGCCCTCCGACGGCCGCACACTGGCTGCCGCGCAGCCACTACTGACCAGCCTCACGGAGGCGGTCGGAACCCGCTGACGCAGCGGATCCTGGTCGCCGACCAGCTGGCCGAGGACGGCCTGGCCCGGCTCCGGGAGGTCGGTGAGGTCGAGGTCAGAACCGGTCTCGGAGAGGCCGAGCTGGTGGAGGCCGTGGGCACTTTCGACGCCCTCGTCGTCCGCTCCCAGACCCGCGTCACGGAACTGGTCCTGGAGGCGGGCAAGCGGCTGCGGGTGGTCGGTCGAGCCGGGGTCGGCGTCGACAACATCGACGTCGAGGCCGCCACGCGACGCGGCATCCTGGTCGTCAACGCCCCGCGTGGCAACATCGCCGCCGCGGCCGAGCACACCATCGCACTGCTCCTGGCGACCGCCCGCTGGATCCCGCAGGCGGACGCCTCGGTCCGCCGCGGCGAGTGGCAGCGCGCGAAGTTCACGGGGGTCGAGATCCGGGGCAAGACGCTGGGCGTCATCGGCCTTGGCAACATCGGCACCGAGGTCGCCAAGCGCGCCCAGGGCCTGGAGATGGAGGTCATCGCCTACGACCCGGTGGTTCCGCAGGAGCGGGCAGAGCAGTTCAATGTCGAGCTGGTCTCGCTCGAGGAGCTGCTCCGAAGGTCCGACTTCGTCACCGTCCACGTGCCCCTGCTGGAAGGCACCCGGAACCTGCTCAACGCGGAACGGTTGGCTCTGCTGAAGCCGAGCGCCCGGCTGGTCAACGCCGCTCGCGGCGGCATCGTGGACGAGGTCGCGTTGGCAGACGCGCTGCTGCATGGCCGGCTGGCCGCCGCCGCGGCCGATGTCTTCGAGCGCGAGCCTCCCGCCGAGAGCCCGCTGATCCAGCTGCCCAACTTCATCGCCACGCCGCATATCGCGGCCTCGACCGCCGAGGCGCAGACCTCGGTCGCCTTCGACGTCGCCGAGGAGGTCGCGGCGGTGCTGGCCGGCGAGCTCCCTCGGTACACGGTCAACGCGCCGGCGCTGCCGCCCGAGGAGCTGGCCTTCCTGCGGCCCTTCGCGGAGCTGGCCGAGCGGTTGGGTTCGCTTTTCGTACAGCTCGAAGGAGGCCGCGCGGGCAGCCTGGAGATGGTCTACGAGGGCGAGGTCGCCGAGGCCGACCCGTCGCTGCTGACAGCGGCGGCCGTGCGCGGCCTGCTGGCGCCCTTCACGGAGGAGCGGATCAACAACGTCAACGCCCGGCTGGTGGCGGCCGGGCGGGGTCTGCGCCTGGTCGAACGCCGGGTCGCCGGTTCCGGCGGCAGCAGCTATCCAAGCGTCGTGCGGCTCCGAGCGGGCGACTTCGAGGCCGCCGGGACCGTGCTCTTCGGAGAGCCGCGCGTGATCCAGGTCGGGGCGTTCCGGGTGGACCTGGTGCCGGAGGGCCGCTTCCTGGTCAGCCGCCACGAGGACCGGCCCGGCGTGGTGGGCCGGTTCGGGACCATCCTCGGAGCCCACGACATCAACATCGCCTCCATGCAAGTGGGGCGTGACGCTCCCCGGGGCCGGGCGATGATGATCCTGGCGGTCGACGACCAGGTGCCTGGTGAGGTCCTGGCGGAGTTGAGCCAGGTGCCCGGCATGAGCGACCTGCGCTACGTCGAGCTAGGGCGATGACGCCACCATCAGCTGGTCGGGCGTGAACCGGTAGACGCCCCCGATCAACACCCGGACCACTCCGCCGTCGGCCTCGCTGGGCCGGAGGACCTCGGCCTCACCGACCTGGAGGAGCGTGTTCCGCCAGCGGCCTGTCGCCGAGTCATAGATCCAAAGCGAGAGTGCGAGGCCGCCCTTGGGCGCGAGGTAGAGCAGCCGCAGGTCGCCTTGCACACCGGCTGGGACCGCGACCTCATACAGCTCCTCCGGCTGGTTGGGGATGCCCTGCGAGACCAGGCGTGCGAAGGACCAGCCGAGGGGCAGGGAGTCCGCGGTCTCGATCTCCACCGGGGCGGCGAAGGCGGCCAGGCCGGAGCGTCGGGGCCTCTGCCCGTTGACGGTCAACGGGCTCAAGGGACGACCGATGCCGACCAGGCTGAAGGTGCCGGGGTAGCTGCTCAACCCCCAGCCCGCGGCGAGCGCCAGCGTGGTCCGCTCCCCCGGCAGCGCCGGCGTGGCCGCGACGTCGACAGTGGCCTGAGCGGGCACCGTCGAGGCGAGATGGTAGGCGCGGGAGCCATCCGCGGAAACCAGGAAGAGGTCTTCGAGCGCGGTCGCCGAGGCGTTTCGCACAGTTCCCGCGAGCTGCCCACCGCGATAGGCGAGGTGGGGCACCAGCCAGGGTCCCACCGGCCGCACCGACTGCGTCTCCAGGATCCGCGGGCTCTGGGCGGGGACCTCGCGGAGGTTCGCCTCCGCCGCCTGGAAGCGCACGGACTCCTCGGCGGGCGCGTAGGCGTCAGCCAGCCGGTCCAGCTGCGGGAGGCCGAGCTGGACGCGCAGGTGGTCGTCGGGCGTCGCGTTCAAAGAGAGCAGGGTCCGCGCCGGCGCGCTGGCGCGCCACTCCCCGCTCCCGGGCAGGGTGAGGGCGTGGAAGGCGGTGACCAGCCCGCTGCCGTCCGGCGTGACGCGGACGACCTCCACCACCTGGTCACGGACAACGCCGTTCCCGCCCGCTTCGACGCCCGCGTAGACACCGGAGGCGATGAGCAGGCCGGCCAGCGGCGGGGCGACCCAGTACAGCCAGCGCCGCCGGGCCCGGGCGAGGGCGAGGAAGCCGGCTGGTCCAGCGGCCAGCAGGAAGGCCAGGAGAAGGCCGAGCAGCAGCGGCTGCGGCGGCGCCGACCGGCCGGCTCCGCGCAGGGCGAGGCCGGGCAGCAGCGGGTCGTAGGGGGAGGGGTCTCGCCGGTCGACGCCGAGATCCCCGACCTGTCCGGTCGCCCGACGCAGCGCCTGGGCAAAGCTGAAAGAGCCCCGTTCCGTGCCGGCCAGTGGCGGCGACATCGGGTCGTAGGCGAGCTCGACCACCCGGCCCGCGCCGAACTCGCGTTCCACCACCAGCGGCTGCCCCGCCGGGCTGGTCGCCGCCACCCGGCCGCCGACCAGCGCGCCCGTCGCCACGGTCACGGTCGGCTGGCCGCCCGGGCTGTCGACAGCCACCGGCTCCTCGAGGACCGCCGCCGCGGTTCCAAACGGACGCAGCGGCGCGAGCTCGGCGGGAAGGTGGCTGGCGGTCTGGGCCCAGGCCGCGCCTGTGGCCACCACCAGGCCGCCACCAAAGCCGACGAAGTCGCGCAGGGCCTGGAGCTTGGCGGGATCGAGTCCGCCGAGGTCGACGGAGACGATCAGGATTGCCCGCAGCCCGGCCAGCCGGGCGGCGTCGGCGGGAAGGTCGGTGGTGGTGAAGCGGACGATCGCCGGGATGTTCACCGGCGGCAGGCCGTAGTCGCGCAGCTGCTGGGCGAGCCGGTCGTCGGCGGTCAGGACGCCGATGGCCGTGCCCTGGGCCGGCGGCCCGACGCGCAGCGAGGTGACCAGCCGGCCGCCCGCGTCGAGAAGCTGGGCGCGGTAGCCGTTCGGCGCCGGGAGCGCGTAGGTGGAGACGGCCGTCCAGCCCTGGCGAGGTACGAACACCGGTTCCGCGTAGAGCGTGCCGCCGTCGACGTGGCTGCCGGGCGGCGCGCCCACCGCCGGGTCCGGGAGCAGGCGAACCTGGCCGTGAAAGGGAGTCGAGGACTGGTTGTGCACGACCACCCGGTACGGGGCCCAGCCACCCGGCGCCTCTGTCGACGCCCAGCCGCCTTCGGCGCTGAGGAACAGGTCCGCGTCGGCCGCGCGTGCAGCCTGCACGGGCAGCAAGGCAAAGACCCCGAGCACCACGACCGCCAGCCGGACCTTCATTTCGGGCGCGTCGGCTCCAAGGTACGCGCTACGCTCGCTCCTCGTGGCCGGCGTCCATCCCTTCCGCGGAACCCGATACGACCCCCTGCGGGTGGGCGACCTGGCCGGCGTGGTCGCGCCGCCCTACGACGTGATTCCCGATGAGCGCCTGGCCGGCTACCGGGAGCGTTCTCCCTACAACGTCGTCCGCCTGACCCGCCCGGGCGCCGATTACCTCGGAGCGGCCGCCCTGGAGCTGGACTGGGTCGAGAAGGGGATCCTCAGGGAGGACCCGTCGCCGGCGTTCTATCTCCACGAGCAGGCCTTCGACGGGCGGGTGCGGCGCGGTCTCCTCGCCGCGGTACGGCTCTCGCCGTACGGGGCGGGCGACGTGCTGCCGCACGAACGAACCCACGGCGGCGCCAAGGCGGACCGGCTCGAGCTCTACCGCGCCACGGCCACGGCCTTCGAGCCGCTCTGGTTCGTCTACCGCGGAGCGGGAACGCCGCTTCCGCGTTTGCTGGCGGCAGGATTTGACGCGCACCCGGCGCTGAGCTTCGAGACGGAGGCTGGCGAGAGGCACCGGCTCTGGATCGCGACCGACACGGGTTGGCAGGGGGAGGTGAGCGCGGCCTTCGCCGGTCTTCCGCTCCTGATCGCCGACGGCCACCATCGCTACGAGACGGCGCTCACCTACGCCGCGGAGGTTGGGGCGGAGCCCGGGTCGGCGGCCGACCACGCACTGGTGCTCCTGGTGGACATCGAGGACCCAGGTCTGGTCGTGCTGCCCACCCACCGCGTCATGAAGATCGCCCCGGTGGCGGTGACGGGTGGCGTGCCGAAGCCGTCGTTGGCTGACACCCTGGCCGGCCTCAAGGGCCAGGTTTCGGCCGGCCACTACCGGGCGGGCCAATTCCAGGTGCTGCCGCTGGAGGGCGAGCTGGCCCTGGTCGAGCTCCACCGCCAGGTCATCGACAACCTGCTCGGAAAAAGGAGCGCTGAAGAGGTCCTGATGTACACCCGGGACGCGGAGGAGGCGGTCCGCTGGGTGGACGAGGGCCGCGGCCAGCAGGCCTTCTTCCTCGACGCGCCCGACCTGGCAGTGGTTTTGAAGTTTGCCCAAGCGGGCAAAGTCCTTCCACAGAAGAGCACCTTCTTCCACCCGAAGCCGCCCAGTGGGATGGTCTTCCTGAGGCTGGACTCGAAGGGAGCCCTAAACTCAAATTAGATGCCCATCTACGGATACAAATGCGACCAGTGCGGACACGAGGTGGAGGTACTCCAGTCGATGTCCGACCCACCTCTCAAGGTCTGTCCCAATTGCATGGGACCCCTTCGGAAGATGATCTATCCCGCCGGCTTCATCTTCAAAGGCAGCGGCTACTACACGACCGACTACAAGAGCCCGAACAAGGCGTCCTCTAACGGCGAGTCCGGCCCTGGCGCGGCCGCCGAGTCGACCTCCGGCGGCGAGAAGAAGGCCGAATCGAAGGACTCCACGACGCCGTCCAAATCGGCCAAGCCGGCCGCCAAAGAGGGGGTATCCTAGCCAGCGAATGTCCCACGTGAATGCCGTCACAGACGCCGATTTCGAGTCTCAGGTCCTGAAGTCCGAGGAGCCGGTGTTGGTGGACTTCTGGGCGGCTTGGTGCGGCCCCTGCCGGATGATCGCCCCCATCGTTGAAGACCTCGCCGGCGAGTTCGGGGCCAAGGCGAAGGTGCTGAAGATGGACGTCGACGCCAACCCGCAGACGCCGATGAAGTTCGGGATCATGAGCATCCCGACCGTCATCGTCTTCAAGGGGGGCCAGGCAGTCGAACGCCAGGTCGGCTACCGCCCGACCCTCAAAAGCATCCTTCAGGAAAAGCTCTCCGCCCTCGTCTAGGGCACACTGCTGAGGTCGGTGGGGATGTTCGGGGGCTGGTGCCTCTCGCAGTCTTCAAAACTGTCTGGGGGGCGGTGCTGAGCCGTCCCCGGTGGGTTCGATTCCCATCCATCCCCGCCAGACATTCTTGAAAGAGCCGCCGCATCCCGGTCTCAGATCGCCGGTCCCGTGGTCAGGCTGATGCTGGCGGTGTGCGATGCTCCGCTCGCGTCGAGCCAGGTGAGCTCGACCTGGTCGCCGGGCTGGTGGGCGTGGAGCGCATTTCCCAGGTCGGTCGTGGAGGTGATCGGGGTCCCGGCCACGTTCGTGATGACCGAGTACCGGCCGACGCCGGCCAGCTCAGCCGGCGACCCGCCGGCCACGCCGATCACAAGAGCGCCGCTGGTGCTGTTCAAGCCCAGCCGGGATGCGATCTGAGGAGTCAGGTCGGTCACACTCACACCGAGATAGCCGACCTGTCCCAGGATGACCTGGGAGCTGGCCTGTCCGGCGCGGATCTGGTTCACGACCGAAAGCGCCGTGTTGGTGGGAACGGCGAAGCCGACCGCGGAGGCTCCTTTGCGAGTGCTGCTTTGCCCCGCGGTCGTCATCCCGATGACCTGGCCGGCAGAGTTGACAAGCGGACCACCGGAATCGCCCGGAGCGATGGTTGCATTGCTCTCGATCATGCCGGTCAGATGCTCTGGCGCCGCGCCGCCCGCGGCCGTGATCGACTGGTCGAGGGCCACGATCAGCCCGCTGCTGACGCTCGGCGTGCCACCGACGCCGCCGGCGTTGCCGATCGCCGCCACCGCCTCCCCGGTCGTCGCTGTCGAGGAGTCGGCCAGGGTGGCCGTGGGCAGCCCGGCGGCGCCGTCGAGCTGGATCAGGGCGACGTCGGCGGTGGGATCGACTCCGAGGACAGCGGCCTGGTAGCTGCCCGAGCGTCCCTGGACGGTCACCGTGATGCTGGTCGCGCCTTCCACGACATGGTTGTTGGTCAGCACCTCACCCGAGGAGGTGAGGATGATCCCGGTGCCGGCGGCCTGCCCGGAGCCGGTGGCGGCTTGGAAGACCGTGTTGATGTCGACCACGGCGGGATCGACCCTGGCGGTCACAGCCTGAAGGTCGAGCGCACCGCCGTTGATCGCCGAGTTGGACTGTGCCACGGGCGCCAATGCCGCGTCGGACGCCAGGACGGCAGCGCCGCCCGCGCGCGCGCCGATGACACCGAGTCCGAAGGCTCCCGCGGTGGCGACGAAAGCCGCCGCGACGCCCATCGCCAGCACTCGCTGGAGCAGGCTCGGCCGCGCCGAGGCGCGGGTGGCCAGGTGAGAATTTGGAGCTTGGTTTTGATCCGATATTGGAGGTTGCACAGTGCCCCCAGAGTGAAGGCCGAACCTTAGGCGCGAGTTAAGCGAAACTGGAGCTTCCATGAAGACGCCAAAGAACACCGGGTTGCTGGAGCTTTTTCGACACAAGACCTGGGCCACAGTGCAGCTGATCGAGCACTGCCAGGGCCTTGCGGACGAGCACCTGGACGCCGGCATCCCAGGCACCTTCGGGAGCATCCGCGAGACCCTCAAGCACCTGGTCAGCGGTGAGGAGGGCTACCTCTCGATCCTGACGCGGGAGCCATTCCGGACCAAGGCCGAAGGCGAGGCCTTCGTGCGTTCGGATGCGCTACCCGAGGGCCCAGTCCCCCTGGCTGAGCTCGCCGAGCGCATCCGGCGAATGGGCCCGCGCTGGGAGGACCTGGCCCAGGACCCAGAACTCCCCGAGCGCGAGGTCACCACCACGGACGGCTGGCGCCTGCCCGGAGCGGCGCTTTTGGCCCAGGCGATCCACCATGCCGACGACCACCGCACGCACGTCATGTCCATCTTGGGCGCCCGCGGCCTCGAGATACCCGGGGGTGAGGACGGCCTGGACGTATGGGCCTATGCCTGGTCAGCCGGCCAGGCGCAGCCGCTACCCGCGTCGGCCGACGGGTGAGGATTCAGACGGACTCCAGGCAGACAGCACCGCTGGAGGCTTGGTCAAGCCCGCCGCGAGTTAGGTGACCGAGCGGCCCCAGCGGGCGTCGGCGGCCAGGACCGGGATCGCGTGACGGTCCAGCCGGGAGCTCAGGCGCCTTCCTTCGCGACCGCGGATGCGGATTGACGGCCTCGGCTTGGGTCCTTTGACTTGACCGGCCACGGACGCCACCTTGTCGCGCAGCAATTTCTCAAGTCTCATGACGCAACCTTGAAGGCCGGCAGCGTCATCTCTGCGTTTCCTTGCCGGTGGCTGGGGGTCATCTGGCGCTTAGGGCAGCGAGCTGACGACGAAGTTGTCGTACTCGGAACCGTATTCACCGGTGGCCCCGATGGAGCCGGCGGGGAAGTAGCCGGCCGAGGCCGTGACGGTCGCCGTCCGGCCGCTCCCGGGCTCGGTCACCGTGCAGGTGAGGCTGTTGCCCTGGACGCTGAAGTCGAGGTGGTACCAGGTGCTGCCAACGTAGGTGTAGGCGGCGGTCTGGAAGGTTCCCCAGGTCCCGCCGGACTCCTTGCCCAGGAACAGCTGCCCGCTGCCGTCATGGTCGAGGCCGCAGGCGTAGAAGTTGCCGGCCGACTGGTGCCGGGCGATCACTCGAGCGTGGCCGTTGACCGGGTCGACCTTGAGGTCGGCGCTGACCTTGTAGTCCTGCCAGGAGGAGCCGGCGACCGCCGAGGGGAAGCCGGTGCTCCCGCCCGGGCCTTTCAGGACGTGACTTCCGTCGCTGCTGACGGTGTAGCCGCCCAGTCCGAGCAGGCCCGCGGGCTCGTTTGCCCAACCGCTGGGCGGGAGCAGGAGCGGTAGGTCCGACTCGAAGTCGTCCGTGTACAGAACCACCGACTGGAACGGCGTCGGCGTGGGCGTCGGAGTTGGCGCAGGTGTGGGCGTTGGCGAATCCGTAGGCGTCGGTGAAGGCGTCGGTGAGTGCGTGGGCGTATCCGAAGGCATCGGTGTCGGCGTCGCGGAGGGCGTCGCCGCCGGCGTGGGTGTGGGCCCGGGAGTGGGCGTCGGAGTGTGTCCAGCGGGCGTCGGGGTCGGTGTCGGGCCGCCGCTCGGACGTGGCGTCGGGGTCGAGGTGACAGTCGGCGAGGCGCCCGGCTGGACGGTGGCCACAGGCGCGGAGGCTGGGCCCGAGCCCCGGTTTCCATTCGCCTGGCCGCCGAACGGCAGCCACGATGGGTGGTAAGGGAGCCAGCTCAGCCCGCTGCCCGCAAAGGGCAACCAGGGCGGCGTCGACCCGTTCAGCCAGACCAGGCTGCCGGGGCCACGTCCGAGTACGAAGAAGCCCAGGAGGAGCGCGAAGAGCAGGGCCATCGCTGCAGATGCGATCCGATCCCGGCGCCGGCCCTCGGAGCCCGCGTCGAGACGGATTGTCGACTCCCACCCCTCGTTGACCAAACGTCCCCCCTTGTTGAGAAAAGACGCCCGGCCGGCGGGAATCTTGCATCACGGAGTCGCCCCCGAACGAGTTCCCGGCGATCATTTACGGTAGAGCCGTGAGTCCGATTTGGAATCCCGGCACGGGCCCCGCTGGTTGGCATTCGGCATGAGCCGGCTCGCCGACCGCCTGGCGGTCGTCCTCGTCGCCTTGGGCGCCATGCTCTGGGGGACCGACGCCCTCTTCCGAGCCCCACTTCTGCGTCACCTGTCCAGCGACCGGCTGGTCCAGTCGACCCAGCTCGTGCTCATGGAGCACGTGATCCTGGTCGTCTGCTCAATCCCCCTGCTCTGGCTGGCGCGGGGCCAGATCCGCCGGCTGTCTGGCCGGCAGTGGGCGGCGATCGCCGCCATCGGGGTCGGGGCGTCCGGCCTGGCCACCGTCCTCTTCACCATCTCCTTCGGTTACGGCCACTTCATCGAGACCCTCCTGCTCCAGAAGACGCAGCCGCTGATCGCGATCGTGCTGGCCAGCGTCTGGCTCCGGGAGCGGCTGACGCCGGCCGCCTGGGGGTTGGTCCCGGTCGCGTTGATCGGCGCCTACCTGATCGCCATCCCCGACCCGCTCCACCCCCAGAACGCCTGGGCGGACTTCCACATCGCGGCCGCCCTCTTCGCCCTCGGAGCCTCAGCGCTCTGGGGCGCCGCCACCGTCTTCGGGCGCTACGCGCTCGCCGACGTCAGCTTCACCGCCCTGACCGGCCTTCGCTTCACGACCGCCCTGCCGGCGCTGGCCGTCGTGCTGCTGCTGCTGGGTGGCCCCGCCGCCTTCACCGTTTACCGCGTCACGGACGCGCCGCTCTACCTGGGCCTGGCCCTGCTGCCGGGCCTGCTCGGCATGCTGCTCTACTACCGGGGCCTTTCCGCAACCCCGGCGGCCATGGCCACCCTGGCCGAGCTGGCGTTCCCGATCACCGGCGTGCTGGTGAACGTCTTCCTGGTGACGCCGAGGCAGACGATCACTACCTACCAGGTGGTCGGGATCGTGGTGCTCTGGGCAGCCTTGGCCTTCCTCGACCGGCTCAACGCGCGCCGGCCGGCGGTGCTGCGGCCGAGGCCGGTGGCGGCAGCCGCCTGAGCAGGCAGCTAGCGCGCGGCGGCTGCCGCCAGCGCCTTCTCGACCACCACCCGCACCATCCGCTTGCGCCAAAAATGCGTCAGGTCGGTGTTGTCGAGCGGCCGGGCCGGCTTCGCGGCCAGCTCGGCGGCGGTGGCGATCGTCTCCGCGTCCAGGCGCTTGCCGGCCAGGAACTCGCCCGCGGCGGGCGCCTCGAGCGGATGGGCAGCGACCGCCGAAAGAGCGATCCGGCAGCTCACGACCAGCTCTCCGTCCAGCTTCAGGGCCACCGCCGCGCCGGCGATCGGGAAGTCGATCGACCCCCGCCGGCGAAGCTTCACGTAGGCGGTCCGCAGACCGGCCTCGGCGGGCAGGCGAATTTCCGTGAGGACCTCGTACGGCTGCTTGGAGAGGTACTCGATCCCGTCGTCCTGGTAGAGCGCCGCGACCGGGATCGTGCGGGTCGCGTCCGGCCCGGCCAGCTCGACGGTGGCGCCCAGTGCGATCGCCATCGGCGCCGTGTCGGAGCTGGAGACCGCCCAGCAGCGCGGGCTGCCGGGGGCCACCAGGCAGATGTCACCGTCCTTCTTCAGGCAGAAGCCGATCGCCTTCCGCCACTCGAAGGTCTGGTTGTAGTAGTTGCAGCGGGTGTCGACGCAGAGGTTGCCGCCGACCGTCCCGGCGTTGCGCAGGGGTGGTGAGGACACCAGGCCGGCGGCTTCGGCGTAGCCCGGCAGTGCGGCGACCAGCTCGACGTTCGCCGCGGCCTCGGCGAGGGTTACTGTCGCGCCCAGCACGAGGCTGCCATTCTCGCGCCGGATCCCGGGCAGGCGTGGCACCTGGACCAGGATTTCCGGTTCGAACTGCCGGCGCTTCAGGTTGGGTACGAGGTCGGTGCCGCCGGCCACCAGCATCGCCCGCACGCCATGCTCGGCGGCCAGGGCCGCGGCCTCGGTGGCGGAGCCGGGTCGCAGGTAGCGCAACCGAGGGAGCCGGAGCACGCTAGCGGACCCGGGGTCCTTCGGGGAAGGCGGTTTCCAGCTCGGCGCCCACCCGCAGGTCGTCAGGGGCAGGTGGCTCGACTTTGATCGGCTCCGGGTAAGGCACCTCAGGGAAGACCTTCGGCCCGTAACGGGGCTCAGCCCCCTTGGCCTTCGACTCCAGCGCGCGGAGGACCTTCTCGGGCGTCACCGGGATCTCGTCGATCCAAACACCGAGGGCGTCAAACACGGCCGCGTTCAGGGCCGGGATCACCGGCAGCAGCGGTCCCTGGCCGGCCTCCTTGGCGCCATAGGGTCCCTCCGGGTCGACCGTCTCGACCAGGAAGGTCTCGATGGGGGGCGTCTCCAGGAAGGTGGGCGACTTGTACTCCAGCATCGAAGGCCACTTGTGCAGACCTTTGCGGTACTCCTGCTCCTCCATCAGCGCCTCGCCCAGGCCCATGTAGACGCTGCCCTCGACCTGCCCGATGACCAGCAGCGGGTTGATGGCACGGCCGATGTCGTGGGCGATCCAGACCCTTTTGACCTCCACGATGCCGGTCCGGCCGTCGGCCTCGACCTCGACCACAGCGGCGCTGTAGGAGTACGCGGGCGAGGGACCCACGCCCGAGCCCTTGAAGGGCCCGCCGATCCGCGGCGGCTTGTACGACCCGGTCGTGCTGAGCGCTCCGAATCGGGTGCTGGCGATTACGCAGGCCTCCTCGAAGGAGAACTCGCCGACCCTGCCCTCGCCGACCTCGATCTCCTCGAGATCTGCGACACCCATCCGCTCGGCGACCGCCTCGACCAGCAGGTTGCGCATCTTTCGCGCCGCCTCGAGGCAGGCGTTGCCGGCCATGAAGGTGACGCGGGACGAGTAGGAGCCAAGGTCGACCGGCGTTGTGTCGGTGTCGGCCGTGACCAGCCGGAGGTCGCCAGGCTGGAGCCCCAATTCTTCGGCCGCGATCTGGGCCAGGACCGAGTCCGATCCCTGGCCGATGTCCATCGCGCCGCAGTAGACGGTCGCGCCCGTGCGGTCGACCTTCAGCTGGACCTCGGAGTGGGGCATGTCGTTCCAGTAGATGGCCGTGCCGGCGCCGCTCATGTAGGCACTGATCGCGAAGCCGAGACCGCGCCCGGGGCGGCGCTCCCGACTCGTGTAGCCCGAGGCTGAGAGCACCTTTTCGGTGCACTCCTCGAGGCCGCAGGAAGTGATCCGCAGCCAGTTGACGGCGCGGCTGAAGGGCTTCACGAAGTTCCGGCGCTTGAGCTCTATGGGATCCATGCCCAGGTCGTGCGCGATCTTCTCCAGGTGCAGCTCGACTCCGAACCTGCCCTGCGGCGTGCCGTGGCCGCGCTTCGGCCCGCAGGGGGCCTTGTTCGTGTACACACGCGCGCCCTCGAACTTGTACGCGGGAACGTCGTAAGTGACCGTCTGCAGCGTGCCGGTGTAGAAGACCGAGGCCGCGCCGTAGGAGCCGTAGGCGCCGCCGTCGAGGGCGGTCTTCACGTGCATTGGCGGCCCCGATGCGCGTAGAAGACCTCCTCCCGCGTGAGGGTGCACTTGACCGGCCGGCCGGTGACCATGGCCAGCTTGGCGACCACCAGCTCATGCGCGAAGGGGTCGGTCTTTCCGCCGAAACCGCCCCCATGGGCAGCGCCCACGACCCGGATCCGGTTCATCGGCAGCTCGAGCACGCGGCTCAGGGCGCGGTGGACGTAGTGGACCACCTGGGTGCTCGACCAGAGCGTGACCCGACCCTCGACGTAGGTAGCGACGGCCGAGTGCTGCTCCATGGGCAGGTGCGTGTTGCCCTGGTAGAAGAAGACGTCCTCTCGCACCAGGTGCGCCCGGGCGAAGCCGCCTTCGAGGTCTCCGAACTCATAGGAGACGAGGCGGTGAAGGTTGTCCCGGCGTTTGGAGAGAACTTCCTGGATGGGCTCGTCGGCGGCCTCGCGGAGGGCTTCCGCGATGGTCATCACCGGCTTCAGCTCCTCGTACTCGACCTTGATCGCCTCGCAGGCGGCGGCCGCGGTCTCCTCGTCCTGGGCGGCCACCGCCGCCACCGGGTCGCCCACGTAGCGGACCTTGTCGCCCTCCAGTGCCGCCTCGTCCTGGCTGACGGGCAGGATTCCAAACCGGATCGGCAGATCGGCGCCGGTCAGGATCGCGACCACGCCGGGCAGCCGCCGGGCGGCGCTGGTGTCGATGCTCAGGATCCGGGCATGGGGGGCCTGGGCGCGGAGGATCTTGCAATGGAGCATCCGGGGGAGGTTGATGTCGTCCGCATAGACGGCCTGCCCGCGGACCTTGGCGGCCGCGTCGACCTTCGGCAGCGACTTGCCGACCGACCCGAGCTCGCGGCTCATGCCATCCGGCCGGCGGCCAGCTCGACGGCCTCGACGATCTTCAGGTAGCCGGTGCAGCGGCAGAGGTTGCCGGCCAGCGCCTCCTGGATCTCGACCCGGCTCGGCTTCGGGTTGTCATCCAGCAGTGACTTCGCCGCCAGCAGCATGCCGGGGGTGCAGTAGCCGCACTGGGCCGCGGCCAGCTCGGTGAAGGCCGCCTGGAGCGGGTGGTCGACAGGCCCTTCGGCGAGCCCTTCGATGGTGGTGACCGCGCGGCCCTCGACCTGGAGCGGAAGCAGCAGGCAGCTGAGCATCGGCCGGCCGTCCACCAGCACCGTGCAGGTCCCGCACTCGCCCAGCTCGCAGCCGTGCTTGGTGCCGGTCAGGCCGAGGTCCTCGCGCAGGACCTCGAGCAGGGTCTTGTGGACGGGGACCAGGGTCTCCACGTCGTCGCCGTTGAGATGGAGCCTGACGACCTCCCGCTGGACGTCGCGATCGAGGGCTCCCGGCATGGCGAATTCACCATACTTAACCGGCCCGCCGCCGGGGCGTCGAGCTTGGCTCCTAAGGTCGCAAGGAACCGCCCGCCCGGATCGTCTAAATCAGTAGTGCAGACGGGCCTGGCTTATAGTTGCCGACTCACCTCTTGAGGAATACCCCGATCGTCAAAGCCATCCTCGCCGCCGTCTTCGCGGGAGCCTTCTTCGCGGCCGGACCGACCAGCGTCTCGGCTGCCCAACCACCCCGGGTCCACGGCGCCGCGACCGAGCACGCCGACCGCGACGGCGGCCACCAGGGGCACGGCGAGGATAACCGCGAGTCGAAGCATTCGAAGCCATCGGAGCCCTCCGAGCTCGAAAAGGAAAGGCAAAGGTCCCAGGGGCGCTCGGTGAGCCCATCCGGTGGCGTGGCCTCGGCCGGCGCCTCGGCGACGCCGGCACCCTCGCCTGCCGCCTCGCTGCCGGCCGCCGCGGTTCCAGCCGCGCCCAGGCTTGCCCCGGCCCCCGCCCCCGCCCCCGCCCCCGCCCTGACGACCGTCGCCGTCCGGGCCCCGGCCGCGAGCGCCGCGCCCGCGGCGGCCACGGTGCTGGCCGGAGTCGGGCCCGGGTTCGGGGTCCTGGCCCCGGTGGCGGCCGCCCGCCCGGCTCGCTCGATCCCGCCTCGGGACCCAGAGCAGCAGCCCCTGACCACCCCCCTCATCGTCGTCTTCCAACCCGGCTTCCCGGTTGCTCTCGCCGCCGCGGTCGGTGTCCTGCCCCTGCTGCTGGCGATCTGGGTGCTGGTGCTGGTGCGGATCGCCACGGCTGCCCGGCGAGAACAGACCGGCCGCGCCCACCTGGCGCTGGCCGCCGAGCTGGGCATCGCGCCGGTGCGCCTGGCCGGCCTCAACCCGGAGGAGCTGACCGTGCTCCAGGACAAGGTGGCCTTCGACGAGCTGACCGGCGTCATGCGCCGGGCCGGCGGCCTGGCCACCTTGGACCGCGAGATCGCCCGCGCCCGCCGGCACGCGACGCCTCTGTCTGTCGCCTTCGTCGATGTCGACGGGTTGAAGAAGGTCAACGACACCCAAGGGCACGCCGCCGGTGACCGGCTGCTGCGCGACCTGGTGGAGGTGCTCTCGGGCCGGCTCCGCGCCGACGACGCGATCTTCCGGTACGGCGGTGACGAGTTCTGCTGCGTGCTGCCCAACGCGAACCTGGAAGCCGCCGCCCGGATCATCGAGGATGCGCTCTTGGGCGCGCTGGCCCGCGGTGCGACCTTCAGCTTCGGGGTCGCCCAGCTCCAGAACGGCGAGGACCGGACTCGCCTGCTGGTCCGGGCCGACAGCGAGCTCTACAAGGGCCGGGCTGCCCGCGGCCACGCCGGCCGACCCTAGGCTGAGCCGCTCACCCTAGACACGATCTCGTAGCCGGCTGGCCGAATTGGTGATAGCCGGGCGGCGGCAAAGAATGGGCCGGACTTGGCATATTAGGGAGAGAAGTGCTCTCTCGTCGGCTGTCCCTGCGTGGGTCCATCCGCGGCCACCTGAACCAGAAGACGGTGGACTTGGCCTTGCTCGGCGTCTGCCTCCTGGGGCTGATCATATTCGCCATCCACGGGCCCTACGGGGACGGTGACATCCGTGTCTACCACAAGTACGCCGTCGAGTTCTGGGCCGGCAAGCACGCCTTCCACTCCCTGCCGATCGAGTACCCGCCACTCTCGCTGCTGATCTTCACGCTCGCGGTCCTTCCGCCCATCCACGACTACGCGACCATCTTCGCGATCTGGATGGGGGCGGCCTTCCTGGGCGGCTACTTCGCCTTCATCCGCTTCAGCTCGAGGCACAACGCGACGCTCTACGCCGTCTACCTGCTGCTGGGCGCCACCGCCGCCCTGCTCGGGCGCTACGACATCGTGCCTGCCCTGCTCAGCGTGGGCGCGGTCTGGGCGGCCTCACGGCGGCGCTTCGGCATCGCCTACCTGCTGATCGCGATCGGCGTCTCCTTGAAGTTGTACCCGCTGGTGCTGCTTCCGATCCTGATGATCGAGCACCGCCGCTTCCTGGTGACCCACGACCGGCCCTGGAAGAGGCCGGTGGCGCTGGGAATGCTGTTCACCGGCGGCCTGCTGGTGGCCAGCTTCGGGATCGCCATCCTGCTGACCGGCTGGGACGCGCTCAACCCCTTCTACTACGCGGCCACCAGGCCCCTCCAGGTGGAGTCCTTCGGGGCCACCTTGCTCTGGTTCGGGAGCGCCTTCGGCTTCCCGGCGATCACCGAGCACGGCTGGCATTCCTACAACCTGGTCGGCCCGCTCGACGGCGGGATCATGACCCTGCTGAGCTTCACCGGCCTGGCGGGGCTGGGCTGGGTGTACTGGCGCTTCTGGTTGGGCCGGTTCGACCTGGCCCGCGCCTTTCTGGCGGCCATCTGCGTGATGCTCCTGACCAGCAAGGTCTTCAGCCCCCAGTACCTGATCTGGCTGCTGCCGCTGGTCGTCGAGGTCGAAGGCATCGACATCCTCTGGCTCCTGATCTGCGTCTGCACGACGCTGATCTACCCGGTCGAGTACGTCAACGACCACATCTTCGGCACCGTCGGACCGCTCCCCTACAGCAACACCATGCTGGGCACGATCGCGGTCCGGAACCTGGTGCTGATCGCGGCCACGCTGAGGGTTCTGCTGCCGGGCCGCTCGCCGATCCGGAGCGAGGCGCCAGAGCCCGCCTTGCAGGAGGGTTCGCTCTCGATCTCAGGCGATTAGCGGCGCTAGCAGGCTGCTGAAAAAGGTCACCGGCGATTTGGCGCCCAGCCGCCCGATCCCGTGCGTCAGCTTCTGCGGTGCTCGCTCACGCAGCCTTGGCTGCGCTCGCTGCGCTCCTCGGCGCTTCCTTCGTCTCGAACGGCTGAACGCCAAACGGCTGCGTCGCTTCGCGTCGGGCTTGCCTCCGGTCGCTAGTCGACCTTTTTCAGCACCCTGCTAGCCCGCCGGCTGGC
>VBHN01000188.1 GCA_005881155.1 Chloroflexota bacterium | reverse complement strand
CGAGCTCCGGATCCGGGCCTCCATCGCCGACGACGACGGTCCCCCGATGTCAGGCCCGATGGGCGCACTCTTCGCCGCCGGCGGCAAGCGGCTGAGGCCGGCCCTGGTCCTCCTGGCCGGGCGGCTCGGGCAATTCAGGGCGTCGCACCACCACGCGGCGATGGCCGTCGAACTGGTCCATGCCGCCACCCTGGTGCACGACGACGTGATCGACAAGTCGCCGCTCCGGCGAGGTCTACCGACGGTGGCCGCAGCCCTCGGCGACGAGCCGGCCATCGTGGTCGGCGACTACTACTTCGCCAAGGCCTACGAGCAGGCGGCCCTGACCGAGGAGCCGGCCGTGGTGGCCGTCATCGCCGGCGCGGTGATGTGGATCTGCCGCGGTGAGCTGGCCCAGCACGGGGCGCGCTACCGCTACGGCATCCCAGTGGAGGAATACCTGGCCCGGATCCAGGGCAAGACCGCCACCCTGCTGGCGGCCAGCGCCTGGATCGGCGGGCGTCTGGCCGGGCTGGAGAAGCCGGCCCAGTCGTCGCTGCACGCCTACGGGACCGAGCTCGGCCTCGCCTTCCAGATCGCGGACGACGTTCTCGACTACACCGCCGACGCCGCCGAGCTGGGCAAGCCGGTCGGCCAGGACCTGCTCGAGGGCCACGCCACCCTGCCCCTGCTCCTGGCCGACCTGCCCAAACCGCTCCCGGACGGCGAGGCCCTCACGGCCGAGCGGGTGGCGGAGGTCGTGGAGGCCGTGCGGGGGTCGCCAGGGCCGGAGCGGGCCCTCGAGGAGGCCGGCCGGCACGCGGCCGCCGCCCGCGCCCACCTGGCCGGCCTGCCTGCCGGACCCGCTCGCGACAGCCTTTCGAACCTGGCCGGTTACGTGGTGGAGCGGCGGCGGTGAGGCGGGTGAACCTGGTCGGCATCGGCCCCGGCAGCCCCGCTCTGCTCACCCTCAAGGCCGCCGAGACGATCCGCGGAGCCGACGTCGTCCGGCACCCGCCGGGCGTGGACGTGGCGATCCTCGGCCTGGCCCGGCCGGGCGCGGTGGTCGGGCCGCTGAGCGGTTACGACGAGATCCTTCACCTGGCCAAGCACGACCACAAGGTCGCCGTCCTCTTCCACGGCGACCCCTTCGCCTTCGGGGAGGGCAAGGAGCTGGCCGAAGCGCTGCGCGAGGCCGGGCTCGACTTCGACGTGGTGCCCGGGGTCCTGGCGGAGACGGCCGGCCCGGGCATGAGCGGGATCTCGCCCGACGTGGTCGGCCGCCCCGGCAGCAACGGCGACACGGCCGCCTTCCGGGTTCCCGCCGCCGAGATGCCCGCCCGGGTGGCCGCGCTGATCACGGCCGGGCGCGACCCCGCGGCCCCCGCTGCGCTGATCCTGAGGCCGGGCGGGGCCGGGCAGCGCAAGGTGATCGCGCCGCTCGAGCAACTCGCCGAGCAGGCCGGCGGCGGGCTGGAGGGAGAGGTGGTGCTGGTGGTCGGACCAGGCGTGGAGACGGCGGAGCGCCTGGACAGCCTCGCCGGCCGGCCCTTGCACGGGCGCCGGGTGCTGGTCACCCGCGCGCGCCACCAGGCCGAGGAGTTCCATCGTCACCTGGCCGACCTCGGCGCCTGGGTGGTCGACATCCCCACCATCGAGGTGCGGCCGGTGCGTCTCGAGGCGCGGGTCAGGGACGCGATCGACCGGCTCGGCGAGACCCACCTGGTTGTGTTCGCCTCTGCGAACGCGGTCGAGATCTTCTTCGACATGCTCTTCGAGCTGCGCCGCGACGCGCGCTCCTTCCGGAACTGCCGGCTCTGCGCCATCGGGCCGGAGACGGCCAGGAGCCTGGAGAGCCACGGCCTGCGGCCGGAGCTGGTCTCCGGCGAGTACACCGCCGAGGGCCTCGCCGAGACGCTGGCGAACTGGGACCTGACCAACGCGCGGATCCTCGTCCCCCGTGCCCGCCAGAACCGCGATGGGCTGCCGGCGATCCTGGCCAAGCGGGGGGCGGAGGTCGAGATCCTGCCCGTTTACGAGCTGGCGCCGCCGGCGGCAGCCCCCGCCGCGCTCCACAAGCTGCTCGACGACCCCGTCGACGTCGTCACCTTCACTAGCACCGCGACCGTGGTCAACTTCGCCGGGGCCTTCAGCGACGAGGACCTGGACAGCCTGCTCGAAAAGACGCGCGTCGCCTGCATGGGCCCGGCCACGGCGGACACCGCCCGCAGGCTTGGAATGCGCGTCGATATAATCGCCGGCGAATACACGACTCGCGGGCTGGCCCACGCCGTCGCGAGCCATTTCAACCAATGAGCCAAAGCCTCCCCGAACGCCAGGTGATCTCCCGCCGGCGGGCACGCCGCGCCCAGCCGGCGCCGCCCCTCCAGCCGGAGGTGGCGCCGGGCAGCATCCCCTGGGGGTCGCTGCTGGCGCTGGCGATCGTCCTCGCCCTGGTCGTCGCGGCCGGTCTCGCGCTCGGTCGGTCCCTGCAGGTGCAGCCGACCGGCGCCTTCGCCAGCTGCAAGACCGCGGCACGGATCGGGCCGAGCACCTTCGCCGGCCCTCCCGCAATGTGCATCAGCACCACCAAGACCTACCTGGCCAAGATCAGCACCACAGCCGGCGAGATCGACGTCGCCATGCCCGCCGCGCAGGCGCCGGTCACCGTCAACAACTTCGTGGTGCTGGCCGTGAACGGGTACTACACCGGGCTGACCTTCCACCGGGTCGACGGCACCTTCGTCCAGGGAGGCGACCCCCAAGGCGACGGAAGGGGCGGCCCCGGCTACACCCTGCCCGAGGAGGCGAACACGCAGCCCTGGACGACGGACGCGGTGGGGATGGCGCGCTTCCCCGGGGATGGCGTCAACGGCAGCCAGTTCTTCATCCTCAAGGCCGACTGGCCGGCCCCGGGCCCAGGGAAGGTCGTCTTCAACCACTTCGGCACCGTCCTGGGCGGCACCACGCTGGTCGGCCAGGTCAAGCCGGGCGATCGAATCCTGGGCGTCATCATCACGGTCCAGTAGCGGCCTCCGATCCCGACCGGTAGCTTTCGCCGACTTCTGCGAAGATAGGCGCGAAATGCCTGGTTTCATCAGCCACTGGTGGATCATCGGCCTGCTGATCGTCGTGCTCATCATCTTCGGTCCCGGCAAGCTGCCGCAGATCGGAGGCGCGGTTGGAACCGCCATCAAGGAGTTCCGCAAGGCCACGAGCGAGCTCAAGGACGAGGTCACCAAGGCGACCTCCAGCGAGCCTCAGCAGTCGTCGCCGCCACCGCTCGAGCCTTCCCCAAAGGAAACCACCGAAGCACCCAAGGCGTAAGGCGCCTGACTTAGTTGGCGCTCCTCGATCGGGTCCTTCAGCGCGGCCCGGCCGATCCCGGCGGCTTCGACGACGTGGACGAGTCGCGGATGACGATCCTCGAGCACCTCGAGGCGCTCCGTCGGGTCCTCATCGTGAGCATGATCGGCTGGGCGATCTGCACCGCGGTGGCCTTCATCTTCTGGGGGAGGATCCTGGTCTTCCTGCAGGACCGTGGCCACGTCGGGCAGCTGCAGTACTTCACCCCCACCGGCGGCTTCACGCTGGGCATCAAGATCGCCCTTATCGTCGGCCTGATCGCCGCCGCGCCGGTCTGGATTCAGCAGCTCTGGTGGTTCGTGAGCCCCGGCCTGCACCGCCACGAGCGGCGCCTGGTGCTGCCCCTGGTCGCCGCCACCATCTTCTTCTTCGCGGTCGGGATCACCTTCGCGCTCTTCTCCCTCCCGCTCTTCCTGAAGATCCTGAGCGGGTTCGCCCCGTCCGACCTGCACTACCTGCCGGTCGGCGACGACTACCTGAACTTCGTCCTCTTCCTGATCCTCGGCTTCGGCATCGTCTTCGAGCTGCCGGTCGTGCTCTTCGTCCTCGGGGTGCTGCGGGTCATCACCTCCAAGTGGCTCTACGCCAACCGCTTCTACTGGATCATCGGGCTCGGGATCCTCAGCAACATGATGACACCCGGCGTCGACCCGATCACCCCGCTCTTCATGTGGATTCCGCTCTACATCTTCTGGGAGGGAACCGCGCTGCTCCTCAAGCTGACCGGCCGGTGAGGCACGACGGTCGCGCGCCCGACCAGCTGCGCCCGGTCCGGATCCAGCTTGGCACCAACGTCCACGCCGAGGGCGCCTGCATCGTCGAGTTCGGACGGACGCGCGTGAACGTCACCGCATCGGTCGAGGACCGCGTGCCCGGCCACCGCCGGGGCACAGGGTCGGGCTGGGTCACGGCCGAGTACTCGATGCTGCCCCGGGCGACCCACGACCGGGGCTCGCGGGAGGCCATCCAGGGCCGGATCGGCGG
>VBHN01000187.1 GCA_005881155.1 Chloroflexota bacterium | reverse complement strand
CCAGACCGACCGAGGGCTGCGCTTCGTCAACGTCGACAACGACAGCCTGATCGCCTATTCCAAGGTCAGCGAGGACGGCGCCAACCTGCTCCTGGTCGTCGTCAACCTGGACCCCTACCACACGCAGTCGGGGGTGGTCGACGTCCCGATTCACCGGTGGGGGATCCCGCCCGAGCAGCAGTACCAGGTGCACGACCTGATCGCGGACGCGCGCTACTCCTGGCGGAACTGGAAGAACTACGTGGAGCTGAACCCCTTCGTGCAGCCGGCGCACATCTTCCGCATCCAGCACCGCCTCCGCGACGAAACGGACTTCGACCAATGGTCCTAGCCAGATGACCCAGGACCAGTACTGGTACAAGGACGCGATCATCTACGAGGTCCACGTCAAGGCCTTCCTGGACTCGACCGGCGACGGCATCGGCGACTTCGCCGGCCTGATCCAGAAGCTCGACTACCTGAAGGACCTCGGCGTCACCGCCCTCTGGCTGCTGCCCTTCTACCCGAGCCCGCTCCGCGACGACGGGTATGACATCGCCGACTACACCGACATCAATCCCGCCTACGGGCACCTGCGTGACCTTCGCCGGCTGGTCAAGGAGGCGCACAAGCGCGGCCTGCGCGTGATCGCCGAGCTGGTCTGCAACCACACCTCCGACCAGCACCCCTGGTTCCAGCGCGCCCGCCGCGCGCGGCCCGGGAGTGCCGCGCGTGACTTCTACACCTGGTCCGACACTCCCGACAAGTACCGGGAGGCGCGGATCATCTTCAAAGACACCGAGACCTCCAACTGGACCTGGGACGCCGTCGCCGGCGCCTACTTCTGGCACCGCTTCTACTCGCACCAGCCGGACCTCAACTACGACAACCCGCAGGTGCTGAAGGCGATGATCAAGGTCCTCGACTTCTGGTGCGAGCTGGGCATCGACGGGTTCCGCCTCGACGCCGTCCCCTACCTGTTCGAGCGCGAGGGGACCAACTGCGAGAACCTGCCCGAGACGCACGACGTGCTCCGCGCACTGCGCAAGCACCTGGACGAGAGCTATCCCGGCCGGATGTTGATCTCGGAGGCCAACCAGTGGCCGGAGGACGCGGTCGCCTACTTCGGCAACGGCGACGAGTGCCACATGAACTTCCACTTCCCGCTGATGCCGCGGATGTTCATGTCGATCCAGATGGAGGACCGCTTCCCGATCGTCGACATCCTGGCCCAGACGCCGCCGATTCCAGAAAGCGCGCAGTGGGCGCTCTTCCTACGCAACCACGACGAGCTGACCCTGGAGATGGTCACCGACGAGGAGCGCGACTACATGTACCGGGTCTACACGCAGGACCCGGTCGCGCGCCTGAACCTCGGCATCCGGCGCCGGCTGGCGCCGCTGCTGAGCAACAACCGGCGCCGCATCGAGCTGATGAACGGGCTCCTCTTCTCGCTTCCCGGCACGCCGGTTCTCTACTACGGCGACGAGATCGGGATGGGCGACAACATCTACCTCGGCGACCGCAACGGCGTGCGCACGCCGATGCAATGGAGCGGCGACCGTAACGCGGGCTTCTCGCATGCCAACCGGCAGCGGCTCTACCTGCCGGTGATCGTCGATCCCGAGTACCACTACGAGTCGGTGAACGTCGAGGCCCAGCAGGCCAACGCGCACTCCTTGCTGAGCTGGACCCGCCGGCTCATCGAGCTGCGCAAGCGCCACCCTGCCTTCGGCCGCGGCACCCTCGAGTTCCTGCATCCCGAGAACCGCAAGGTCATCGCCTTCGTGCGCAGCGACCAGCGCGAGCGGATCCTGGTGGTCGCCAACCTCTCGCGCTTCGTGCAGTACACCGAGCTCGACCTGAGCGGCTTCGAGGGGACGCGCCCGGTCGAGATGTTCGGCGGCTCCGACCTTCCCCTGGCAGGAGGTAAGAACTACCCGCTCACGCTGGGCCCGCACGCCTTCTACTGGTTCTTGCTCCAGCCGGTCCGGCCGCAGCCGGCGCTGCTGCCGGGCGACCCCGGCGACGTGCCGGAGCTGGTCGTCTCCGGTTCCTGGACCGAGCTCTTCCGGCCCGGCGCCCAGGCCCAGGTCGAGCAGGTCCTGCCCAGCTACCTGATGACCCGGCGCTGGTATGGCGGGAAGGCGCGCCGGCTCCAGGGCGTCAGCCTCGGCCACCCCATCCCGATGCCCTACGAGGGGGCGCTGGCGCTGCTTCTGACCGTCACCTGCCAGTACTCGGACGGCGACCCGGAGACGTACACGCTGCCGGTCACCTTCGCCACCGGCGCCGAGGCCGAGGAGGTGCTGCGTACGCAGCACGCCAGCGTGCTCTGCCGGGTCGGTGGCCTGGCCCAGCCCGGCGTCGTCTACGACGCCCTGACCGACCCCGAGTTCGCCGAGAGCCTGCTCGACGCGATGGCCAAGCGCCGCCGCTACCGCGACGAGGCGGCGGCGGTGATCGCCCACCCCTTGAGCGCGTTCGCCCGCCTGCACGGGCCGGAAGGAACCCGGCTGGACGTCTCGGTCCGGGGCGTCGAGCAGAGCAACAACTCGGTCAGCTTCGGGGAGCGGCTGATCATGAAGTTCTTCCGGCGCCTCGAGGAGGGCATGAACCCCGACCTCGAGGTCACGCGCTTCCTGACCGAGCGGAACTTCCCCAACATCGCCCAGGTGGCGGGCAGCCTCGAGTACCGCTTTCCAAGCGGGCGCTCGGGCACGCTCGGCATCCTCCAGGCCTACGTGCCCAACCAGGGCGACGCCTGGGCCTTCACGCTCGCCCAGCTCGAGCGCTACTTCGCCCACCCGACCGCGCTCGCCGAGTACCTGGAGCGGGCGGCGCTGCTGGGCCGCCGGACGGCGGAGCTGCACCTGGCCCTGGGCGGTGACGCAGACGACGTGGATTTCGCACCGGCGCCCTCGACCATGCTCGACCAGCGCTCCGTCTATCAATCCGTTCGCAGCCAGGCGACCCAGGCGCTCTCCATGCTGCGGCGGCCGCTGCCGCCCACGATCCAGACCGAGGCGCAGGTGCTGCTGGAGATCGAGGTCGAGCTGCTGGCGCGGCTGCGGGCCATCCTCCAGCGGCCGATCACCGCGACCCGGATCCGGACCCACGGCGACTACCACCTGGGCCAGGTGCTGTGGACCGGCGGCGACTTCGTCATCATCGACTTCGAAGGCGAGCCCGCTCGCCCGCTCGCGGAACGGCGCCTGAAGCGCTGGCCGCTGCGGGACGTCGCCGGCATGCTGCGCTCCTTCGACTACGCCGCCGCGACCGGGCTCCGCAAGCGCCCGCGAGCCGACCCCGGGCAGGCCCGGGAGTGGAAGAAGGCGGTCTGGGACACCTACCTGCACGCCTACTACGCCGCGGCGGGGGCGGCCTCCTTCCTGCCGGCGGAGGAGACCGCGCGCCAGGTCCTGCTCGACACCTTCCTGCTCGAGAAGGCCCTCTACGAGCTCCGCTACGAGCTGAACAACCGCCCGGACTGGGTCCCGATCCCGCTGACTGGCATCCTAGAACTGATGGGG
>VBHN01000186.1 GCA_005881155.1 Chloroflexota bacterium | reverse complement strand
CAGGGCGGCAGCCGTCCGCGGGTCCAGGTGCCGCGCGCCGCGTTCGGAGAGCAGCTCCTGGAGGCTCTCCCCGGCGCGGTCGCGCGCCCGCACGGCGTTGCGCCGCACAGCGTCCAGGTCCGGGCCGGCCTCGAAACCGAGCACTCCGTCGAAGGCCGCCCCGAGGTAGGACGAGGTCGCGCGGTAAAAGCCCGAGGCCGACCTGGCCAGGTCCCGGCGAGCCCCCCGAGGCCAGAGCAGGACCCCGGCCAAGACGCTGACCGTGGCGCCAACCGCGACATCCTCGATCCGGACCAGACCCACCTGCCAGCCGGCCGGCGAGATCAGGTTGAAGACGACGATCAGGTTCACCGTGAAGGCTGCCTGGCTGAGCACGAACCCGACCGTGGTCGCCGCGTAAGAGGCGAAGAAGACGGCGAAGGGAAGGGCAATCCACATCAGCGGCGGGTTGTTGCCGGCGAGAACGGCGAAGAGCCCGCCGACCGCCACGCCGAGGACGTTGCCCGCCAGCGCCTGGACGGTGGTGCGGCCGGTGCCCAGCGCGCTGGTCCGCAGCACCTGGAGCGTCCCCAGCACGACCCAGAAGGCATGGCTCAGCCCGAGCGTCCGGGCGAGGAAGATGGAGACGGCCAGGCCGGCCGCCAGCCGGAGGCTGTTGTGGAGGAGCGAGGATCGCGGTTCCAGGTGAGCCCGAAGGGTGCGCAGGATGCGCACGGCGACCCCACCGGCGCCGACGCGTGCAGGAACCGCCGCCGGCAGTCGAATGCCGGTCTCCAGCGGTGCGCCGGCGGCGAGCACGGCGTTGCCGCCCAGCCCGATCACGAGATAGGAGATGACGCGGAGGGTCTGGTCGTAATCGTGACCGTCCAGGACCTCGTCGATGGGGCGGCCGCTCCGCAGCTGATCGGTCACCCAGCCGTCGAGCGCGGCGCGATGGGTCCTCCAGGCCTCATCCACGGCGCGAAGGTCAGGCGGGGCGCCGCCCTTGAGAACCGCCGCGCTCGCTCGCAGCGACTCGAGCACCGACACCTTGAGCCGCTCGCCTTCTTCGGTGCAGGGCCGAGCCGTTGCCTGTGGCGCCTGGAACGGGCGCTGGAGGAGGTCCACGACCTGGTCCAGCTCGGAGAACATCTCGAAGTAGGCGCGGTCCCCTCGGCTGAGCCCGGCCGGCCGCCGGGCCGTGGCCGTGTATTCAGCGCGCGCGCCCTGGATCGCCTCGCGCGCGTCACCAAGTGCGCTTGGCGATTTGACGGAGACCGCCTCGGCAACGGCGAGGAGCGCCATTGCCGCGCGGGTTGGCAGGTCGCCTGACTCGGGCCGGGGCCAGAGCAGGAGTGCTGCGAAGGTCGAGAAGAGGCCGGCCAACAGCCAGCCACCGACCCGATCGGGTATCGCCGATGGAGGTGCCGGCAGGGAGACCGAGATCACGAAAGCCAGCAGCAGGCCCGTCTGCGCGACCGCGAGGTAGCCGCCGAAGATGACGGCGAAGGCGAGCCCGAAACCGACTACGAACATCGCGATCGCGGCGCCCGCCGGTGCCGCGGAGAACAGCGTGCCGAGCGCCACCAGGATCGCCCCGCCCAGCACCGCCCCGAGGTACGCGAGTAACCGTGCCCGGCGCGGACCGCTGAAGTCGGCCATCACCAGCAGGGCGAAACAGCCGAAGACGATGAAGATCAGCGCCTGGGGGTCGCCGAGTACGAGCCGGGCGAAGAGGAAGGCCAGGGGGATGACCAAGGCCGCCCGGGCGCTCCGGCGAAAGGCGACCTGATCGAAGGTGAGTCCCCACATGGACTCAACTATCGCCGCTCAGACCGCCACAAACTTGGCACAGCAGTGCCGCAAGTCTTGGCACACCTGGGCCGCAACCTGACGGCGATTGGTGCCTGATGGCATCCGTTCGCTTGAGAGGAGAAAGGAAAGACATGAACTACGGCAACCTGGTGAGGCGACCATTTGAGATCGTCGCGCGGCGACCCTACCTCTGGCTGCTCGGATTCCTCGCCGGTGGAGCCACGGCGTTCCACCTTTCGGGCAACGGGCCCGGCCAGGGCCGGCACACCGGCTCCGGTGCTTATTCGGGACCCAGCTGGGCCGTCTTGCAGGCCATCTGGAACGAAAACTGGGGCTGGATGGTAGGCATCCTGGCCTTCCTCATCGTCCTGGCTGTGGTGCTGTTCATACTCGGCAGCATCGCCACCGGCGGCATCATCCACGCCGCCGTCGAGCACGACGCGGGCCGCGACTACCGGTTCGGAACAGCCTGGCGGGCCGGGTATGCGACCGGCTGGCGAATCGCCGGCCTGCGGCTGCTGGTCCTGGTCGTCGCCATCCTGCCGGGGCTGCTGACCGGCGCCCTGGTCCTCGGCGCCGTCGCCGGGGCCGCCGCCTCGCCTGCGGCCGCTGTCGGGTTCGGGCTCCTGGCGGCCGTGGCATTCCTGGCTTCGCTGGTCTTCTGGCTCGCTCTCAGCGTGGCCTTCCGTCTCGCGCAGCAGTTCATCGTCCTCGAGGACCGCCACGTGGCGGAGAGCCTCAGCAACGGCTTCCGGATGCTGCGCTGGCACCTCGGGGAGATCGTGGTCGGCTGGCTGATCCTGCTGGCCCTCTCGATCGGAGTCGGGATCGCCGGGGCGATCCTGGCCGTCGCGTTCGGCATCCCCGCGGTCGCGCTCGGCTTCGGGGGCTGGGCGATCGGCGGGCTGACCGGTGCCATCATCACCGGCTCCTTCGCAACCGTCTTCTTCCTCGGCATCGTCCTCGCCGCGGGCGGCGCCTACTCGGCGTATTCGTCGGTTTACTGGACCCTGCTCTTCACGACCCTGCGCAACCTACCGGCGCCTGCACCCGGGGGTGCGGTCGCACCCGCCGCCTGACCGCGGCAACCGCCTCAAGGGGAGTCGATGTGAGCTTCGCCGGGCTTTTTGCGCAGGTAGCGCGCCATCCAATAGACGAGCAGGGCCGCGCCGACGAAGAGGGCCAGGGGGATTGCATAGGTGCGCACGAACACGCTGGCGAAGCCCACTCCCGGCACCGTCGCCCGGACCGTGAAGGCGTAGGGCGCGCGAACCAGGAATGGTCCCCAGGGGTCCCCGACGGAGTTGGCATCGCCCTTGGTCGTGACCTCTACCCCGCCGGCGACCGGCGTGGCCTTGGTGACCCGGTGCGCGATGACGACCTTGGGTGCGTCCGGTTGACGGAAGACGAGGATGTCACCGACCTTCAGGTCGGCGACCGGCTCGCGCTGCACGATGATCACGCTTCCCGGCTGCAGGGCCGGCCGCATGCTGCCGGAGAGGACCGGTTGGACCTGCCAGTTGCCGGTCAGGATCGCCCCCGCGGCGATCGCGAGAGCGAGGCCGAGAAGGCCTATCGCGCCGTTCTCAGCCCATCCGATCCACCGCGAGCGGACCGCTGTCCGGGAGGTGGCCACACCGGCCGGGACTGTCCTTCCCATCTGCTCAACAGACACTCTAGAGGGCTCGGGAAAGGACGGGACGGCCGCGCTCCCGCGCGCGGCCGTCCTATTGAATCAAGTCGAGGTTCCGGTTCGACTCAGCCCTGGCTGAGGACCGGTGTGCCGCCGCTGGGACCGGCTCCGTTCCATTCGATCGCGTTCACGGTGACGGTCGGAGTGATGGTCAGTCCCTCATCCGCGTTCCCGAGGTTGCCGCTGAAGTCCATCGTGAAGGGCCCCCAGCTGTCGCCCACGTTGAGGTTGCAGCCTCCGGCGCAGTAGTAGCCGAAGGACTCGCGGTAGCGCACGCTGCCGGTGTACCCGGCGAAGTTCATCTGCACGTCGTCGCCGAGGGGCGCCGGGTCGAGCCCGCCACCATCAGCCAGAAGGCTGACCGTGGTGATGTGCAGGGGAAGCGTCCCGTCGTTGGTCACCGTCCAGGTGTGATTCTGGTTGATGCTCGAGCCCGAGTTCACGAGCTTCCAGGTCAGGTGCTTGGTGCCGTTGCCGCTGGAAGCGTCCGCGCTGTTCATCGAGAGTGACAGCGTTCCGACCTGGATGACCTGAGTCGCCGCGACATGGTCGGTGAAGGCCGCGTTCGCGCCGAGGCCAACGAGACCGAGGGCAGCGATGCCCATTCCAACGAGGACGACCCACTTTGAACGAAGTACTTCCATCGAAATCAATCTCCCTACTTTCACCGGCCGTCTCGGCCGTGCGGTTGCTTGCTGAAGTCCGTAGCCGCAACTCTGGGCTGCGTCGGGCCGTCCGTCATCCTCTGAACGGATGAATTTGGGGAGAAGTCAGGCGAGCGTCGACTTCTCGTAATAGGCTTCGGCGAAATGGGGGAGGTTGGTGCGCCAAGGCGCGTGGTCATGCTCGCGCTGGCGCTCGGCTGGCTGGCCTTGAT
>VBHN01000185.1 GCA_005881155.1 Chloroflexota bacterium | reverse complement strand
ACAGTAAGCGATGTCGCAACCAACAGTGAATTCCTCTTGCCAACTCTCAGGGCCCTTGGGTTTGTAAGGAGCGCACGGGAAGCTATGGCACGAATCAAGGAGGGGGCAGCGGAGATCAGCGGAACGAAGGTACCCTTCGGGGACGCGCCGCTTCATCCAGGGGACCTCGTTAGGTTCGGCCGTCGCTGGTTCAGAGTGGCCTCGACACCTGAGCCGGCTCCGACACTTGTTTTCTGTTCGAACGGGCACCCGCTCGACGAGTCTCCACAGACTCCAATCGAACAGCGCAAGGAGTGCCCTGCCTGTGGTTCTCTTGGCCGCCGGTTCCAGGTTGAATTGACATCGTCGATCACTCCCTCAGGGGACCTAACTGCACAAGAAGAACCAAAGAAGAAACGAAAGGGTCGCGGGAATTAGAATGACCGAAACTATGTTCGGAGCTGAGCTTTAGTGTCCGGCCACTCCAAGTGGGCGGGGATCAAGCACAAGAAGGCCATCGTCGACGCCAAGCGAGCCGTCTCCTTCACCAAGGTCGCCCGCGAGGTGACGATCGCGGCCAAGGAGGGCGGCGGCAGCCCGGAGGGGAACTTCCGGCTGCGGCTCGCCATTCAGAGGGCGCGCGAGGTCAACATGCCGGCGGACAAGATCAAGGGCGCCATCGAGCGCGGCACCGGCGCGGCGGCCGGCGAGTCGCTCGAGGAGCTCCGCTACGAGGGCTATGGGCCGGCCGGCGTCGCCATCCTGGTCGATGCGGTCACCGACAACCGGAACCGGACCTCGGCCTCGCTGAAGCACATCTTCTCCAAGCACGGCGGGAACCTCGGCGAGTCGAACTCGGTGGCCTGGATGTTCGAGCGCAAGGGCGTCATCGAGGCGGCTCCCAAAGGGAAGGACCCCGAGGAGCTCAGCCTGGCCGCGATCGAGGCCGGAGCCGACGACATCTCCATCGAAGGCGATTCGGTCGAGGTGACGACCGGTCCCGGCGAGTTCGAGGCGGTCCGCGAAGCGCTGGAGAAGGAAGGCGCGACGATCGAGAACGCCGAGCTCACCATGCATCCCAAGACCTCGGTGGCGGTCACCGAGGACAAGGCACCCGCCGTCCTCCGCCTCATGGAGGCGCTGGAAGACGACGACGATGTGCAGCAGGTATACGCAAATTTCGACATCCCGGCTGACGTCCTAGAACGAGTTTCCGCAAATGTCTAACCTGCCGGATCAGTGGCCAGCACCGGCCTAGGAACGCTCCTTCTCGGCATCGACCCCGGCCTCGCGGCCACCGGCTTCGCGCTCCTGCGCGAACCTGCCGAGGTGGTCGCCTGCGGCACCATCCGGACCGCCCCGACCTCGCGACCGGGAGCGCGCCTGCTCCGGATCCAGCGCGAGCTGGAGGCGCTGCTCGACGGCGCGCCGGTCGAGGAGGCCGCCCTGGAGGAATTGTTCCTGGGCCGCAACAGCAGCAGCGCCATCGGTGTCGCGCAGGCGCGGGGCGTGGTGCTCGCCCTGCTGGAGGCGCGTGGCATCGCCTCGCACGAGTACAAGCCGGCGCAGGTGAAGCTGGTCGTCAGCGGCTACGGCAACGCCGACAAGGCTCAGATGGGGAGGATGCTGGCGGCCCAGCTGCGCGACCTGCCGGAGGGCTCCGACCACGCCTTCGACGCCATCGCCATCGCCATCTGCCACGCTCGCAGCAGGCGGATACACATGGGTGCCCTCCGGTGATCGGGTACCTGCGCGGTCGCGTGCTGCGGATGACGCCCGAGATCGTCGTGCTCGACGTCAACGGCGTCGGCTACCTGCTCACCATCACCGCGTCCGCCCGCGACCGGATGCCGGCCCGCGGGGACGAGACCGAGCTCCATGTCTTCACTCACGTCCGCGAGGACCAGCTGGCGCTCTACGGCTTCTCCTCGGTAGACGAGCTGGAGATGTTCCGGATGCTGATCGAGGTCGACGGCGTCGGCCCCAAGGTCGGCATCGCCATCCTCAGCTCGGCCAACCTCGACCTGCTCAAGCAAGCGATCCTCGCCGAGGACGTCGGCCCTATCCGGCGCGCGCCCGGCGTCGGGCCGCGCACGGCCCAGAAGGTCATCATCGACCTCAAGCCCAAGCTGGAGGCGGACGCCGCCCTGGCCACCATCTCCAGGGTGCTGGTGACCGCCGGCGGCAGCGGGGAGGTCCCGCGCCAGGTGGAGCAGACCCTCCGCAGCCTCGGCTTCAGCGCCGCCGAGGCGCGCGGTGGCATCGACTCGGTCGACTGGAGCGCCGACCCCTCGCCCAGGGAAGCGCTGGCGGTGGCGCTGAAGGCCCTCGGCAGATGAGCGAGGAACCGCGACTCGTCGGCAGCGAGGCCCTCGTCGAGGACGACCAGCTCGACACCAGCCTCCGCCCCAAGACCCTCGACGAGTACGTCGGCCAGGAGGCCGTCCGCGAGCAGCTGGGGATCCAGGTCGAGGCCGCCAAGCGGCGCGGCGAGCCGGTCGAGCACGTGCTCCTGGCGGGCCCGCCCGGGCTGGGCAAGACGACGCTCGCCTACATCATCGGCAACGAGCTCGGAGTGGCCGTCCGGACCACCTCGGGCCCGGCCATCGACCATGCCGGGGCCCTCGGCTCGATCCTCATGCAGATGGCGGACCGGGACGTGTTCTTCATCGACGAGATCCACCGCCTGAACCGGATCGTCGAGGAGTCGCTCTACCCGGCCCTGGAGGACTTCACCTTCGACACCGTGCTCGGCAAGGGGGTGGGCGCGAGCGCGGTCCGGCTGCCCCTGCAGCGCTTCACCTGCGTCGGCGCGACGACCCGGCAGGGCCTGCTCAGCGCGCCGCTGCGGGACCGCTTCGGCGCCATCTACCGGCTCGACTTCTACTCCCGGCCCGAGCTGGAGCGGATCGTGCGGCGCTCGGCGCGGATCCTGGCCCTGGAGGTCGAGGAGGAGGCCGTGGTCGAGGTCGCCCGCCGCTCGCGGGGCACGCCCCGGATCGCCAACCGCCTGCTCCGCCGGGTCCGGGACTACGCCCAGGTGCGGGCGGACGGAGTGGCCACCGCCGAGGTCGCGAACCGCGCGCTGGCGATGCTGAGCGTCGACGCGGAGGGCCTGGACCCGCTCGACCGCCGGATCCTGGAGACGATCATCCACAAGTTCTCGGGCGGTCCGGTCGGCCTCGACACCATCGCCACCTCCCTCAGCGAGGAGCCGGAGACGATCGAGGAGGTCTACGAGCCCTTCCTGATGCAGCAGGGCTACATCCAGCGCACCTCGCGCGGCCGGCTGGCGACCGCGCTGGCGTACCGCCACCTGGGCCTGGCACCGCCCGCCCCGGGCACGGAGCAGCAGAGCCTGCTGTAGTCTGCCTTCTGGGTAGACTTTCGAGCCGTGCAACTCGTCCTCAGCTGGCCCGTCCGGGTCCTCGTCGTCGCGCTCCTCGTCTTCTCCCTGTTCGTCGACGGGGCCGGCTACATCTATCGGGCGGTCAACCACCTCCCGCTGACCGGCCAGGTCGACCCCAGCTTCATGCCCCCCAACTTCAGCTGGTGGCCGCTGGGCAGCACGGGCCAGATCTTCATCCACAAGGGCCTGGACCTGTCGGGCGGCAGCCACATGGAGATCCAGCTCACCGACATCCCGCCCGGCCGGAGCAAGACCGACGTCCAGGCCATCGCGGTGCAGGTCTTCCAGAAGCGCCTCAACGCCCTCGGAACCAACGAGCCGCTGGTTCAGCCTGAGGGCCAGGACCGGGTCGTCGTCGAGCTGGCCGGTGTCTCCTCGGCCCGCGCCCAGGAGATCCTCGGCAAGTCCTACCACCTCGATTTCGTCACCTGGGTCGCCGACCCCAAGGCGACCGCCGTGGGGCAGGCGCCGGCCGGTTACAAGCCCAAGCTGGCCGGCCTCGGCAGCGAGCAGGTGACGGGACCGACTGCGCCACCCGCCACATCGCCATCTTCGAGGACCTGACCGCCGCCGACATCGCGAACTGGGACACCGTCGAGTCGACCGTCGCGCTCCCGCCCAGCGCGGGCGGCAAGCTGCTGACCAACCCGACCATCCTGCAGCCCATCCCCGGCGGCTCGGCCAACATCACCGGCAGCTTCACCCAGCAGACCGCGAGCGACCTGGCCGCCTCGATCAACTCCGGCGCGCTGCCGGCCAACGTCAAGATCCTCTCCTCCTACGACGTCAGCGCGACGCTGGGCGCCGACT
>VBHN01000142.1:1271-12175 GCA_005881155.1 Chloroflexota bacterium | reverse complement strand
AGGCTGAGGAGGAGAACGCCCGCCGCCGCCGGCAGGTGGCCGAGCTGGGAGCGATCCTCGGCCGGCTCGACAGCAGCGGCGCCCGGGCACTGCTCGAGGCAGTCGAACAGGCCGAGGCGCAGCGGGTGGCGAGCGCCCGCCGCCAGGCCGACGACCTGACCGTCCAGATCCAGGCCGCCCTCGGCGTCCTGCCCCGGCCCGCCGCCGAGGATGAGGAGGCACGTCCGCGGTCCGGCAAGGCCCGGCGCCGTGCCCGCCGCGCCCGGCGTCCTGAGGCCGCCCAAGATGGCTTGGAAGACGGCGTCGTCCAGCTCGACCCCAACCGCCGCCGAACTGCCCGATAGGCTCCCCTCATGACGGGGTTGCTGCTCACCACGGCCGAGGTGGCCGAGCGCCTCGGGCTGACCAGCGCGGCCGTCGCGCAGGCCGTTCGCCTGGGCACGCTTCAGCCGGCGGCGCGAACCGCCGACGACCTGCTCTTCAGCGAGCGGGCTGTGGCGGAATACGAGCGGCGCCGGGCGGAGGCGGGCGTGACTCCGCTGCCTCAGCCTCCGGCCGGCACCCGGCAGGAGTGGGCGGGCGAGCTCGACCGGGTCGCCGGCTGGCTCCAGGAACTCACCGACGTCGTTCGTCCGCCGGCGCCCGCTGCCCCGCCCGCTCCGGTTGAGCCCGAGCCGGTGCCGCAAACGGTGCCTGAGCCCGAACCGGCGCCCGAACCCGAACCGGAGCCGGCGCCCGAAACGGTGCCAGAGCCCCACCCCACACCCGAGCCCGCTCCTGAGCCGGTACCCGAACCCCCACCTCGCCCGGTGGCGAAGCGGCCGGCTGCCGATGCCGGCTCGGAGCTCCTGGCCGTCCAGCCCATCGCCCGCTTCTCGGTGCTGAAGCAGATCCGGGCCCGAATCCGGGAGGTGGACGGCGTCCTCGATGTCCGCCTGGAGCGGCTCGAGGGCGGGGTCGCCTGGTATCGCATCAACCAGGCCGGCGACTCCGACCTGGGGGGCGCGGTCGCGGCGGCCCTGGCGCCGCTTGGCCTCGGGGTCCTGGCAACGCGCCCCCACCAGGGCGAGGAATGAGGTTCCCAAGCGGTCCCCGGGTGCGGGCTGCCCTCTATTCGGTCGGCACCGCCGCAGCCGTCATCCTGCTCTGGTTCGGCGAGCGGCTGCTGGAGCCCAGGTTGGGCTGGACGCTTCCCTACCTCACCCTCGCCGCGGTGCTGCTGGCGGCCATCCTCGCCGGCCAGCTCGCCGTCGGCCGGCGCCAGGTCCGCCCGCCCGCGCCGGTGTTGGAGGAGGAGGAACCGGCACCGGTGCCGCTCAACTTCACCGCCCTCCCGGCGGGCGGGGTGCTCGACCCCGCGCAGGGCCGCGCCCGGGTCGAGGAGGAGCTGGCGGTCGCCGAGGAGTACGGCCGGCCCCTTGCCCTGCTGCTGGTCGGGCTGGACGTCCCGCTCGGCATCCTCTCCGCCGACCTCGAGGACCGGATGGCCGGCCTGGAGGAGATCGTGCTGGGGGCTGTCCGAGCCCAGGACGTCGTCTTCCAACACGGTAGGTCCGAGCCGTCGCGCGGATCGACGAACGGGCCCGAGCGGAGGTTGGCGCCGTCCGTGGAGCCCTCGCCGCACCCACGCCGGCCCAACCGCTGGCGGACATCCTGGGCGAGCTCGAGGAAGGCCTCGACCTCTGCCGAAGCACCGGCGTCAGCTTCGCCGACCCGGCCCGGCTCCTCCAGCAGGCGTGAGCGAGCCCGACCCATCCTGCCCGCTCTGCCGGGCGGAGCGCATCACCCAGTGGTACTTCGAGTCGGATCTCTGCTGGATCGCCGACTGTGAGATCTGCTCCACGCCGATGGTGGTCTGGCGCGCGCACGGAATGCCCGCGGAGGCGGAGAAGGACGCGATGCTGGTCGAGCTGCGCACGGTGGCGGCTCGGGAGTACCCACAGGGTTTCTGGCTCGACCCCGAGATGCGGCGGATCCCGAACCACTTCCACTGCCATGCCCGGCCCAAGGACGGCTTCTTCGGACCGCGAAAAAAGTAGGCGGCCGAAACTCCGGGACGAGTGCTATCCTCCGGCCGCTTCATACTGGTAGGTAGAAGCAAGTACTCGGACGGCTAAAGCACAAGTGCGTGTCCCGTCCACAGGAGGTAGGTCTCTAGAGCCATGCCAAGAGCCATCTGGAGCGGCGCCATCAGTTTCGGTCTGGTCAACGTGCCCATCAAGCTCTTCACCGCGACCTCGCAGAAGGACGTCCGGTTCCACCAGCTGCACGACAAGGACGGCGCCCGCATCCAGCAGAAGCGGGTCTGCTCCAAGGACGGCGAGGAGATCCCCCTTGAGCACATCGTCAAGGGCTACGAGGTCTCCCGCGACAAGTACGTCGTGATCACGCCCGAGGAGCTGGAGGCGCTCGACCCCAAGGCTTCGCGGACCGTCGACATCCTGGACTTCGTCGACCTGGAGGAGATCGACCCCGTCTACTACGACTCCAGCTACTACATGGTCCCGGACAAGGGCGCCACCAAGGCTTACGCGCTGCTGCTGGAGGCGATGCGGAAGTCGAAGAAGGTCGCCATCGCGCGCGTCGTGCTGCGCCAGAAGCAGCACCTGGTCGCGCTCCGGCCGCTGCGCAACGCGCTCTCCATGGAGACCATGCTCTACGCCGATGAGGTGGTCAGCCCGGACACGCTGGAAGGGCTGCCAGAGGACGTCGAGGTCACCGACCGGGAGCTGGCGATGGCGCAGCAGCTCATCGACTCCCTGGCGGACGATTTCAAGCCCGAGCGCTACCGCGACGACTACCGCGAGCGCGTCATGGACCTGATCGAGCGCAAGGCCGAGGGCCAGGAGATCGTGGTCAACGAGGAAGAGGAGGAGCAGGCGCCGGTGGTCGACCTGATGGCGGCGCTCGAGGCCAGCCTGGCCGCCGCCAAGACGCGCCGGGAGGGCGAACCGGCCGAGGAGAAGCAGGCCCGACCGGCCCGTAAGCGCCGGAGTGCGTGACCAGGGGTGTGACTGGCAATATGGTCATCAAAGGATCCGCTCAGGACCCCGATGTCGGGCTCAGGGGGCCCGGTCCGTCGTCGTCACGCATCCTCGGATGCGCTCCTCCTAGTTCCACCCCTTCGCGCGGCCTAGGTGCCCTGACCGGCGCCCCATCGGGTCGCCTGCGGCCATTGGGACGACCCAATTACCAGTCACACCCCTAACTCGGTCGAAGTCGTCGTCGAAGGACGCAAGCTCAAGCTCTCCAACCTCGACAAGGTCCTCTACCCCAAGGCCGGCTTCAGCAAGGGCCAGGTCATCGACTACTACACGCGCATCGCGCCGGCGGTCCTGCCGCACCTGCGCAACCGGATGCTGACTCTCAAGCGCTACCCCAACGGCGTCGACGCGCCCTACTTCTACGAGAAGCAGAGCCCCAGCCACCGCCCGGAGTGGGTCAAGACGAAGACGGTCTTCAGCGAGAGCAACAGCCGCAACATCGACTACACGCTCTGCAACGACCTGCCCACGCTGGTCTGGCTGGCCAACCTGGCCGACCTCGAGCTGCACACCAACCTCTCGCTGGCGGACGACATCGACCGGCCGACCATGCTGGTCTTCGACCTGGACCCCGGCCCCCCCGCGACCATCGTCCAGTGCTGCCAGGTCGGGCTCTGGATCCGCGAGCTCTTCGAGCAGCTGAAGCTCGACTCCTATGCCAAGACCTCGGGCTCCAAGGGCCTGCAGCTCTACGTCCCGATCAACACGCCGGTCACCTACGACGACACCAAGCCCTTCGCGCACGCCATCGCCGAGCTGCTCGAGAAGCGGCATCCCGAACTGGTCCTGTCGAGCATGAGCAAGGTCGCGCGCGAGGGGAAGGTCTTCGTCGACTGGAGCCAGAACGACCGCATCAAGACCACCGTCACCGTCTACTCGCTGCGCGCGCGCGACCAGCCGACGGTGGCGACGCCGGTGACCTGGGAAGAGGTCCAGGAGTGCGGACAGGGTGGCGATCCCGAGAAGAAGCAGAAACTCCCAGCGCTGCCGGGAGCTGAGGGGCCGAAGCCGAAGAGCCGGAAACCGTCGCGGCGCTGACGTAAGCCCGTCAGGTCGTACACGACCCGGCGTTGGATCGCCAACAGCTCACCCCGCGCTGAACGTGAAATGTCGGTGATTTGTCGGTAACCGCCCCAACGATACTGCCGCGGCCAGTTATAGACCGCCCGGATTTATTTCATTCGGATTTTTCGGAAGGGACCTGGCGTGTCGTGCGCCAAAACAAGGTCCAAGGAGGAATCGGGAACAAAGTGGGTAAGACAAAGAGGCTCCTGGTCGGGGTTCTCATCATCGGTGCGCTCTCGGCGCTGATCGGCGCCGGGACCTTCGCCACCTTCGACGCGACGACGACCAACAGCGCCACCTTCACCTCGGGCACCATCGTGCTCAGCAACACCGTCAACGCCGGCGCCGCCTGTCTGTCGAGCGGCGGGGCGCCGATCCAGGGCGGGGCTGGCACCAACAACACCAACGGCTGCGACCCGCTCTTCGGCGCCGGCAACAACAAGCCTGGCGACACCGCGACCGCGAACGTCACGCTCGCGCACACCGGCAACATCAACGCCAGCAAGCTTCAGCTCTACGCCGCGAGTGCCTGCGTCAGCTCCGCCGCCCCGGACATCAATGGCAACCGTGGCACGGGCGCGCTCTGCCCGCAGCTGCAGCTGACCGTCAAAGAGACCCTTGGCGACTTCGCCACGCTGACCGGTGCCGGCTGCATCTACGGCGGCGCCGGCTGCGCCTTCGACGCCGCGCACACGCCCGGCGACTTCGGCGCCAACCACCAGCTGGCCGGCGCCTACAACCTGGGCGCCATGAACGCCGCCACCACGCGCTACTTCGTGGTCGCGGTGAGCTTCCCGCTCAGCTCCGACAACGCCTATCAGGGCAGCAAGGCCGGCTTGGTCTTCACCTGGAACCTGGCCCAATAAGGCCGGCTGAACAGGAAAGCTAGAAAGCAGAAATGGAAAACGTGATGAGCCTTCCCTGCTCGCATTGCGGAGGCTGGAATCGTGTCAGCCCAGGCGCGGAGGGGCGCGCCACCAACTTCAACTGCAGCCACTGCGGCGCTGCGAACAGCTTGCAGCAGCTGCGCCCCGCGACGGTCGGGGTGTCGGTCCCGGCAGTTCACCGGGCCGCGGTGGCACCGCAGTTGATGGCGCCGGCCCGCCGGGCTTACGGAAGCCCGGCGCAGGCCGCGGCCTCGAAGCCCACCTCGCATACCAAGCGGATGCTCGTCTCGCTGCTGGCGGTCGCTGCGATCGCGATGGTCGCCAACGCCGCCGGCGGTGTCGGTGGGACGTTCGCCACCTTCAACGCGACGACGACCAACAACAGCAGCATCCAGACCGGGACCCTGGTTCTCAGCAACAAGGTCAACGCGGGCAGCGCCTGCCTGTCGTACACCACCGCGACCATCTCGGCCGCCAACAGCAACGCGTGTGACGTGCTCTGGAACCTGAGCGGCGCTTCCGCTCTCCCCGGCGCCACCGCCACCGCCGACCTGACGCTGCTGAACCAGGGCAACCTGACGCCCTCGTCCTTCAAGCTCTTCGCGAACGGCTCCTGCACCGACGCCGCCGTCAACGACACCTTCGGCAACCACGGCGGCGGGCTGCTCTGCAGCCAGGTCCAGGTCGTGATCTACCAGAGCAACAACACCTTCACGACGCTGACCAGCTGCGTATACGGCGTGGCCGCGGCCGGCTCGCCGATCAACAACTGCAGCTGGGACTCGGCCCACACGCTGGCCGACGTCGGCACCAACCACCAGAGCGGCGCTGCCTGGACCCTGACCAACCTGTCCGGCAACACCGCCGAGTACTTCGTGGTCGCCATCAGCCTGCCGGCCACGACGGACAACACCTTCCAGGGTCGGAGCGCCGGGCTGCAGCTGAACTGGCAGATCGTCCAGTAGCAAGCAGGGAGCACAACTCCCGATGATCGACACCGAGACCGGGCGTTCGCTGGAGGTTCAGTGCAACCTCTGCGGCGCCCGGAACCACGTCCAGCTCCTGGGCCCGGACAGCACCGTCCGCTTCGAGTGCGGGTCGTGCTCGGCCTCGAACTGGCTCCGCCCGCCGCAGCCGCGACCCCGGCCGTCAGCTCCGCGCCCGGTGGCCGCGGTGACCGCGGCTCCAAAACCGAGCCGCCCGCCCGCGCGGCCGGCGCGACAGCTCGAGGCCCAAGCGGCGCCGATCGCCGCAGCCGCCGCGCCCACTCCCGCGGCCCCCGCGCCCACTCGGCCCCCGGCGCCGGTTCCCGTCCGCGTCGTCGCGGCGCCGGTGCAGCCGCCCGTGCGGCGGATGCCCTGGAGCTCGACGGCCGGCAAGCTGCTCATCTCGCTGCTCGTGATCGGCTCGGTGGCGGCGCTGGGGAGCGTCGGGACGGTGGCCAGCTTCAACGCCAGGACCAGCAACGGCTCCTCGATCGCGACCGGTGACATCTACCTCGGCAACACTTCGGCCTGACCAACGTGGCCGCTGAGCCCGGGCAGCCGAACGCGAGCGGGAACGCGGCAACCGTCCAGGTCACCAACAAGGGCTCGCTGAACACGACAGCGAACAGCCTCACGCCGGTCAAGGGTTTCTACCTCTACGCGCCGGCAGCCTGCGCCAACACGAACACCGCGGGCGAGCCGTTCAACGGCGCCGGCGACCTCTGCGGACTGGTCCAGGTCTACATCCAGGAATACTCCGACGCGGCCTTCACGACGCCCTTCAAGTGCGTCTACGGAGCTGCCGCGGGCGCTTCCTGCACCGGCTTCGACAACGCGCACACGCTGAAGAACTTCGGGACCACCGAGACATCCGCCAACCCGCTGCTGCTGACCGACGCCAGCAACTCGGCGGCAAACCCGCTCAACTCGCTGTCCTCGGCCTACTTCAAGGTCTTCCTCTACTTCCCCGTTCCAGGCGCGGGGGCAGACACCTACCAGGGCGTCACCGCCACGCTCAACTTCACCTGGACCATCACGCCGAACTAGGAGATGAGAACGCAAGAAATGACCGAGTCTGAACTAACATTGCCCGCGAACTTGTCTGACACCCGCACCGACCCGGTGGCCGCCTCCGGCGCGGCCACGGTGGATCGCGGACGGCGTGGCAACCCGCTGCTGACGATCGGCCGCATCCTCGCCTACGCAGCGATCGCGGTCATCATCGCGTTCCTGCTCTTCCTGACCGTCGGGCCGCTGGTGCTGCCCTACAAGGCGCTGGTCGTCTACTCGGGCTCCATGGAACCGACCATCCCGGTCGGCTCGGTGGTCATCCTGACCCCCGTCCAGGCCAGGGATGTGAACGTCAACGACGTGATCACCTTCCAGCGGCCTGACAACAAGGCGGAGCTGGTGACTCACCGCGTGATCGCGATCGAGTCGGGGCCGCAGGGCAAGGCGTTCGTGACCAAGGGCGACGCCAACAACAGCGCCGACGCCTGGCGGGTGCCGGCGGTGGGCAGCGGCTGGCGCTACCAGGCCAACGTCCCCTACGTCGGCTACCTGCTGGCCTGGCTGCAATCGCCGCTGGGGCGGATCCTCTTCCTGGTCGTCCCCGCAGCTGCCCTCGGCCTGCTCACGCTCTATGAGCTGTGGGCTCCGCGGAGAACGCAGAGGAGCAGCTGAACCCCATGCGACAGGTCGCGCCCGCGGCCGGCCGCGTTGCTCCTCTTCCCGGCCCGGTCCGCCGCTCCGAGGCTCGCAACGCGCTCCTGACCATCATCGTGCTGGCCCTCGCCACGGGCCTGATCGGTGGAACCGCGGCCGCCTTCAACTCCGCGACGACCAACCCTGGTTTCGTCGCCGCCCCGGCGCTGAAGGTGGTCACCGGCTTCGCGGGCACCGCGCAGGACAACACCAACGTCAAGCTGACCTGGAGCGCCGGGACGGCTGAAGGGACCGGGTACACGATCCTGAAGGACGCCGGCGTCCCGGCCTACCCGGATCCCTGCGGCGCGGCCGCCTACGGCAGCACGCTGGTCACCAACACAGGTGCCCTGACGCTCACCGACGCGCAGGCGGCGACCGCGGCCCAGCAGGGGATGTACGTCTGCTACAAGGCGCTGCGCGTCTACACGCCACCCGGTTCGGCGACCGTGCTCTGGACCAGCCAGAACTCGGGCAGCCAGACCAACCCGACCTTCGACGTCCAGCTGGGGATGGTCGCCAAGAGCGTCACCTTCACCAACGGCGGCGTCGGCGGCGGCAAGGTCGACGCGGGCGACCTGATCGACATCTACTTCAACCAGGCCACCAACCAACCTGCGATCGGCGCCGGCGTTGGCGTCTGCGGGTCGATCGTCACGGGCATCGTCTATCTCGAGGTGCCGCTGAACGCCACCACCTGCCAGGTACCCGCCGGCGCGGGCAACGTCGGCAGCTTCACCGGCATCACGGCCGCCCCGATTCCGGTGGCCGATGAGGTTTTCACCGCCACCTGGACGTGGGTCAGCGCGAGCCATCTGCAGGCCAAGATCACCGGCCAGACCGGCGGCGCGGCCGAGACGGTGACCGCCAACGGGACCTACGTCCCCAGCGCCTCCCTCGGCATCAAGAGCACCAATGCCAGCGGCGGCGGCGCGGTCGCCCTCTGCCTGACCGTCGCGCCGCGCTGCCAGCCGGTCCCGACCGGCAGCTTCTGATGAGCCTGCAGGGCGCCCCGGCGCTGCTCGCGAACGCTCGCGATCCTAAGACCGCGCGGTCCTGGATCGCGGTCGGCATCGCGGTGCTGGTGTTGCTGGTCGTCGGCCTCCTGACCCTTTCCCACGTCCTGGTCAACATCGACAACAACAAGGAGGGAAAGGCGCTGCTGGCGGGCACGGTGTCGCCTGGCGATTCCATCTCCGGCGACCTCGTCCTGACCAACCGCGGCCTGCTGCCGATCGCTTACAGCCTCGATCCGCTGGAGCCGGACGGGAGCCGCCTGCCGGCCCGGCTGCAGCTCACCGTCCAGCGCCTGGACGACGGCGCCTACCTCTACCAGGGGCCGCTCAAGGCGACGCCGACGCTGGACACGCTCTACCCGGGCCAGGCGACGCACCTCAAGGTCTCGGTGACGTCGCTGGACTCCAAGCAGTCGGCGGCCATCCCGGTCTCGCTGACCTACTACTGGCCGGCCCGCCCGGCGCCGCCCTGGTGGTGGTGGCTGGTGGCGATCCTGTTCTGCGCGCTCCTGCTCGGGTACGGGTTCTACCGAGGGCGGCGGGCGCGATGAGCGAGTTGGTGCAGGACCCGCCTATCCCGTCCCGCCAGTTCGACCTCGGCAACCTGGCGCGGCTGCTGCTGACGGTCCTGATCCTGATCGCCAGCATCATGCTGATCAACGGGACCATCGCCACCTCGACGACCTCGACCGTCAACCCCGGCGGAACCTTCACGGCCGGGGCGTTGATCTTGAGCAACAGCGTCGAGGGGCGCGCCCCCTGCCTCTCGACGGCAGGATCGGTGAGCTGCGACAACCTCTTCCCCGGTGTTCATCAGCCCGGTGGCCCCGTCTCCACCCGGGTCACGATCAAGAACGAGGGCACGATCGCGCCGGACAGCTTCACGCTTTACTCCAGCTTCTGCAGGGTCAGCGACGCGCCCGGGCCCTACCACGGCGTCGGGGACCTCTGCCAGGTGACCACCCTGACCATCCACGACGACGTGCACAACTTCTGCTACTACCCGACCAGCACCGCCGGCGCGTGCACCGCCGGCGCCTCTGGCACCTTCGCCGACTTCGTCCGGCGCTACCCGGTGAGCAGCCCCCTGAAGCTCTCGACCGACCACCTCGGCGGCGGCGAGACGTTCACCGTCACGGCCGACATCCTGCCCACCGGCGGCAACGAGTACCAGGGCCGGACCGCGAACATCGACTTCACCTGGCACATAACGCAGGGGGGGTAGGCGCGCGCCGGCTTTGCCGAGCACGCCGACGAGGGGGACCTCCCCCTCAAATCAAAGGCTGAGATCAGAAGCCCGCCGATGACGGTGGGATGACGGTGAGCGGTGCGATCGCCGCTCGTCAAGTACCTCCTTTTCGCGGCAGGTAGGCGCGGCCGGTGAACGTGACCGGGCCCAGGCTGAGGCCATGTTCAAGACAGCGGCTGCGATCAAGCTGGCGGCCTCGGGAGCGGCGATCGGCGCGGCGATCCTGGCCGGCACGGCGCACGCTGGATTCGTGACCGCGCCGCCCTCCCTGACCCAGTCCGGGCCGGGCTGCAGCCAGTCGGCTTCGAGCCAGGTCTGCGGGAACCTCTTCACCGCCGCTGGGCCGATGGTCCCCGGCGGCCCGGCCCTCAGCCGGACGGTGACCCTGGCCTACTCGGGTTCGGCGGCCAGCACCGAGGCCGGGCTGTACCTCCAGGGCTTCCAGTCCCGGACCGCGGACAGCGCCGCCACCTGCAGCGCGGCCGATCCCGCCTCCAAGCTCGACCTCACGATCAGCGAGGGTGGCAGCACCCTCTACCAGGGCTCCCTGAGCGACTTCGCGGCGGCCCACTCCGACCCCGCCGGCCGCCTCGCGCTGGCCGGGGCGACGGGAAGGCCCGACACCTTCAACCCCGGCGACCGGGTGGACGTGAGCCTGGCGATCGGCCTCGATCGGAGCGCCGGCAACGAGTTCATGGGCTGCCTCTCAACCACCGACTTCGTCTGGTTCGCGGAGCAATAGGAGCAGGTACAACTCGTGCCGAGAGTCGAGACTCCTCTGGCTCGTGGCGCGTAGGCGGATTCATTCCGGCCGTCTGAGTTGTGTCCTGACGACACAAGGCGTGGCGCCGAGAGGGGGAGTTCTGGAAGAGGGGGCCTGCCCCCTCTTGCCCTTGCTCGTGGCGCGTAGGCCGGATTCATTCCGGCCGTCTGAGTTGTGTCCTACGACACCA
>VBHN01000142.1:0-1153 GCA_005881155.1 Chloroflexota bacterium | reverse complement strand
TGCCCCCTCTTGCCCTTGCTCGTGGCGCGTAGGCCGGATTCATTCCGGCCGTCTGAGTTGGTCCTACGACACCAGGCGCGGCGCCGAGAGGGGGAGTTTTTGGAAGAGGGGGCCTGCCCCCTCTTGCCCTTGCTCGTGGCGCGTAGGCCGGATTCATTCCGGCCGTCTGAGTTGTGTCCTACGACACCAGGCGCGGCGCCGAGAGGGGGAGTTTTGGAAGAGGGGGCCTGCCCCCTCTTGCCCTTGCTCGTGGCGCGTAGGCCGGATTCATTCCGGCCGTCTGAGTTGTGTCCTACGACACAAGGCGCGGCGCCGAGAGGGAGAGTTTTGGAAGAGGGGGGCCTGCCCCCCTCTTGCCCCTTTTTAGAGCTGCTCCTTCAGCAAGGCCGACAGCTCCCGGGCGTTGGTCGTGCCGTAGTTCCCGAAGCAGTTGTTCATCAGGACGTGGGTCTGCTTCGTCTTGCGGGCGGCTTCCCGGATGCGGGGGACCCAGTCGGCGAGCTCGTCCTCGTCATAGAGATAGCGGAAGCGCTCGACGACCGGGACGTTCGGCTTCTCCCAGAGGTCGGCCCGGCGGCCGTGAAAGCGGATCACTGCCAGCTCTGGTGAGGTGACCGCCGCCAGCGGAGGGATGCTGGACTTGAGGCCCTGGGGGCCGTCGACCATCACGTAGGGGACCTGGTTCTCCTCCAGGAAGCGCAGCGTCCGTTCCGCGTTCTTCTCGTTGAACCAGGAGTGGTGGCGGAACTCGGCGGCGACCTCCACCTCAAGCCGGCGCCGGGCGTCGAGGATCAGCCGGCGGCTCTCGTGCGAGGGAAACACCCAGCGCGGGAACTGCAGGAAGACCGCACCCAGCTTGCCGGCCTCGCGGAGCGGCTTGATCGAATGCTTGAACGCCTCCCAGATTTCGTCGTAGAGCTCCGCCGGCAGGTCCTTGCCGTAGATCCGGGCCTTGGCGGCCAGCTCCTCGGGGAGCGACTCCCGGATCGCTTTCGGCAGCCGCTTCACCTCGGAGGGCTGCCCGGTCATGAGGGCATGCGCTTTGATGTCGAAGCGAAAATGGGCGGGCGTCCGCTCGACCCAGAGCTTGGCGGTCTCGACGGCAGGGATCGCGTAGTAGGAGGCGTCGACCTCGACCAGCGGGAACTGTCCG
>VBHN01000141.1 GCA_005881155.1 Chloroflexota bacterium | reverse complement strand
GGTAGAGCCGCGCCGGCTGGGGGCCCTGGTTGAGGCCGCCCTCGAAGTAGGCGCGGACGGTGCCGGCGGTGCCTTCGGGCCTCAGGACCAGCCACCTCTCGCCCGGGTCCTGGAACTTGTAGAGCTCCTTGGTGACGACGTCGGTGCTCTCCCCCACGCCCCGCTCGATGAGCTCGGCGGGCTCCAGTATCGGGGTCTCGATCTGCTGGTAGCCGTATCGTTCGGCGATGCTGGTGGCGGCTTTCTCGGCAGCCCGCCAGGCGGCCCTTTCTTGCGGAAGGATGTCGCGAACCCCCCGGGTGGCACGAATCGGCTGGCTGGGAGGCACCGACCGATTTTACTTTTGTGTCTGACATGGACCCTTTTGAGCGGCTGAGCGAGTGGCATGCCGCGGCGGTCGCCGCCGGGCAGCGGCTGCCGGAGGCGATGTCTTTGGCGACCTCCTCCGCTCGCGGGCGTCCCTCGGTGCGGATGGTGCTGCTGAAGGGTTGGGGGCCGCGGGGGTTCGAGTTCTTCACCAACCATTCGTCGCGGAAGGGGCTGGAGCTGGCGGAGAACCCGCGGGCGGCGTTGACCGTGTACTGGGGCTCGGTGGACCGGTCAGTGCGGGCCTCGGGTCGGGTGTCACGGATGTCGCGGAGGGATTCGCTGGTCTACTGGGTGACCCGGCCCCGGGAGTCGCAGGCGGCGGCGTGGGCGTCGGCGCAGTCGAGGGTGATCGGGTCGCGCGGCGAGCTGGAGGAGTTCTGGCAGCACGAGCCGAACCGCCTCCATCAGCGCCTGCTGGTGACGCGCCGCCGTGGCGGCTGGACGGAGCAGATCCTGCAGCCTTAGAGGTAGACAACCCGTCCACTCCTGAAGGCCCTCCCCCAAAACCACCCACCCGGGGGGTTTGGTGCGCTGCGGGGAATGTATTCGGGTTGCCGGCCCCGGACCAAGGACCCCCGTTAAGGCGGGCCGTTGAAGGCGATCAGCTTGAAGGTGATGAGGAGCAGCCCCGCCATCGCGAGCGCGACCGCCGCGCTTCGGTACTGCCACATGTAGAGGCCCAGGGTCGCCACCAGGGCGGGGATCCACGCGATGCCCGCGAAGTGCTGCCAGCCCATCTCGGAGCCCCAGAGGTGGCGGGTCGGGCGTTCGAAGAGCAGCTCTCGTGGCAGCTGTTCCCCCGGGTCGAGCGGGGCGAAGATCTTGTAGGAGCTCTCGCGCTCGAGAATCCGCAGCCGCTCCGACATCGAGTTCACGGTACGCCTTAACAGCGCTCTTCGCATGCGCGCGCGCGAGCCGCTAGACTACGAACATATGTACGAGCTGGCCGAGCTGCCCGACTCCGCCCTGGGCGAGGAGCTGATCTCCCTGCGCCGCGAGATCGACGCCCGCGAGGCCGAGTTCGCCGCCAAGCTGGCCGTCTTCGAGCGCCACAAGGGCTACCTGGCCTACGGCTGCCTCTCCTTGTTGGCCTGGCTCCGCTGGCACTGCCGGATGCGGCTCTCCTCGGGCAAGACCCGCCTCGAGATGGCCCGCCAGCTGGAGCAGCTGCCGAGCACCGCCAGGGCCTTGGCCGAGGGTCAGATCACCTTCGACAACGCCCGCGTCATCACCCGCACCGCGGCCGCCGTCGGGGCCGAGAGGATGGGCCCCGGCGAGCCGATCCTGCTGGAGGCGGCCAAGGAGCTCGACCCCGGATTGCTTTCGGTGGCCGCCGCTCATCTCCGGCACTCGATCGATCCGGAGGGGTCCTTGAAGGACCTCAACGACGCCCACGACCGGCGCGGCATCTGGCTCAGCCAGACCTTTGGCGGAGTCTTCGTCTTCGACGGCCGCCTCGACCCCGAGGGCGGCGCCTACCTGCAGACCGCCCTCAACGCCCTGATGGGGCCCAAAAAGCAGGGCGACAGCCGCGACGCCTGCGAACGCCGCGCCGACGCCCTGGTCGAATTGGCGCGGCAGGCGCTCAACCGGGGCAAGCTGCCCCAGGTGGCGGGCCAGAAGCCGCACCTCTCGCTCATCGTCCGCAAGGAGACGCTGGAAGGCGCCCCTGGCGCCGAGGCCGCCGACCTGGAGTGGGCGGGCGCCGTGCCCGGCGAGACCGCGCTCCGGATCGCCTGCGACTGCTCCTTGACCGAGATCAGCGTCGACAAGCAGGGCACCCCGGTCGGAGTCGGCCGGACCCGGCGGACCATCTCAGCACGGCTCCGCAAGGCGCTGGTCGCCCGCGACCGCCACTGCCGCTTCCCGGGCTGCGACATGCCCGTGGATTGGACGGACGGCCATCACAGGTGGCACTGGGTGCTGGGCGGGCCGACCGTGCTCTGGAACCTGACCCTTCTCTGCAGCCGCCACCACCGGCTGGTCCACGAAGGCGGCTGGCGGCTGTCGGACGGGCAGAACGGCGAGCTGGTGGCGGTCCCGCCTTAGAGCCCGGCTCGGAATGCGTAGAGCGGGTCGCGGCGCAGCCAGCGGTGCAGGTCGAGACCCGCCAGCGCCGCCGACGCGACCGGTCCGCACAGCACCCAGGTCGCGACGAAGAGCGTGGCCATGAAGTCCTGGTGGGGCGTGCAGGGGGCGATCCCGGGCGACACTCCGGGCAGGCCCCCGCCGAAGACCAGGTTGCCGCAGGTCGGGTTCTCCGTCAGCAGCCGCTGGACCACGCCCCAGCCGGCGCCGGTGAACCAGGCGGCCGCGCGGAGGAACTGGCCGTCCTGGCAGACCCGGAGCGCCGTCCAGCCCAGGGAGACCGCGATCACCAGCAGGATCGGCCCGGCCAGGGCGCCGAAGAGCCAGGCGGCTTTGCGCACCGCCTCGTCAGTGCCGAGGCCGAGCAGGACGTAGGCGGCCAGCGTCCAGGCAACGCCGATTGCGGTCAGGGGCCGGCGGCCGTGGCCGCGGGGCTGGAAGATCCACCAGCGGTCCAGGAAGCTCAACGCAAGCTCACAGAAACGGGTTGTAGCGCTTTTCCCTGGCGATTGTCGAGGGCGGACCGTGTCCGGCCAGCACGACGCTCTGCTCGTCCTGGGTCAGCAGCTTGGTCCGGATGCCTTCGAGCAGAGCCGCGCCGTCGCTGTTGGCGAAGTCGGAGCGGCCGATCGACCCGGCGAAGAGGGCGTCGCCGGTGAAGAGGTGGTTCCCGATCTTCAGCGTCACGCCGCCCGGCGAGTGGCCCGGCGTGTGCAGCACCTCGAACTCCAGCGAGCCCGCCCGGTAGGGCTTGCCCTCGACCAGCGAGTCCGGCGAGGGGACCGGCGGCGACTCGAAGGGAAACACGCGCCGCAGCGGCTTCCCCTCCGCGATCACCTCGCGCTCCGCCGGGTGCACGGCGACCGGCACCTGCCCGAACGCCTCCAGCAGCGCCGGCAGGCCGGCGATGTGGTCCACGTCGGTGTGCGTCAAGAGGATCGCGCGCACCCTGGCGCCACGCGTGCGGGCAGCCTCGATCACGGCGTGCGGCTCGCTGTTGGCGTCGATCACGACCGCGTCCTGCGTGTCCATGTCCTCGACCAGGTAGGAGTTGGTCCCCCACTGCGAGTCCGCGGTGGTCTCGACCTCGAGCTTCAACTGGGGAGCGCGCTCAGCCGACTTCCCGCGCGACCGTATGCACGTCACGCACCTGCTCCAGCTTCTCCATCAACCGGGACAGCTGGGACAGCGAGTCGATGTCGACGGTCGTCGAGACGACCGCGGACTTGTCGTCGTAGACGTCCACCTTGACCGCGCTCATGTTCACCTTCGACTCGGCGACGACGGTCGCGATGTCGCGCAGCAGGCCGGTCCGGTCCCAGGCTTCGATCTTGATCGCCACCGGGTAGAGGTGCGTGGCCTGCCCGTCCCAGTCGACGGGGACGATCCGGTGCTTCTCGACCGCGTTGACCGCGTTGACGCAGTCGGAGCGGTGCACGGTGACGCCCTTGCCGCGCGTCGTGTAGCCGATGATCGCGTCACCGGGGACCGGCTGGCAGCAGGAGGCGATGGTCGTGAAAACGCCCCGCTCGCCTCGCACCAGCACCCGCGCGGTGGGCTCGACCTGGGGGATGAGCGGGATCGACTTGAGCTCGTCGCCATCGTCGCCCGGCACCAGCGCCAGCTTCATGATCACCGCGTGCGGCGAGAGCTCGCCGTAGCCGACGGCGGCCAGGAAATCGTCCGCCGTCCCGTACTTGTACTGGTGTGCCAGCTCCTCGAGCCGCCCTTCCGGCAGCTGCGTGAGGCCCAGGCGGTGCATCCGGCGCAGCTCCTTGTCGAGCATGTCGCGGCCCTTGGCCACGTTCTCGTCGCGGCGCTGGGCCTTGAACCACTTCCGGATCCGGTCGCGGGCCGAGGCGCTCTTGACGAAGTTCAGCCAGTCCCGGGAGGGGCCGTGCGGCGAGCGCGTGGTCAGCACCTCGACGATCTCGCCGTTGTTGAGCGCGTAGTCCAGCGGCACCATCCGGCCGTTGACCTTGGCGCCGATGCAGCGGTGCCCGACCTCGGTGTGGATGCGGTAGGCGAAGTCGACCGGCGTGGAGCCTGCAGGTAGGTTCAGGACGTCGCCCTTGGGCGTGAAGACGAACACCTCGTCCTCGAAGATGTCGACCTTGACCGCGTCCACGAACTGCTCGGCGTCGAGCACCTCCTTCTGCCACTCCATCAGCAGCCGCAGCCAGCTGAAGCGCTCGTCGAACTTGGTGCCGCGCGCGTTCGAGCCGCCCGGCAGCGCAGCGCCCTCCTTGTAGGTCCAGTGGGCGGCGATCCCGTACTCCGCGAAGCGGTGCATCTCGTGCGTGCGGATCTGGATCTCGATGGGGTCGCCGGAGTGCGAGATGACCGTCGTGTGCAGCGACTGGTAGCCGTTGGACTTGGGCATCGCGATGTAGTCCTTGAAGCGGCCCGGCATCGGCTTCCAGAGCGAGTGCACCACGCCCAGGACGCCGTAGCAATCCTTCACCGAGTTGACCAGCACCCGGATGGCGTTGAGGTCGTAGATCTCGGCGAAGTCCTTCTCGTCCCGGTTCATCTTCTGCCAGATCGAGTAGGCGTGTTTGGGCCGGCCGGAGATGTCGGCGTCGATCTCGATCTTCTCGAGCTCGGCGGCCAGGATCTCGCGCAGGTCGGAGAC
>VBHN01000051.1 GCA_005881155.1 Chloroflexota bacterium | reverse complement strand
GCGGAGCACGTCTACTACGTCTACGTCGTCGACGAGGACGAGCACCTGAACGGCGTCCTCTCCCTGCGCGACCTGATCGTGGCCCAGCCGTCGACGCCGATCGCCGACTTCATCCGCCGCGAGATCTTCACCGTCGACCTCGAGGCAGGCCGCGACGAGGTCGCCGCGATGATGGCGAAGTACAACCTGATGGCCCTCCCGGTCATCGACGCCGAGAACCGGCTCCGGGGCATCGTCACCGTCGATGACGCGCTCGAGGCCGTCCTTCCCGAGGGCGTGAAGCGGCGCCTGCCCAAGCTGAGCTAGGCGGCCGAGGCCACCTCGTGATCGCCCGCCTCCGCCGGTCGCGCCGGCTCTTCATCCTCCTGGCCGTGATCGGGCCCGGCCTGATCACCTCCAACGCCGACAACGATGCCGGCGGCATCGCGACCTACGCCCAGGCGGGTGCCCAGTTCCGCTTCAAGATGCTCTGGCTGCTGGTGCTGGTGACGATCTGTCTGATCGTCATCAACGAGATGAGCGCCCGGATGGGCGTTGTCACCGGCAAGGGCCTTGCCGACCTGATCCGCGAGCGCTTCGGCGTCCGCAGCACCACCTTCGCCATGGCCCTATTGGTGGTCGCCAACGCCTTCACGACCGTCGCCGAGTTCGCCGGCATCGCGGCCGGGATGGAGCTGCTGGGCGTCCCCAAGTACGTCTCGGTGCCGATCGCGGCGATCGTGATCTGGCTGCTGGTGGTCAGGGGCAGCTACCCGGTCGTCGAAAGGGTGTTGCTGAGCATCGGGGTCGTCTACCTGACCTATGTCGTGTCGGGCTTCCTCGTCCACCCGGACTGGGGGGAGATCCTGCGCGCCTCGGCCACGCCCCAGGTGGACGCCTCGCGCGCCTACTTCCTGCTCTCGATCGCCCTGATCGGAACCACCATCACACCCTGGATGCAGTTCTACCTGCAGGCGGCGATCGCCGAGAAGGGGATCCCCGACGAGCGGTTGGCCTACAGCCGGGCCGACGTAATCGTCGGCTCGGTCGTCACCGACCTGATCGCCTTCTTCATCATCGTCGCCACCGCACTGACGCTCGCCGGCCACCTGACGCCAGCCCAGCTCGGCAACATGCAGGCGGCCTGGTCGGTGCCAGCCTGCTGGCTGGCTCGGTGGTGCCGCTTTCGACCTCCTATGCGGTGAGTGAGGCCTTCGGCTTCGAACGCGGTGTCGATCGTGGAGTCGGGGACGCCCCGGCCTTCTTCGGGATCTTCACCTTCCTGATCGTGGTCGGGGCCTTGGCGGTGCTGATCCCGGGGGTCCCGCTGGTGTCGATGATCCTGCTCAGCCAGGACGTGAACGGCCTGATCCTGCCCGCGATCCTGGTCTACATGCTGGTCTTGATCAACGACCGGCGGCTGATGGGCCGCTACACGAACGGCCGCCTTGCCAACCTGATCGCCGGGGTCACCGTCGCGGGCCTGATCATCCTGACCGGGCTCCTGCTCTCAAGCTCCCTTCCCGGAACGCCCCTCTCCGGCTAAAAATCGCTTATAGCGATGGCACTAAACCTGATAGCCTACATGTGTGTTTCGGGCGCTGGCCATACTCGCTGCCGCCGGGCTCATGGGTGTTGCCTGCGGCACGGCCAATCAGGTCAACCGCACCGACATCCCTCCGCTCGGTGGCGCGCCGGCGACCTATGACCAGTCGCTGGTCGCCCCGTCCGCTCACCGGCTCTACATCGCCGACGCCACCGACCTCGGCGTCGACGTCTTCGACGTCTCCCAGCCCCAGCCGCGCTACCTGACCACGGTCAAGACCGGCAAGGCGCCGAAGGGCCTGGCCGCGGCGCCGGACCTCCACAAGGTCTTCGCCGGGCTGGACGGGGGCGCGGTGGCGGTGATCGAGGCCGACCCGACCTCAGCACGAGTGGACACGCTCCTGACCAAGGTCCAGACCACCGCCAAGATCAATGTCGACCTACTCGAATACGACCCGGTCGACAGGCTCGTGATCGCCGCCAGCGGTGACGACGGGTTGCTGACCGAGATCGACGCCATCCGCGACGTCCCGATCGGCCACCTGACTCTGCCGGTGGGGCTCGAGCAGCCGCGCTACAACCACCCCGACCGGCTGGTCTACCTCACCAACCTGAAGAAGAACGAGGTCTACGCCATCGACCCCCGCTCAGAGAAGCTGGTCCACACCTGGCCGGTGGGCGTGCCCTGTGGGGCGACCGGGCTGGCCATCGACGCCTCCGGCTCCCAGGCGGTCATCGGCTGCACCGACCCCAAGGTCGCTTACTCGCTGGCCTGGAGCATCCACGACGGCCGGGTCAGCCAGACCCTCACCGAGCTCGCCGACGTCGACCAGGCGATCTATGACCCCACGGCCCGGCGGTTCTTCCTGGCGGGCGCTTACAGCGGCAAGAGCGCGGTCGGTGTCTATACGGACAACCCGATCCAATTCCAGGCCGTGAAGATCACCACCTCCGACAGCCGCGCGGTCGCCTACGACTCGGCCCACGCGATCCTCTACACCCCCGGGCGGCACCCGGGTTACGTGGGTCTTTTGAGCTTTACCGTTCCCGTCTCTGAGGCGCGGCTGCCCTCCTTCGTGACGGCCCTCGCCTACCTGCTGATCCTGCTCGCGGTCGGCGTCGCCGTCTGGTACTTCGGCCGGAGGCGGGCGCAGGCCCGGCGGGTCGCCGGGCGCCCCATCTACAGCTGACCGAGGACGGCCGCCACTCGCTCCCGAAGGTCGGCCGGCGTCGCGGCGGCCAGGCCCCGGAGTCCGATCTCGGAAACCGCCAGGGAGGCGCAGCCCATCCCATGCGCGAGCGCGTCCTCCAGCCCCTCCGGACGGGCGCCGGTCTCCAGCCAGCGCGCCAGCATGCCACCCGCCAGGGCGTCGCCGGCGCCGGTCACGTCGACGACCGGATAGCCGGCCGGAGGCTGCAGGCGCAGGGCGCCGGAGCTGGTCCAGGCCTCAGAGCCGTCCGGACCGGACTTGACCACCAGGCCCTCAAGGGCCCAGCGGCGCCGGAACTCGTCCGGCTGACCAGGTTCGCCACCGAGTGCTGCGAGCTCCTCGCGGTTGGCGAAGAACCAGGTGCAGGCCTCGACCAGCAGCCTGGCCTCGTCCGGCAGCGCGGCCAGGTAGGAGCGCATCGAGTCGCCGGCAAGCAGGGCGGCCGAGCCCCGTAGCGCCAGAGCTGCGCCCGCCTGCCGGTCGGGGCGCATCGAGCCGACGAACGCCCAGCCGCCGTAGCCGTCGGGAAGGGCCGGCTCCCACCGGTCGTAGATGCTGTCCCGGCTGCCGACCTCGTGGTTGGTTCCGGACAGCTGGCGGGCGCTCCAGCGGTAGGTCGGAGCATCGACCACGGTGATCGCGGTGGCGTCGATCGGCCGGTCCGACAGGAGCTGACGCACCTGGCTTTCGGCGTCGCGCCCGACCGGGGCGGCCAGCTCGACCGGGCGGATCAGGGCAGCGGCGAGGCCGAAGTAGAGAACCGATCCCCCCAACTCATCGCTGACGGCGCCGAACGGTCCCTCCAGCCGGTCCAGGGCGATCGAGCCCACGGCCAGCAGCTTCACGCCCGGCGCTGGGTCCCGCTGACCTCGGTGCGGTGACCGGTGGCGCGACCCAGCTTCAGGAGCAGGTCGGCGGGCCCCTCGAAGGGCTCGACCTCGAGCCAGCTGTGGCCGAGCTCGGCGATCGAATGGGCGTCGCTGCCGAACCCGACCGGCTTGCCGAGCTCGCGGGCGATCTCGGTCGCGGCCTGGTTGGCGCCGGGGTCGGCCCATTGGTTGTAGCCCTCGATCACGTCGACCCGGTCGGCGAGGGCGACCAGACGGTGGGGCGCGAAGTTGGCGCGCCAGCGGTCGAAGGGATGGGGGATGTAGACCAGGCCACCCAGCTCGTGGATCTCGTCCATCACCGCCTCCGGCCGCTGCCAGCTTTTGAGGCCGCGGGTGATGAAGAGGCCGATCACCTCGCCTTCGGTGGTCTTGACCTCCTCGCCGGCGATGACCAGCTCGGGCTCCTGCTCGTGGAGCAGAAGCGATCCTTCGGCGGTGTTGTGGTCCGTGAGGGCGATCCGGTCGAGGCCCAGGCGGCGGGCCGCGGCGGCCAGGTCCTCGAGCTTGGTCGAGCTGTCATGTGAGTACCGAGAGTGCATGTGGAAGTCGACCTTCCACAGCGGTGAGTCCGCCAACTACCTGAAGAGCGGGATGACCTTGGCCTCGGTCCTCGAACGGACCGATTCAGCCATCAAGACCTCCTGGGCCCGGAAGAGAACCTCCATCACCTGGTCCGGCCGGCGGTCGCGGCCGAGCTCCTCCTGGAGGTCGCGGTCGGTCTGGTTGATCAGCTGCGCGATCCGCGGCATCAGCCAGCCGGGAACCACCTTCAGGTCGCTGAGCAGGCACTCCTCCAGCCAGTAGAGGAGCAGGTCGGACTCGTGCATGAGGTTGCGTGGCTTGGTGCCCAACTGCTTCCGGCGGTGCCAGAAAAGCGCACGGTTCTGTTCGTCGACGGTCTGCTGGATCATCTCGGTGGCGGTTAAGCCACTATACCGTGAGGACCCCGGGGCTTAGCTTGCTTGTGGATAGCAGAGAGTGCGCCAGCCGTCCGCGGCCGGGATCAGGTGCACCTGGCGGTAGACCGTGAGCTCGCGGTACTCGTGCTTGAGCCGGTAGCGGACGGCAAGCCGGGCCACGTTCCGGTAGGTGCGGTTGTGGTGCTGGTCGGTCCACTCGGGGACGATGTTCACCGCGCCCACCTCGGCCTCGACCACCTGGGCCCCTCCGGATTGGCGCTCCATCGCCTCGACGAACTTCTCCTCGCTGCCCCAGGAGCGCTGCGCGTCCTCGGCCAGCATCGACCACATCTGCTCGTAGCGGCCCTCGCTCTGCAGCCGGTTGAAGCGGACCTCGAACGCCCCCGGGGCGATCGACAGCGGCTCCGGCGGCTTCAGCGGGCGAGCTGCGGGCGGCTGGGCGGTGTAGAGGGGAGTCGCCGCCGGCTGGCCGATGGGAGTGGCGGTGAAGCGGGTGAAGTCATCGGCCGGCCACGTGGTGAAGTGCCCGGCGATCCTGTTGATCAACCGGTCGAGAACCTGCCAGCCACGCAGTTGGGAAAGTAGTGCGAGGATCATTGATGGAACTAGATCTGGGGTTGCTTCCACAGACTGTATACATCATGTGGATATCTAGCAAGAGATTAACGACTCCGCGATCGGCGCTGGCGGGGCAGCGCGGCTTCCAGGTCCAGATAGACGTCATCCGCCACCTCCGGGTCGGCCAGGGCCCGTTCCAGGAGAGCTGTGACCCGGTAGAGCGACCCTGTCGGCAGTTCCGGGAGCAGTCGCCGAGCCCGCTCGACGAGCTCCTTTCGGCGCGCGGCGCCGACCCGCCTCACCCGCCGGCGAGGCGGCGGACGATGGCGGCCACGGCGGGCAACGGGACGCCGACGGGACAGGCGGCGGCGGCAGCCTCCAGGTCCGCGTGGCCGGCGCCTTCGAGGTCGCTCCGCAGCATGGGAAGCAGGTGGAGCGGCCGCAGGTAAGCCGAGGAGAGGTCAGGTAGATAGGCGTCCCCGAGCCGGCCGGCGACGAGGGCGCAGATCCCGCAGTTGAGGCACCGTGACATGGCCGGCAGCAGCTCTCGCTCCTCGGGCGTGAGCGCCAGGTAGTGCTCCGGCTTGTAGATCCGCTCGGCTCGGCCCGCGCCGCCCCGGCTGCCGCGGCCGGTCCAGCGCCGGAGCTGGTGGCGCGCGTAGGCCGCGGCCAGGCGGCTGAGCGCCGAGGCGCGATCGGTGCTGCTCGCCATCTAGTGTCCCGCCAGCAAAATTCGCGTCAAATGGCTGGGTCGTCGAAGGCGACGACCGGCCGACCCTGCGGGCTCATCCGCCAGGGCCGCCGATCTCGGCGTCAGCTCCTGCGCTACTCGCTCACGGGCCTTCCGGCCCGCTCGCTGCGTTGCTCGGGCGCTTCCTTGAGCTCGGGGTCCCTGGCGGCGATTTTGAAGCGAACTCCGCTGGCGGGACACTAGGTCCGGCCCCTGCCGCCGGCGATCAGCTCCTGCTCGGCCCAGCCCCAGCGATCGAGGACCGGAGCGCGGCCCAGCCAGAGCTCGGCCCGGAACTCGGCCGCCGACTGGCGGCATTGGCCGAGGCTCCAGCCGAGCTCGTCGCCCACCACCTGGGCTGCCCTCTCGACGCAGAGCGCGCCCGAGCAGGGACCGGCGGCCAGTCCGACCCGGCGGAAGGCGTCGCCCAGGGTCCGGACCTGCTCCTGGCGAGCAACATGGCGAAGCTCGGCGACGGTGATCGGCTCGCAGCGGCAGACCAGGCCGCGGCCGCCTTCGCGGTCGAAGACGCGCGGCGCCCGGCAGCCCTGCCGGGTCTGGAGGCGGGCGGCGGCCAGCGCGCTGATGCCGTAGCGGGCCGCCAGCTCGGCGGGCGGCTCGGCCGCGACCTCGCTTCCGGGCAGTGGCGCGGTCCCCGTCGTGCTGGGGCCCTCGATGCCCAGCTTGCGGCAGACCAGGTCGGCGGTCTCCTCCGCCATCAGCCGGTACATCGAAAGCTTGCCGCCGAGGGCGCTGACCAGGCCGGGTGCATCGGAGTGGTCGACGATCTCGTAGCGCCGGGAGAGGTCGTCCTCGTAGCTGCGCCAACGGAAGATGGTGGGCCGGACACCGGCCGTGGCGCGAATGGCGCGATGGTTGCGCAAGGAGGGGAAGACCCGGTCGAAGGCCTGCAGGATGTAGTCGACCTCGTCGGGCAGGACCTCGAGGTCGTCGGGATCGCCGTAGAAGTCGTCGTCGGTGGTGCCGGCCAACGTGAAGTTGCCGTGCGGCACCATCAGCAGACCTCGGCCGTCGACGGCGTCGGCGCTGATCGCAAAGTTGCTCAAGCGCCGGTCGTAGACGATGTGGATGCCCTTGGCGGGGCGGAGCTCGATCGGCACCCCGGCCAGCCGGCCCAGCTCGCCCGACCAGGGCCCGGTCGCGTTGACAGTGACGCGCGCGCGTGCTTCGTGGAGCGTCCCGTCCGGGCCCCGGTAGCGGACGCCCAGCACCTGCCGGCCGTCTCGGACCAGGTCCACGACGCGCGAGTGGTTGCTCGCACGTGCGCCGTTCTCGATCGCGTCCTGGACGTTGGCCCAGACCAGGCGGTGCGGATCCAGGCCCCACTCCTCCATCGTCAACGCGCCCAGCAATTGGTCGCTCAGCCCCGGCTCCAGGCGGCGCGCCTCGTCGGCTGTCAGCCGGAGATGGGGGTTGGAGAGCTTCAGCGGTTGGAAGCGGTCGTAAACCTCCATCGCCGTCTCGAGCTGTTCGAGGTTGTGCCTGTCGCCCGCCAGGACCGGGAGCAGGAAGACAACCCGGTGGACCATGTGCCGCGCGATCCGGACGATCTTGCCGGCGTCCTCGCAGCTGAGCCGGGTGGTGCGCCAGTCGAACTCCAGGTAGCGCGGGCCGCCGTGGATCATCCAGCTCGAGGCGCCGCTCGTCCCGCCTCCGTAGTCGTCCTTCTCGAGCAGCAGCACTGAGGCGCCGCGGCGGGCGAGGTCGCGGGCGACGCCGGCGCCGGTGACGCCTCCGCCGATCACGACCACGTCGTGGGCACTGGAGGTCACGGCTCGGCCGTCACTCGTGGTCGGCGCGAGCTTTCTGGTAGGCCTCGATCAGGGCTTTGGCGAGGTGCTGGGGCATCTCCTCGTGGTGAGAGAAGCTCTTGCTGAAGGTGCCCCGCCCCTGCGTGATCGAGCGCAGGTCGAGGGCGAACTTGAGCAGCTCCGACTCCGGGACCTGGGCGCGGACGGTCTGGGTGCCGTCGCCGGGCTCGGTCCCCGCGATCTTGCCGCGGCGGCCGTTCAGGTCGCTCATGATGTCGCCCAGGAACCGCTCGGGCACCGTCACCTCGACGTCCATCACCGGTTCGAGGATGACGGGGCTGGCGTCCATGGCGGCCTTTCGCATCGCCATCCCGCCCGCCAGCTGGAACGCCATGTCGGAGGAGTCGACGGTGTGGTACTTGCCGTCGATGAGCGCGACCCGTACATCGACCATGGGATAACCGGCGACCGCCCCCTTGGCCATGGTATCGACGACGCCCTTCTCGACCGAGGGGCGGAAGTTCTGGGGGATGGAGCCGCCAAAGATCTTGTCCTCCCAGACGAAGCCCTCGCCACGGGCCGTCGGCGCCACCTCGATGGTGCAGACCGCGTACTGGCCGTGCCCGCCCGACTGCTTGACGTGGCGGCCCTCGACCTTGGCGGTGCCCGCGATGGTCTCCCGGTAGGCGACCTTCGGCACCTGGCTGGTCGCCTGGACGCCGTACTTGCGGCCCAGCTTCTCCAGGATCACGTCGAGGTGGACGTCGCCAAGCCCCGAGATGACCAGCTCATGCGTCTCCTCGGTGCGGTCGACATGGAGGGTCGGATCCTCCTCGGCGAGGCGCGCCAGCCCGCTGCCGATCTTCTCCTCATCGCCACGGGCCTTGGGGAAGATCGCCAGCGCGTAGACGGGCCGGGGCAGCTCGATCTCGGGCTCGGGCTGGGCCGAGCGATCCCCGACCGTGTCGCCGGTGAGGGTCTGCTGCAGCTTGGCGACCGCGCCGATGTCGCCGGCGCAGACCTCGGGTGTGTTCAGGTGCTCCTTGCCGCGGGGGAAGAAGAGGCCGCCGACCCGTTCCGCCACGTTGCGGGTGACGTTGTGCAGCTGCTGGTCGCCCTTGATGCACCCGGAGAGGACCTTGAAGTAGGTGACGCGGCCGACGAAGGGGTCGGCGGTGGTGTTGAAGACGAAGGCTTTGGCAGGCCCGTCGGGCGCGGCCTCGGGAGCCGGGAAGAGGTCGATCACGGCGTTGAGCACGGTTCGCACGCCCAGGAGTTTGGCGGCGGAGCAGCAGACGACCGGCGCGACGGTACCGGCGACGATGCCCTCCCGGAGACCCTTCTGCATCTCCTCCTCGTTGAGCTCGCCCTCCTCCAGGTACTTCTCGAGCAGCTCGTCGTCGCCCTCGGCGGCCGCCTCCATCATCTGGTTGCGGTATTCCTCGACGCGTGCCTTGAGGTCGTCCGGGATGGGGACCTCCTGGCCTTTCCCGTCGCCTCCGGTGACCAGCGCCTTCATGTGCAGCAGGTCGACGACGCCCTTGAAGGACGCTTCCGAGCCGATCGGGACCTGGATCGGGACCGGCTTCGGCTTCAGCGCCGCCCGGAGCGCGGTGACGGTGCCGAAGAAGTCGGCGTTCTCCTTGTCCATCTTGTTGACGACCACCAGCCGCGGCTTGCGGTCCCGGTTGCACTGGTCCCAGGCGATCTCGGTGCCCACCGCCAGGCCGGCGTTGGCGCTGACCACGACCAGCGCGCCCTCGACCGACCGCAAGGCGCTGACGACCTGGCCGGCGAAGTCGAAGAAGCCGGGCGCGTCAACCAGGTTGAGCTTGTAGCCGTTGTGCTCGACGCTGCCCACGCCAAGGCCGATCGAGATCCGGCGCCGGACCTCCTCCGGCTCGAAGTCCAGGGTCGAGGTGCCGGCGTCGGTCGAGCCCATCCGGGCGACCGTTCCGGTGGCGTGCAGGATGGCTTCAGCGAGGGTGGTCTTGCCGTCGTGCGAGTGGCCCAGGATCGCGACGTTGCGGATCTTGTCAGGGCCGAACTTGGGCACGATCGATAGTCTAGAAGTGATCCGAACCCAGGAGGCAGGACTGGGTTTCCCCCGACAGGGGGTGGGGTAAGATCAGCTTCGAACCGATGACCAAGCGCCAGGCAACCGTTGACGAGATCGTGGCGGCCATCGAGGCGGCTCGCGACAAGGTGATGGCGGACGAGGTGAAGTCGCTCACCAAGCTCGGCATCCCCAAGGCGATGGCCTACCAGGTGATCGCCAATCGCTTCCACCAGACGGCGGCCAACCAGGACGAGGCCGAGCCCGACTTCGACGCCGGACCCGCTCCCTCCTGGGAAGAGATCGGCTAAGAGGCGACCGCTGTTTGAACCGCGCGCAGCGGTTCACCCGGTTGCTCGACATCCTCTCCGAGGTGGTCCGCCATCCCGGCCAGCACCCCTCCGAACTGGCGGCCGCCTGCGGCGTCTCGGAGCGGACTCTCCGGCGTGACCTCCACGAGCTGCGCCGGCTCGGCTTCGAGCTTGGGTACCTGGACGGCTACCAGCTGCAGGGACTGCTGAACCTGGACGGCTCGGTGACGCCGCGGACCTACGCGCTGCCGATCGTCTATGAGCAGCAGCTGCGACTGCTAAGGTCCAGCTTCCCGGACCGATTCGCCGAGGCGGTCCAGGCTCGCGTCGAGGCTGAGGCGCCGGCAGCACTGGCCCGACTTTTCGCCGCTGCAATCGAGCACCTGAAGGTGGGGATGTAAAACGTGGAACAAGAGCTGCCCCTGGTCCTGATCAACAACGGCGAAGACGCGGAGTTCTACTACGCGACCCGGTTCCTCACCCACGACCCGGCGCTCTATATCAGGTTCCGGAGGGGCGACGACGTACTGGTCTTGAACATCCTGGAGCTCGAACGCGGAAAGCAATCGAGCACCGCCAAGCGCGTCATCGACCGCGCCGATCACGGCTGGGAGGAGGACCCGGACTGGTACCGGGGCTGGGCCAAGGTCGCAGCCAGGCTGCTCAAGGAGAAGGGACTCGACCGGGTCCGGGTGTCGGGCCGGCTGGAGGCCGCCTACCTGGAGGAGCTCCGCAACCAGGACGTGGCGGTCGAGCTCGACAAGCAGCTCTTCATCCGCGAACGGCGCCACAAGAACGCCGACGAGGCCGAGTGGATCCACGGCGCGCAGCGTGCCGCCGAGGCCGCCGTCGCCGAGGTCGCAGGCCTGCTCGGGTCGGCGGAGGTCGAGGACGGCATCCTTCAGCTGGACGGCCGTCCGCTGACTTCGGAACGACTGATGGCCGCCGCCCAGGGCGTGCTCAATGAGATCGGCTACGCGTGCGACGACATGATCGTGGCCGGTTCGCCGGAGTGCTGGATGCCGCACTACCGCGGCGAGGGACCGATCCGCGCCGGAGGGCCGGTGATCATCGACATCTTCCCGCGGGGTAGGGTCTCCCGTTACCACGGCGACCTGACCCGGACGATCGTCGCGGGTGAGATCACGCCCGAGGTGAAGCGCATGCACGAGGTGGTCGTCCAAGCGCTCGACGCGGCGATCGCGATGATCCAGCCGGGGGTCACCGGCCGGGCGGTCAACGAGGAGGTCTGCCGCGTGCTCAAGGAAGGCGGCTTCGGCGCGGTCTACAAAGGATTCGAAGCGCCGCCGGGCACACCGCAGATGATTCACTCGACCGGCCACGGCGTCGGCCTCGAGGTCCACGAGCTGCCCAACCTGCGCCCGACCGACGTCCCTCTCGAGGAGGGTGACGTGGTCACCGTCGAACCCGGGCTCTACCTCGAAGGTCTGGGTGGCGTCCGGGTCGAGGACACGGGCATCGTCACCGCGCACGGGTTCCGCAACTTCACCTCCATCTCCCGCAGCCTCGACCCTCGCTCCCACATGTAGGCCAGCCCCGCGGCCGGCTCCCATGTAAAGTATTCGTTGACATGGGCGAGACGCTGGGCGACCGGGTTCGCAAGCTTCGGATGGAGCGTGGGCTGAGCTTGGCCCGGGTTGCCGGCGGCGACTTCAGCCGCGCCTTCTTGAACCAGGTCGAGCTCAACAAGAGCCGGCCGTCGGTCCGGGTGCTCCGGGTCATCGCCGATCGGCTCCAAGCTCCTGTCGACTACCTGCTCGACGGCACGACGCCCAGCCTGGATCGGGAGGTCGCTCTCGAGAAGGGCCGAGTCGAGCTGGCCCGCGGCGCCTATCGACGCTGCCTCTCGGCGATCGAGCCGGCCCTCGATTCGGTGGAATGGCCGCTGGGTGTGGACGCGCGCCTCTGCGCGGGTGAGGCGATGCTGAAGCTGGGTCGGTTGGAGGCGGGCCGGAAGCTGCTCGAGGAGCAGCGGGCCGCGATCACCGCCCACGCCGATCAGCACCGGCTGCAGCGGTTGGAGGCGGTTTTGGGCGGTGGGCCGCTGCGACTCGACGGCGAAGCCCACGCCCGGCTCGCGGCGGACCTGCTCCGCGAGGGTCAGGCCGAGCCGGCCTTGGAGCACCTCCGAGCGGCCCGAATCCTCCTCGAAGAGGGCTGAGGAGCCACGTCCTCCAGGTGCTAGAGGCCGGCCGGGAAGGTGAAACTCGGCGGTGGCGTCACGGCCGGCGGCGTGACCTCCAGCACCACCTGCGTGTGCTTGCCGAGGACGATCTGCCGCGGGTCCCCGCTGTAGATCTTTCCGTCCACGTATATGACCAGCTGCTGGCCGGCGCCCAAGGTGGTGGCGCCGACGTGCGTCCGGTCGAGCTTCTGGCCCCAGATGTCGAAGAACTCACCGAGCTTGAATTTGCGGGTGGCCGACGACTGGGGCGCCTCGATGTGGATGATGCCGCTGGTGTCGTGGGTGTGCATCCAGTAGAGGCACTGCTGGTCCTGGTTGATGCCGGTGTTGGCGGGTACCTGCGCCTCGCTGCCGGCGACCAGGATCGTCAAGTGCGCGTGGTAGTGAACGGCGAGCTGCTCGTTCGAGTTGCAGGGGATCCCGTCGACGGGGCTGCCCGAAGCGGCAACAGTCTTGTTGTTGAGGTTTATGAACACCACCAGGGCCACAAGGCCGACCAGGAGCACGGCGCCCATGACCACGGGCAGCAGCGGGACGTCGCCGTACCAACTGGTCTTCTTCTGGACCCGCCCATAGCGCTGGGCGGACCGGTTGCGCTGCTTGGTCTTGCTCACGAGATCTCCAATGTCGAGGGAAGCTTCAGGCCTGCCGGCGGCCGGCTTCGGGCTGCCTTGATAGAATACGCAGGTCCTTTCTGGTCCCGGCCGGAGTGTTTCCGTTGCGCCCGGGGCTTGATCCATGGAGAGGAGATATCCAGCTTCCCTTGCAGCGCGACTACGAGATCCTTTACATCGTCCGGCCCGACATCGAAGAGGCGGACCTCGGTGACGTCACCAAGAAGGTCGAGAACCTCATCGAAAGCCTCGAAGGCAATATTCAGCGCACCAACGTCTGGGGCAAGCGAAGGCTGGCCTACGAGGTCGACCACCTCCGCGAGGGCCACTACGTGCTGACCGACTTCCAGATCGAGCCGGCCCGCGTGCCTGAGATGGAGTCCAGCCTCAAGATCTCCGACACGGTCTTCCGGCACCTGATCGTGCGCAAGCCGGTCCTGAAGCCCGGTGCGGCCACCAACGGTGAGACACCGGCGGCAACGTCGGAACTCGAGGCGGCCGAGCCGGAGGTGACCGAACCGGCGGCGGCCGAGCCGGAGGCGACCGAACCGGCGGCGGCCGAGCCGGAAGCGGCCGGGCCGGAAGCGGACCTCGAACCCGTGCCCACCACCGCGGCGGCGGCTGACGCTATGGCCCCAGCTGAGCCTGGGGCCGAGGAGGACGAGGAGTAATGGCAAGCCTGAACAAGGTGATGCTGATGGGCCGTCTGACCAAGGACCCGGAGATGCGATTCACGCCCAGCGGCCAGCCGGTCACCTCCTTCTCGATCGCCACCAACCGCTACTCATCCGGGGCGGACGGCGAGCGCAAGGAGTTCACCGACTACCACAACATCGTGGCCTGGAACATCGGCAAGCGGAATCTCGCCCAGCAGGTGGCCGACTACCTGCGCAAGGGCTCGCTGGTCTACGTCGAAGGGCGCCTGCAGACCCGCTCCTGGGAGGGCCAGGACGGGCAGAAGCGGCGCGCCACCGAAGTCGTGGCCAACGATGTCCAGTTCCTGGAGCCACGGGGTGCCGGCGCCGGCGTGGGGGTGGCCGCCGCCCCGGTCGATGACCTGCCCGGGATGGCCGAGGAGATGCCGCGCGACGTGGACCCGGACGAGATCCCTTTCTAGTGGGCTGGAGTTAGGCGGTTGCCACCGAGAGACGGAAAGCCGAAGCGCACGCACCGCAAGGTCTGCAGCTTCTGTGTCGAGAAAGCCCAGTACATCGACTACAAGGAGGTCTCGCGCCTGCGCCGGTTCATCTCCGAGCGCGGAAAGATCCTCCCGCGGCGCGTCACGGGGACCTGCGCCCGCCACCAGCGGACGCTGACCGTCGCCCTCAAGCGCGCCCGCCAGATCGCGCTCATCCCCTTCACGTCCGACCAGCACTGATGCCCGACCAACTCCGCATCCCCGGGCCGACGCCGCTCCCGGAGCGGGTCGTGCGCGCGATGTCGCAGGCGATGATCGACCACCGCGGGCCGGAGTTCTCGGCCATGCACAAGGAGATTGCGGCCGGCGTGCGCGAGGTCTTCGGCACCGCCGAGGCCGACCTGCTGATCCTCAGCTCCTCCGGCACCGGCTCGATGGAGTCGGCGGTCGCCAACCTGGTCTCGCCCGGCGACAAGGTGGTCGTCTGCACCTGCGGCGTGTTCGGCGATCGCTTCGCCGACATCAACGCCGCCTACGGAGCCCAGGTGCTCAAGCTGGCCGTCGATTGGGGCACGCCGACCGACCCCGCCGAGCTGGCCGGGCTGCTGGCCGCGAACCCCGACGCGGGCATCGTCTTCCTCACCCACAACGAGACCTCTACCGGGGTGACGAACCCGCTCCAGGGCCTGGCGCGGGTGGCTCGCGATGCCGGCCGGCTGGTCGTCGTCGACGCCATCTCCTCCGCCTCCTCGATGGCGCTGCAGATGGACGCCTGGGGGCTGGACGTGGTCCTGAGCGGCAGCCAGAAGGGCTGGATGGCGCCCCCGGGAATCGCCTTTGCGGCCGTTGCGCCGAGGGCCTGGGAGGCGGTTGAGCGGTCGAGCTCCCCGCGCTACTACTTCGATTGGAAGTCGCATCGGACCTGGGCCGAGAAGGGCTTCACGCCCTCGACGCCGGCGGTCAGCACGCTCTTCGCGGTCCGCGAGGGCGTGCGGATGCTGCGCGAGGAGGGACTGGAGAACGTTTACGAACGCCACCGGCGGATTGCCGACGCGACGGCCGCCGGCCTGGCTGCGGCCGGTCTCAGCCTGCTGGCGCAGCAGGGCTTTCGCTCCGCCACCGTCACCTCCGCGGTAGTCCCGGAGGGGGTCGAGGTGGAGGCACTTCGCAAGCTGCTCCGCAGCCGCCACGGCGTCGTCATCGCCGGCGGGCGCGGCACCGCCAAGATCAGCGAGCGGATCATCCGGGTCGGCCACCTGGGCGCGGTGACCGTGGGCGACATCGTGCAAGTGTTGTGGGCCAT
>VBHN01000050.1 GCA_005881155.1 Chloroflexota bacterium | reverse complement strand
AGCTTGCCGCCGCGCACGCGAAGCGGATCGAGTGTGGCCCGGGCCCCCATCTTCGCCAGCGGCGTGGTCACGCGGTCCATCGGCCGCCGGCTCAGCGACTGGTCGCCGGTCAGCGTGGTCTCGAAGGGCTGCCCGGCCAGGAGGCCGGCCAGCAGCCGCATGGTCGTCCCCGAGTTGCCGCAGTCGAGCGGGCCGTGCGGCGCGTGGAGGCCGTGCAGGCCGACCCCCTGCACCCCCTCCTCCGACACTTTGACGCCCAGCGCGCGCAGGCAGCGGGCGGTCGAGGCCACGTCCTCCCCGGTGGCGAGGTTCTGGATGCGAGCCGGCCCGGCCGCGACCGCGTTCAGGATCAGCGCCCGGTGCGAGATCGACTTGTCACCCGGGACCTCGACGCTCCCCCGCAGCTCCGCGGGCTGCCTGATCGTCGCCAGCACTGCCCGCTAAGGCTAGCTTTGGTTCTGGCGGAGCCAGCGCTCGCGGGCTTCGCGGGCCTCCTCGAAGAGCTCGCCCAGCCGCGGGTCGCCGGCCTCGACATGGCGGCGGAGCCTGGCCAGCTCGGCCTCCACCCGGCGAAGCCAGCCGGCCAGGTTCTCGGCGTTGGTGGCGGCGATGCCGGCGTACATCGCGGGGCTCCCCGAGGCGAGCCGGGTCAGGTCCCGGAAGCCGCCGGCCGCCAGCTGCTGCAGGTCCGGCCAGTCGGGGTCGCCGGAAACCGCCAGCAGGTAGGCGGCGGAGAGGACGAAGGCGGCGTGGCTCACCCCGGCGACCAGCCGGTCGTGGCGCTCCGGGTCCATCACCAGCGGGTGGGCGCCGACCGCCTCGACCAGCTCCTCGACTCGCGGCTCAGGTCGCGTCAGCACCCAGGCCGCGCCCTGGAACAGGTCCGGGTCGGCGGCGTCGATCCCGGCCGCCTCGCTCCCGCACATGGGGTGGCCGCCCACGAAGTCCAGACCCGCCTCCTCGGCCCAGGCGCAGACCTTCGCCTTGGTCGAGGCCATGTCGGTGATCAGCACCCCGCGCGGCAGGGACGGCAGGACCTCGCGCAGGGCGTCGGCGGGGATGGCCAGCACGACCAGCTCGGCGCCGGCGATGCCCGGCTCCCCGATCAGGCCCCGCTCCAGGGCGGTCGCCAGCGTGGCCGGGTCGGCGTCCACGCCGACCAGCTCCAGCTCCGGCCGGGCCCGGCGCAGGGCGGCCGCGAAGGAGGCGCCCATCAGGCCCAGGCCGACCAGGCCGATCCGCATCGCTTGCTTCCGGTTCAGTTGGCCGGCTGGGCGGAGAGGACCCCGGTCAGGCGCTGGAGGTCCGCCATCAGGCGGTCGAAGGTCGGGAAGTCGAGCGATTGGGCCCCGTCGGAGAGGGCATCGTCGGGGTGCGGGTGGACCTCCACGATCAGCCCGTTGGCGCCCGCCGCCACCGACGCCAGCGCCAGCGGCGAGACGAGCGACCAGCGGCCCGTCCCCTGCGAGGGATCGACGATCACCGGCAGGTGCGAGAGCTCCCGCACCAGCGGGACGGCGTTGATGTCGAGCGTGAAGCGGGTCGCGGGCTCGAAGGTGCGGATGCCGCGCTCGCAGAGCATCACGTTCCGGTTGCCCTGGCTGAGCAGGTACTCGGCGGCCAGCAGCCATTCCTCGATGGTCGAGGACATCCCTCGCTTGAGCATCACCGGGTGGCCGGAGCGCCCGGCCTCCTGGAGGAGCGTGTAGTTCTGCATGTTGCGGGTGCCGATCTGGAGGATGTCCGCGTAGCGCGACACCAGCTCCACGTCGCCCGGCGTCACGACCTCGGTGATGACCTTGAGGCCGGTCTCCTCCCGCGCGCGGGCCAGCATCTTCAGCCCCTCCTCGCCGAGGCCCTGGAAGGAGTAGGGCGAGGTGCGCGGCTTGAAGGCGCCGCCCCGGAGGATCTTCGCCCCCTGGGCCGCCACGTGGCGGGCGGTCTCCATCAGCATCTCGACGCCCTCGACCGAGCAGGGCCCGGCCATCATCACCACCTCGTCGCCGCCGATCGAGACGTCGCCGATCCGGATCACCGTGTCGCGCGTCTTCCACTCCCGGCTGGCCAGCTTGTAGGGCTTGGTGATCTGGACGATCTCCTGGATGCCCGGCAGGTGCGCGAAGGCCTCGCGGTAGGCGTAGGCGTTGCCGCCGATCACGCCGATGATCGAGCGGTCCTCGCCCTTCGAGAGCTCCGGGGTCAGCCCGAGCTCGCCGATCTTCTCGACGACGGCGTCGACCTGCGCCGTCGACGCCTGGTGCGACATGACGATGATCACTGGATGTTCAGCTCCCCGGCTGTTCTGTCGAGGTCCGCGCGGATCGCCTGCGCCCCACGCAGGTAGGCGGACTTCATCTCGGACTGGGCCCGGTCGGTGTTGTAGAGGAGAAGGATACGGATGCACTTCGGGACTGACCGGGGATTCGGCCCGGGCACGATCATGTCGTTGCCGCAGAGCAGCGGCACCCCGACCCACCCCAGGCGGCGCGCGGCCAGGGCCGGGAACTCGGCGTCGAGGTCGAGCGTGGTCGTGAAGTAGGCGAAGCAGAGCTCGTCGCGGTCCAGCCCGTTGAGGCTCACCAGCTCCTCGAGGAGCTCCGTCGTCGCCTCGACGATCGCCTCCGCCGAGTTCTCGGCGGCGGTGGTCGCGCCCCGGATCCCCCTCACCGGCACGCGGCCAGCAGCTCCTGGACGAGGCCCGCCGGGTCACGGCCCTCCGCCACCTCGTTGACGACGGCGCTCCCGACCGCGGCCGCGTCGGCGGCGCCGCGCAGCGCCCGCAGGTGTTCGGGCCTGGAGATCCCGAACCCGGCGGCGACGGGCAGCCGGGTCGCCGCCCGGACCCGCCCCAGGAGCTCGGCGATCCCCTCCGGCAGCTCGCTGCGCACCCCCGTGATACCGGTCACGGTGACGCAGTAGACAAAGCCGCGGGAGGCGTCGCAGATCAGCCGGATCCGCTCCGGGCTGGAGGTCGGCGCGGCCATGAAGACGGTGGCGAGACCCTTTGACTCCAGCGCCGAGGCCACGCTGCCCGCCTCCTCCGGGGGCAGGTCGGGAAGGATCACGCCGGCCACGCCGGCCGCGGCCGAGTCGGCGGCGAAGCGCTCCGGCCCGTAGCTCAGGATCGGGTTGACGTAGCTCATGAAGACGACCGGCACCCTCGGGCTGACCTCCGCCGCCAGCTCCAGGCAGGTCGCGACCGTAGTCCCTGCCTCGAGGGCGGCGTGGCCGGCGCGCTGGATGACGGGTCCGTCCGCGAGGGGGTCGCTGAAGGGGATGCCCAGCTCCAGGGCGGCGACTGGCAGCCCGGCCAGCGACCGCGCCGCGCCAGTCGACCGGTCGCGGTCGGGATGCCCCGCCATCAGGTAGGGGATCAGCCCCAGCTCTCCGTTGCTAATCCGGAGCAAGGTTGTCGAGGTCCTTATCACCCCGTCCGCTCAAGCAGACCAGCACCCGCCCGGGCAGCGTCCCGGCCACGTGTAGGGCGTGCGCGGGCTCCAGCGCCGGCAGGATCCCCTCCAGCTTCGTGCAGAGGCGCAGCGCGGCCACCGCGTCCGCATCCTCGACCGGCAGGTACTCGGCGCGTTCGGCGTCGCGCAGAAAGGAGTGCTCCGGCCCGACGCCCGGGTAGTCGAGGCCGGCCGAGACGGAGTGGGTCGGCAGCACCTGGCCGTCCGCGTCTTGGAGCAGGTAGGAGAGCGCGCCGTGCAGCACGCCCGGCCGGCCGGCGGCCAGCGAGGCGGCGTGGCGGCCGCCGGCGATCCCCGACCCGCCTGCCTCCACTCCGAGCAGGCGGACGTCCTCATCACCCAGGAAGGCGGTGAAGATCCCGATCGCGTTGGAGCCGCCGCCGACGCAGGCGACCACGACCTCCGGCAGCCGCCCCTCGGCTGCCAGGTACTGCGCGCGGGCCTCGTCGCCGATCACCCGCTGGAGATCCCTGACCATCTCCGGGTAGGGGTGCGGGCCGACCGCGGAGCCGATGATGTAGTGCGTCGTCCGGACGTTGGTCACCCAGTCGCGGATCGCCTCCGAGGTGGCGTCCTTGAGCGTCATGGTGCCCGCCGTCACCTCCCGGACCTCGGCGCCCAGCAGTCCCATCCGCTGCACGTTCACCGCCTGCCGGCGCATGTCCTCGCGGCCCATGTAGACCGTGCAGTCGAGGCCGAAGCGCGCGGAGAGCGTGGCCACCGCCACGCCGTGCTGGCCGGCGCCGGTCTCGGCGATGACGCGCCGCTTGCCCATCCGCACGGCCAGCAGCGCCTGCCCGAGCGCGTTGTTGACCTTGTGGGCGCCGGTGTGGCAGAGGTCCTCGCGCTTGAGGTGGATGCGGTTTCCGTGCAGCTCCGACAGGCGCTCGGCGAAGTAGAGCGGCGTCGGCCGGCCGATGAAGTCGCGCCGGTGGCGCTCCATCTCCGCCACGTAGTCCGGGTCCGCCCTGGCCTCGGCCCAGGCCGATTCCAGCTCCGCCAGCGGGGACATCAGGGTCTCGGGCACGTACTGGCCCCCGTAGATCCCGAAGCGCCCCTTCACGACTCGGCCCGCACCGCCTCGATGAAGGCGGCGATCTTGGCCGGGTCCTTGACGCGGGGTTCCTTCTCGACCCCGCTCGACACGTCCACGCCGTGGGGTCGCAGGCGCCGGATCACGCCGCCCACGTTGAGCGGCGTCAGCCCGCCCGCCACGAACACCTTGCGGGTCACCGTCAGGGCTTCGGCAACCTCCCAGTTCCAGGTCCTGCCGGTCCCGCCCCGGCCGTCCTCCGACCAGGAGTCGAGCAGCACCGGGTCGGGCCACCCTTCGGCGTCCGGCACGACTCCGTCCCGCACCTTGAGCGCCTTCATGACGATCTGCTCGCTGGGAAACCCCGGCTTCTCGCTGCCGTGGAGCTGCACGATGTCCAGCCCCAGGAACTCGGCGATGACGCCGACCTCGGCCGGCGACTGGTCGATGAAGACGCCCGCCAAGGCCGGCCCTTCGGGCAGCTCGTCGAGGATCTTGACCGCCTCCTCGGGGCTGATCCGCCGGGCCGAGTCGCAGAAGTGGAAGCCCAGGATGTCGGCCCCCGCCTCGGCGGCGGCGATCCCCGCCTCGACGTCGCAGATGCCGCAGATCTTGACCAGCGTCATGCTCTTTCGACTCGCGTCATCTCGCGGATCAGGGTCCTGGGGTCGTCGGCGCGCAGCAGCGCCTCGCCGACCAGCACCGCGTCGGCGCCGACCGCCCGCTGCCGGCGCGCGTCGGCCGCGTCGCGGATCCCGCTCTCCGCCACCAGCAGGCGGCCGCCCGGCACCCGCGGCCGGAGGCGCGCGGTCAGGCCGGTGTCAACGGTCAGCGTCTTCAGGTTGCGGTGGTTGATCCCGATCACCTTCGCGTCCAGCGTGACCGCGATGTCGAGCTCCCGCGTGGTGTGGGCCTCGACCAGCGCCTCCATCCCCAGCCGCCGGGTCAGGGCCAGCAGCTCCCGGAGCTGCCCTTCCTGGAGCGCGGCGACGATCAGGAGGACCGCGTCGGCGCCATAGGCGCGGGCCTCGAAGACCTGGTACTCCTCGGTCACGAAGTCCTTGCGCAGGATCGGGATCCGGACCTCGCGGCGGGCCAGCGCCAGGTGCTCGGGCGCGCCGCCGAAGCGGCTGCCCTGCGTGAGCACGGAGAGTGCCGCCGCGCCGGCGGCGGCGTAGGCCTCGGCGAGGTCGGAGGGGCGGTAGGCCCCCTGGATCAGCCTGCCGCCGCTGGGCGACTTCGCTTTCAGCTCCGCGATCACGGAGAGGACGGGCGTGCTCAGTGCCGCCGCGAAATCGCGCGGGGCAGGGGCCGCCCGGGCCTGGCGCTCGACGGTCGCCTGGGGCGTCCTTGCCTTGCGTTCGGCCACCTCGACACTCGTCTCCTCGACGATCTCGTCGAGGACGGTTCGGGGGCTCAGACCGCGACTGCTTGGGAGACCTTCACCCACCTCTCCAGCACCTCCCCGGCCCGGCCCGAGTCGAGCGCCTCGGCGGCGAGTCCGATCCCATCCTTGAAGTCCTTCGCGAGCCCGGCCGCCCGGAGCGCCGCGGCCGAGTTGAGCAGGACCACGTCCCGGCGCGGGCCCTGGGCCCCGGCCAGCACCTCCCGGGCGATGGCCGCGTTCTCGGCCGGCCCGTCGCCGCGCATCGCTCCCAGCGGCGCCAGCGGAAGGCCGAGCTCGGCCGGGTCGAGGATGTACTCGCGCCGGTCGCCGCCCTCGACCTCGATCACGCGCGAGGGCCCGGTCGTGGTCAGCTCGTCCATCCCGTCGGCGCCGTGGAAGACCAGCGCGTGCTCGACGCCCAGCCGGACCAGGACCTCGGCCATCCGCCCGGCCAGGGCCGCGTCGGCGACGCCCAGCGCCTGGCGGCGAGCGCCGGCCGGGTTGCAGAGCGGGCCCAGGACGTTGAAGACGGTCCGGACGCCCAGCTCCCGGCGCGGCACGGCGGCGAAGCGGAAGCCGCCGTGGTAGATCGGCGCGAAGAGGAAGGCGATCCCCGCCTCCTGGATGCAGCGGGCGGCCGCCTCCGGCTCCAGGTCGATCTTCACGCCCAGGGCCTCCAGCACGTCGGCGCTGCCGCAGAGCGAGGAGGCGGCCCGGTTGCCATGCTTGGCGACCCGGGCGCCGCAGGAGGCGGCGACGATCGCCGATAGCGTCGAGATGTTGAAGGTGCCCAGCGCGTCGCCGCCGGTGCCGCAGGTGTCCAGCAGCCCGTCGCCCTGCACCGCCAGCGGGGTCGCGTGCGCGCGCGCGGCCCGGGCGAGGCCGGCTATCTCCTCGGCCGTCTCGCCCTTGATCCGGAGCGCGATCACGAAGCCGGCGATCTGGACCGGCGTGGCGTCCCCGGCCAGGATCAGCTCGAAGGCCTGTCCGGCCTCCTGCTCGGTCAGGTCCTGGCCCTTGACCAGCTTCCCGATGGCGTCGATCACGCGGCCAGTCTCAAGAAGTTCTGGAGCAAGCGCTTGCCCTCGAGGGTGAGCACCGACTCGGGGTGGAACTGCACGCCGTAGGTCCGGTGGTCGCGGTGGCGGAGGCCCATCACGACGCCGTCGTGGGTCCAGGCCGAGACCTCGAGCTCGCGCGGAATCGAATTGCGTTCGACCACCAGCGAATGGTATCGGGTGGCCTCGAAGGGAACCGGCAGGCCGGTGAAGGGCGGCCGGCCGTCGTGGTGCACCCAGCTCGTCATCCCGTGCATGGGCTTGAAACGGGCGACCACGCCGCCGAACGCCTCGCCCAGGCACTGGTGGCCGAGGCAGACACCCAGGATCGGCAGCCTGCCGGTCAGGGCGCGGATCGCATCGAGGGAGATGCCGGCGTCGCCCGGGTCGCCCGGCCCGGGCGAGATCACGAGGGCGTCGTAGCCCGCCAGGTCGGAGACCGCGACCGCGTCGTTGCGGTGCACCTCCGGCTCGGCGCCCAGCTCGGCCAGGTACTGGACCAGGTTGTAGGTGAAGGAGTCGTAGTTGTCGATCACAGCGACACGCTGCGCGCTCAAGGCATCTCCTCCGCCATGCGGATCGCCTCGAACATCACTCCCGCCTTGTGCAGGGTCTCCTGGTACTCGCGCTCGGGGACCGAGTCCGCGACGACTCCGGCCCCGGCCTGCACGTAGGCCCGACCGGCGGCGATGACGATCGTCCGGAGCGTGATCGCCAGGTCCAGGTTGCCCCCGAAGCTGACGTAGCCGAGCGCCCCCGCGTAGGGGCCGCGGCGGTCGGGCTCGAGCTCCGAGATGATCTCCATCGCCCGGATCTTGGGCGCGCCGGAGACGGTCCCGGCCGGGAAGGTGGCGCGCAGCGCCTCGAGCTCGGTCCGGCCCTCGGCCAGCCGACCGGTCACCGTCGAGGAGATGTGCATCACGTGCGAGTAGCGCTCTACCTCCATGAGGCGGTCGACCGAGACGGTACCCGTGCGCGCCACCCGGCCGACGTCGTTGCGGCCGAGGTCGACCAGCATCACGTGCTCGGCGCGCTCCTTGGGGTCGGCCAGCAGCTCCCGCTCCAGGGCCGCGTCCTCGGCCGGGTCGGCGCCCCGCCGGCGCGTGCCGGCCAGCGGGCGGGTGCGGATGCGGCGGTCCTCGACCTGGACCAGCACCTCCGGCGAGGCGCCGACGATCTGCCCGCCGTCTCCAAGGTCCAGGTAGTACATGTAGGGAGAGGGGTTGAGCGCCCGCAGGCAGCGGTAGACGTCCAGGGGCCGCGCGCCGAGCGGCTTGCTGAAGCGCTGCGAGAGGACGACCTGGAACGCCTCGCCGGCCAGGATCTCCTCGCGGGCGGCGTCGACCATCGAGCAGTAGGCGCCCTCGGTCAGGTTCGACTCCCAGGCCACCCCATTCACGTCCGGCTTCGGCTCCGCCGCCGCCGACTCGGCTGTCAGCCGCCGCTCCATCTCGTCGAGGCGGGCGCAGGCGGCGTCGTAGTCCTCGCGGTCCGGCCGGTGGATGGTGAGCAGCCGCAGCCGGTGCGTGACGTGGTCGAAGACCGCCAGGTCCTCGGCCCTCAGGAAGCGCGACTCCGGCATCGGCGGGCCGGGGCCGTCCGCCGCCGGCAGGCGCTCGAAGTGGCGGGCGACCTCGTAGGAGAGATAGCCGACCACTCCGCCGTGGAAGCGCGGCAGCCCCGGCACCGGCGCGACCTCCGCCTCCGCCACCTCGCGCAGCGCCTCGAGCGGGTCCCCGGCGCCGATCTCGAAGGGCTCGGGCCGGTAGCCGATGAACGAGTAGCGGGCCAGCCGCTCGCCGCCCTCGACGCTCTCCAGGAGAAAGCCGCTGCTGCCGGGCGGGCAGAGCAGCGAGTAGGCGCGGACCGGGGTCAGCAGGTCGGCCAGGAGGTCGCGGTAGACCGGGACCAGGCGGTAGTCACGCGCGTACCCGCGCGCCTCCTCCGCGGAGGGAGTGCAGCTCACTGAAATCTCCTTCTGATCTCGTCTCGCCCCGGATTCTCACGACCCGGGCGCGGAGCCCGCAGTTTACCAGCCGCGCAAATTAGGCGAAAGCCTGCTCGCCGGTGATCTCCCTGCCGACGATCAGGGACTGGATGGTGTCGGTGCCCTCGTAGGTGAACACGGCCTCCATGTCGGCCTGGTGGCGTGCCACGTGGTAGTCGAGCAGGATCCCGTTGCCGCCCAGGATCTCGCGGGCTCCGGCCGCGATGCCGCGCGCCTTGCGGGCGTTGTTCATCTTGGCCAGCGAAGCCATTCCGGGCGTCAGCTTGCCCGCCCCCGCGAGCACGCTCAGGCGGTGGCAGAGCAGCTGCATGGCCGTGATCTCGGCCAGCATCCGCGCCAGCCGGTTCTGGATCAGCTGGTAGCTGGCGAGGGGCTTGCCGAACTGGATCCGCTCCTTCGCGTAGGTGACCGCCGCCTCGTAGCAGGCGAGCGAGTGGCCGAGCGCCTCCCAGGCGACGCCGTAGCGGGTCGCGGTCAGGACCCTGGCGGTGTCCTTGAAGGTCCGCGACCGGGCCAGCCGGTTCGCGACCGGCACCCGCACGTCGTCAAGCGTGATCTCGGCCTGCCAGACCGCCCGCTTGGAGATCTTGCCGCTCATCACCCGGGCCTCGTAGCCGGGCGTGTCGCGCTCGACCAGGAAGCCGCCGATGCCGTTCTTCTGGTCGCGCGCCCAGACCACCACCACGTCCGCGATCGACCCGTTTCCGATCCAGCGCTTGGAGCCGTTGAGCACGTAGTGGTCACCGTCACGGCGCGCCGCGGTCTCGAGCAGGATCGCGTCGGAACCGTGCTCGGGCTCGGTCAGGGCGAAGGCCCCGACCTTCTCCAGGCGCGCCATCGGAGGCAGCCACTTCGCCCGCTGGGCGGGCGAGCCGAGCATCGCGATCGACTGCATGGCCAGGCCGGAGTGGACGCCGAAGAAGGTGCTGACGCTGCCGTCGCCCCGGGAGAGCTCCCTCTCCACCAGCCCGACCGCGACCGGCGAGAGGCCGGGACAGCCGTTGCCCGTGATGGTGCCACCGGCGATCCGGAGCTCAGCCAGCTTGGGGACCAGCTCGAAGGGAAACTCCCCGCGCTCCCAGTAGTCGTTGATGACCGGGATGACCTCGCGGTCACAGAAGGCCCGCACCCGGTCGCGGACCTCGCGCTCGCGCCGGGTCAGCAGCTCCTCGACCAGGTAGTAGTCGGTGCCCAGGACGGCGGTGACGTCGGCGACCAGCGGCTGTGGGTCGGGAACGGCTGTCTCGGGCGTGATGACCTGGAGGTTGGGCAGCCCCTTTCGCGGAGTTCGGGCCTGCTTCGGTTGCTGCATGGCAACCCTATCTTAACTGATAGCTACGGTATAACTTTTCCCTTGGCGTCATAGTCTTTCATCTGACGCTTCACGTCGCGCGCCGTGGCCATCGTCTCCGCCGAGTCCACGTCCGCGACAGAGTGCCAGGTGGCCGCCACCGCCTCCCAGCCGGCCGGCTTGACGCCGAATTTCTTGGCCAGTACGGCGACAGTGATCTTGACCTTCATCTCCCCGAAGCCGGGGAGGGACTTGAGGTTGGCGGCCAGCTCCTTGCCCGTCTTCGCCTCGCTCCAGACCCGGCTGGCGTCGCCGCCGAAGCGGCTCGCGACGGCCGCGCACATCTCCTGCACGCGCTTCGCCATCGAGCCCGGGAAGCGGTGCAGCGCGGGCCGCTGCCGGAAGACCTTGTCCAGCTCCGCGGGGTCCATCGCCGCGATTGCCCTCGCGTCGAGGCTTCCCAACCGCTTCTGGAGCTCGTAGGGGCCGCTGAACGCCTTCTCCATCTTGACCTGCTGGTCGAGGACGAGCCCGATCAGCAGCGCCAGCGGCTCGCGCTCGAGGAGGGCGTCGGCGTCGGGGTTGTCGGTCCACCTGATCGGCATGGCGTGAACAATAGTGGCGATGGCGGTGGGCGTGGAGGTGGCCTGGCTCGGGGCGGTGGAGATCGCGCGCCGGGTCAACGCCGGCGAGCTCGACCCCCAGGCCGTGGTGCGGGAGCACCTCGCGCGGATCGGGCGGCTGAATCCGCGCCTCAACGCTTACGTCGACCTCGATCGCTCGGCGCAGGCGGGCGCCGCCGGGCCGCTGGCCGGCGTCACCGTCGGCGCCAAGGAGAGCTACCAGGTCAAAGGCCTGAGCTGGACCTGGTCCTCACCCAAGTTCGCGGGGCAGCGCGCGGAGGCGGACTCGCCGCCGATCACGCGCTTCCGCGAGGCTGGCGCGGCGATCCTCGGCAAGACCAACACGCCGGAGCTGGTCGCCTCGGTCGGCACCGTCAGCCCCCTCTTCGGCCCGACCCAGAACCCCTGGCGGCTGGGCGTCACGCCGGGCGGGTCGAGCGGGGGGAGCGGCGCCGCCGTCGCGGCCGGCCTGGCCACCGTCGCCACCGCCGACGACCTGGGCGGCTCGATCCGGATGCCGGCCAGCTGCTGCGGAGTGGTCGGGCTGCGACCCTCTCCGGACCGGGTCCCGCACGACCGGCCCGACCCCACCACCTTCGACTCGCGGGGCGTGATCGCCCGCAGCGTCGCCGACGCCCGCCTGGTCTTCGCGACCCTGACCGGCGACCCGCCGGCCCCGCCCCGCCGGGGAGCCGAGCGGATCCTGGTCGTGACGGAGACCCCGATCGGGATGGCGTCCGCCCCGGCGGAGGCCGTCAAGCGCGCCGCCGACGCACTGGCGCGGGCCGGCCACGAGCTGCACCCGATGGACTGGGACCCGCTGCCCGTCGCCCACTCCTACAAGGTCGTGCGCCGGGTCAGCCTTGGCGCCTGGCCGGGCGAGCCGGAGGAGTACGGGCCCGTGAAGACGCTGCTGGCCGAGGGCCGGGAGATCCCGGCGACCGAGTACTGGAACGCGCTCCAGGCCGGGCTGGAGGCGGCGCGCCGGATCCGCACCCGGCTCGAGTCCGGGTACGACGCCATCCTGCTGCCGACCGTCGGCCTGCTGCCGATGCGGCACGAGGAGGTGCCGGCCTTCCTGGGCGAGGCCTGGAACCAGCACGTCCAGTTCGTGCTGCCGGTCAGCTACTCCTGGCTGCCGTCGATCTCCATCCCGGCCGGCCGGAGCGAGGGCCTGCCGGTGGGCGTGATGCTCGCCGGGCACTTCCGCAGGGAGATGGACCTGCTGGACCTGGCCGAGGAGCTGGAGGCGCTGGACGGCTTCGGCTTCGAGCGCCCGCCCGGCTGGGACTAGCTCCGCCCTTACTTCTTCCGGCTGAAGACCCCGGCGATCTTGCTGCCCACCGTCGGCTTGCTCTCGTCCTTGAGGGTGGTCTCGATGACCAGGTCGATCAGCGAATCGCCGTCGATGAGGACGATCCCCGCCGCGGGCGCCGCCTCGACCGCCGGGGACTCGAAGTTGCCGTCGCTGATCACGTAGGCGCCCGAGACGCTGTAGTTGTAGATCACCTGGGTCATCTCGGTCACCGCCGCGACGGGGATGTCGCTCTCGCCGCGGAGCTGGCAGTTGACCAGCATCCGGCGCCCGTCGCGGTCGACGACCATGTCGATCACATCCAGGTCGGAGCCGGTCGCGGGCGGCGGGAAGACCTCGAACGCCTTGCGCCGGAAGATGTCGGCGATCAGGGCCGTGTAGCCGTCCCAGCTGAGGTTGCGGACCGCGTTCAGGATGTCGGCGCGGTAACGCTGGTTCTCCGCCTCCTTCTGGGCCTGGATGCGCGTCATCCGCGAGCGCACCCGTGCCGCCCAGCCGACCCGGTGCACGGGCGGCCGGCTGGGCCTCGTGGCGGTGGCGAAAGCGGCCGGGATCGGCTCCTCGGCAGCGACCTCCGGTGCCCCGATCTCCGGCGCCTCGCCGGCCGGGGCCTCGACGGGCGGGGGCTCGACGACCGGCGGCGCGGCCGCGGCCTCGAGCTCGGCGCGGGCCGCCTTCGCCTTCTCGATCAGCTCGCGCATGGCGACCGGGTCGAGCTGCAGGGTCGAGTTCGGCGACCCGGCCAGGCGGGTCGTCTCCCACCAGTTCCACTCCTGGATCGGGCTGAGCGGCTGCGCCGTCGGCTCCGGCCGCTTCGGGATCGGCGCCTCGGCGGCGGGCGGCGGCTCGGCGGGCGGCGCGGGCGGGGGCGCCGGCCGGTTGAGCTCCTCCAGCTTCCGGAAGGGCGCCTCGGCCTGGTCGAGCGGCATCGTGAAAGCCCCGGCGTCGACCAGCGTGGGCCCGGCGTTGGTGGCCACCGCCGAGACCAGCTGCTCGTGCTCGTCGGTGAACTCCCGGCCCGCCACCGAGCTGGTCAGGAGGACCACGCCCGCGCCGGCCCCGGCCAGCGAGAGCGGGGCTGCCAGGAGCGCCCGGGGATGGAGGGCGTCGTGCCCGCCCTCGCTGTCGTCGTAGGCGTGGAAGGGCTGCAGGCTGGCGATCACGTCGAGGCAGATCTCGCCCATGGTGTCGAGCAGCAGCTCGCCGGCCTCTTGGTTGGTCAGCCCGATCGCCGAGCGGACCACCAGGATGTCGTCCTGGAGCAGTGCCAGCACGCCGACCTCGGCCCCGGCCGTGTGGAGGCAGGTCTCGAGGATGACGCGCGCGAGCTCGACCGGGGGGAGTTTGATGGTCGGGTAGGGCTCCGGCGCGGGGGCCGCCTTGGGCGCCGCCTCGGCCGCGGTTACCAGCTCGGCCCACTCGGGCGGGACGGGGATCGGCTCCGCCGGCTCGGCCGGTTCGGGCGTCTCCATCTCCGGCCGGGGCACGGCCTTCGGCCGCCAGTCCCAATCTGGCTTGCTGGGCAGCTGCTCGACGCCGGGCGGGCTGGGCGGCGGGGCCTCCATCCCTTCCGGCCACTCCACCTGGGGTGCCGGCTCCGCCGGCGCGGGCGGCGCTTCGGCGGCCGGCGGCGGCGGCGGTTGCTCGGAGGGCGGCGGCTCGACCGGCGCCGCCGGCTTGATCGAGGGCAGGGTGAGCAGGCTGGTCTCGCCGCTGGCGGCGGCCGCCGGCGGCGCCGCCACGATTTCCGCGGTCTCGCCCCGGTTCCGGCCCACCTCGACCAGGGCGGTCAGCAGCGACCAGATCCAGAGCAGCGGCAGGAAGGGCAGCAGCAGGTAGTTGCGGCGCCGGCGGCGGCGCTGCTCGGAGAGCCGGGCCCTGAGCTCGAGCTCGGCCTCCATCCGGTCGCGCGCCGGCGACCATTCCTTCTTTTTTGGCTGCTCGGCGGCCAGCCACTCGGGACGCTCTCCGACCAGCCAGTTCGGCCGCTCGCCCTCCTCGCGATGGGGCTGGAGAGCGCTCGGCGCGCTCCCCTTTCGG
>VBHN01000140.1 GCA_005881155.1 Chloroflexota bacterium | reverse complement strand
AGCGGGCAGTTCGGGCCGGCGACGCCTGCGCTCGCCATTCTGGGCGGGGGCATCTTCCTGATGTTCATCACCAACGCCTTCATCGCGGCCCTGAACGCGATGGACCGGCAGGTGCTGTTCACCTGGGCGGCGCTGGTCAGCCTGCTCGTGAACGTCTCCCTCAACCTCGCCCTGGTGCCCGTCTACGGGTACCTGGGGGCCGCCTGGGCGACGGACGTCACCGAGCTGGCCCTGCTCGTCACCGGCTGGGTGCTGGTGCGCCGCGTCCTCGGAAGCGTGCCCATCCTCCGGCTCAGCTGGCGGATCGTGGCGGCGGCGGTGCTGATGGGGGCGGTGCTTTTCACGCTCTTCCGTGGAGCCCACGGGTGGCTGGTGGTGGTTGCGATACTGGTCGGGATGCTCGTCTACGGCGCCGGACTGCTGCTCTTCCGGGCGGTCGACGCCGATGAGTTCGCCATCGCCCGCCGGGCGCTGCGCGGGCGACGAGCCTAGGGCCCGAGGCCGAGTCGAGATGTGCGGTATCGCGGGCTTTTGGGGCCCGCCCGACCCCGACCTCCTCCGGGCGATGAACGCCTGTCTCCGCCACCGCGGGCCCGACGACGAAGGTTTCCTGGCCCATCGCAGCGCCAGCCTCGGCATGCGGCGGCTGGCGATCATCGACATCGAGACGGGCCAGCAGCCGCTCGGCAACGAGGACGGCACGGTCCAGTGCGTCTACAACGGGGAGGTCTACAACTACCGGGAGCTGCGGGCGGAGCTGGAGGCGGCGGGCCATCGCTTCCGCACCAAGTCCGACACCGAGGTCATCGTCCACGGCTACGAGGAGTGGGGACCCGATTGCTTCGCGCGCTTGAATGGGATGTGGGGCGTCGCCCTCCTCGACGACCGAAACGGTGGGCCCAAGCTGGTGCTGGCTCGCGACCACTTCGGCATCAAGCCGCTCTACTACGCGCGCACCGGCGAGCGCCTGCTCTGGGGCAGCGAGGTGAAGAGCCTCCTCCAGGACCGATCCCTACTGACCTCGCCCAGCGACCAGCGCATCCACGACTACCTGGCGTCGGGGTTCCACGACCACGTCCCCGACTCCTTCTTCGCGGGCGTCCGCCAGCTCTCGGCGGCCTCCTACGCCGTCGTCGACGGGTCGGGACTGGCCGAGCACCGCTACTGGACGCCCGAGCTGTCGGAGTCAGGCAGCATCGACCCCGAGGAGTTCCGGGCACTCTTCGAGAAGGCCGTCGAGCGCCGCTTGGTGGCCGAGGTGCCCGTCGGCACCTGCCTCAGTGGCGGGCTCGACTCCTCGACCATCGTCTGCTTCATGTCCGACCTGCTCCAGAAGCAGGTCCCGGACGCGGCCTCCCTGGGCGACCACCTGAAGACGTTCAGCGCGGTCTTCGACGGCGACCCCATCGACGAGCGCCAATACATCGAGCTGGTGCTGGAGGCGACCGGCGCCGAGAGTCACCTCGTGCATCCCAAGGCGGAACAGTTCCTGGAGGAGGTCGGGCAGGTGGTCTGGCACCAGGAGGAGCCGATGGTCTCGACCGGCCCCTACGCGCAATGGTGCGTCATGCGCAAGGCCCACGAGGAGGTCACCGTGCTCCTCGACGGCCAGGGCGGCGACGAGCTGCTGGCGGGTTACGTCCCGTACCAGTTCGTCTACCTGCGGCAGCTCTTGAGAGAACGCGACTATCCAAGGTTCGCGCGCGAGGCCTGGGCGGCTCGGGACGTGCTCTGGCCACTGCTGCGACGGAGGCTGGGTGAGCGGGGCCGGCGGTTCCCGGTCCTGCAGCTCATACGGCCGGAGTTCCGGTCGAAGATCGTGCCGGCGACGGATCCCCGCGTTCGCGACGACCTCAAGCAGCGGCTGCTGCAGGACCTGACCACCTACAGCCTTCCCTCGCTGCTCCGCTACGAGGACCGCAACTCGATGGCCTTCTCGATCGAGTCGCGGGTGCCGTACCTGGACCAGGAGCTGGTCGAGTGGATCCTGCGTCTGCCGCCCCGCGCCCTGGTCGACGGCGGCTGGAGCCGAGCGATCCTGCGCGAGGGCTTGAAAGGCGTGCTGCCGGAGGCGATCCGGCTCCGGCGCTGGAAGGTCGGCTTCACCACCCCGGAGTTTCGCTGGCTGCGTGCCGAGCGCGCCTGGATCCAGGGCCTGCTGCGCTCACCGCTGTTCTGCTCGCGGCCCTACTGGGACGGGCCGGCGGTCGCCGACGCCTTCGACGCCATCTGCGAAGACCGGCTCGAGGAGCACCCTTTCATCTGGCGGACGGTCAACCTCGAGGTCTGGCTGCGGACCTTCTTCGGTTCCGCCGGCGGGACCGTGACCGGGCGGCGGCCGGAGGCCGACCTGATGAGGCTCGGCGATGAGGCGGCGGTGGAGCTCGCGGGCACGCCGGTGGCGGCCACCGCCCTGCGCGACTTCCGGCCCAACCCGGGCCATCACCTCTTTCAGCAGGCGCCCGGTGGCGCGATCTATGCGCGCGCGCCCCTGCACTCGCGCAAGGTCGCAGCCGGCGACGACCTGGCCGCCGCCCTGGGGGACGCCCTCGGCGAGCTGCGCGTCGAGGCCGGCGACCTCCTCGCCCTCAGCGAGAAGGCCGTGGCCGTGAGCCAGGGCCGCTCGGTCCCGGTCACGGAGATCCGCCCGGGGTGGCCGGCGCGCCTGCTCTCCCGCTTCGTCCGCCGGAGCCCGGTGGGGATCGGGATCGCGATGCCCGAGACCATGCAGCTCGCCATCGAGGAGGCCGGCCTGCCGCGGATCCTGCTGGCCGCCGCCGCCTCGGTCGCGGCCCGCCCCCTCGGCCGGCGGGGGACCTTCTACCGCGTCGCAGGGCCGCAGGTGGCGGCCATCGACGGTCCGACCCCATACACCATCCCGCCCTCGAACACCCACGCCAAAAGGGCGCCCGCCAACCCGGACCGGGTCAGCCGCCAGCTGGCCGCGCGCTTCGGCTGCGAGGTGGCGATCGTCGACGCCAACGACATCGGGGTGGTGGTGCTGGGTGCCAGCGGGGGGGTGGACCGGAAACTCGTGCGGAACCTTTTCCGCGATAACCCGTTGGGACAACGGAGTGAGCAGACCCCCTTCGCTCTCGTTCGGCGTGTCTCCAGATCGCCGTCGACCCTCAAATAGAATTCCGCCAGACGGTTTGTGTCAAGACGGCTGAAGGAACTTAAAACCTCGCGCGGGCACAAGACCCGCGCCCGGATCCACGCCTTCTGGGCCCCGCTTGGGCAAAGGGCGCGGCGGACAGGCAGGCTGAGGCTGGTCGGGGTGCTCCTGGCCGGGCTGATGGTCGTGGCCGGCATGGGCGACGTCTACGCCGAGCAGTACCTCTCGCAGCTGCCCTCGGTGAAGGGCCTGGACGCGGCCACCTTCACCGGCGACACCTTCGTCTACGACCGCGGCGGCGTTCTCCTGGCCGACCTCGGAGACAACGGCAACCACCGCCAGTACCTGACCCTCAAGCAGATCTCGCCCTACCTCATCAAGGGCACCATCGACGTCGAGGACAAGAACTTCTACCGGAACGCCGGCTTCGACGTGACGGGCATCGCCCGCGCCGCCTACGACAACTTCCGGCACCAGAAGGTGGTCGGAGGAGGGTCGACCATCACCCAGCAGCTGGCCAAACAGCTCCTGCTGACTCCCGAGCAGTCTTACAACCGGAAGGTCAAGGAGGTGGTGCTGGCGTACGAGCTCAGCCAGACCTACAGCAAGGACCAGATCCTCGAGCTCTACCTGAACCACAGCTACTACGGCGAGCAGGCCTACGGGGTCGAGGCCGCCGCGCGCGTCTACTTCCAGAAGGACGCGAAGGACCTCACGCCCGGCGAGGCGACGATGCTGGCCGGCATCCCTCAGGCCCCGACCGACTGGGACCCGATCACCCACGTCGACCTCGCCCGCGCGCGCCAGCAGGAGGTCATCGACGCGATGGTCAACCAGGGCGACCTGACGCCCCCGCAGGCGCTCGCCGCCGCGGCCGAGAAGCTGACCATCCACCCGCCGCCCAACGCCTTCCGGGCGCCCCACTTCGTGCGCTACGTGCAGGACGAGCTCCGGCGGCTCGGCTTCCAGCCCGGCCAGCAGCAGCTCTACGTGACGACCACCCTCGACTACGCAAAGCAGCAGATGGCCGAGGCCGACATCAACGCCAACCTGGACAACCAGCGCTGGCGTGACACGAGCGGCCAGCTGCACTCGGCGATGGTCGC
>VBHN01000139.1 GCA_005881155.1 Chloroflexota bacterium | reverse complement strand
CCCTCATCGACTTCGTGGGGCGGGGCGACCACATCGAGGTCAACACCTTCCCCGACCTGCCCTTCTCGTCCTACTTCAGCGGCAACACGGTGCAGATCTGCCCGGTCGGGGCCCTGACCGCCACCCCGTACCGGTTCCGGGCCCGGCCCTGGGACCTGGAGCAGGTGGAGAGCACGTGCACCACCTGCGCGGTGGGATGCCGGATGGCCGTCCAGTCCTCCACCAATCAGCTCACGCGCTACCTCGGCATCGACAGCGACCCGGTGAACCACGGCTGGCTGTGCGACAAGGGCCGCTTCGCCTTCGAGGCCGTGAACGGCGTCGAGCGCCTGTCCCGGCCCCTGGTGCGCCGTGACGGCGAACTGGTGCCGGCCTCCTGGGGACAGGCCCTGGACGCGGCGGCCAAGGGCCTGCGGGACGTGCGGGCCCTGCACGGGCCCGATGGCATCGCGGTGCTGGGCGGGGCCAGGCTGGCCAACGAGGACGCCTACGCCTGGGCCAAGCTGGCCAAGTCCGTCCTCGGCACCGACTCGGTCGACGCCCAGCTGGGCGACGGCCTCCCGGCCGAGGCCGTGCTGGGCCTGCCCCGGGCCACGATCGACCAGGCCTGCAGCGCCGGCGCCGTCCTGCTGATGGGGCCCGACCTCAAAGAGGAGCTGCCCGTCCTCTACCTGCGCCTGCGGGCCGCGGTGGTGGACAGCGGCATCCCCCTGGTCGAGCTGGTCCCGGCCTCGGGCGGTCTGAGCGGCTACGCGGCTGCATCGCTCAACTACCGCCCGGGCGAGGCGGCCGCCGTGGCCCGGGCCCTGGTCGGGGCGGGCGATCCAGCCGACGAGGTGGCCGGTGTCGGCGCCCAGGCCCTCAGGCAGGCCCGCAGGGTGCTGGCCGACGCGGCCGGGGACGTGGTCGTCATCCTGGGCCGGCCCTCGGTGGCCGACTCGGGGGAGTCGGTGGCCGAGGCCGCGGCGGTGCTGGCCGAGGGCGTCCCCGGCGTCCGCTTCCTGAGCGCCCTGCGCCGGGGGAACGTGCACGGGGCCCTGGACATGGGCCTGGCCCCGGGCGTGCTCCCCGGTCGGGTCGGCCTGGACGAGGGCCGGGAGTGGTGGTCGCAGGCCTGGGGAGTGATCCCCGAGGAGCGGGGCCTGGACGCGGCCGGGGTGCTCACGGCCGCGGCCGAGGGCCGCCTGCACGCCCTGGTGCTGCTGGGGGCCGACCCCGCCTCCGACTTTCCCGACGCCGAGCTGGCCCGTCACGGGCTGGCCGGGGCCGGGTTCGTGGTCGCGGTCGACACCTACCTCAACGAGTCGTCGCGACAGGCGGACGTGGTCCTGCCCGCGGCCGGGTACGCCGAGCGACCGGGCACCACCACCAACCTGGAGGGCAGGGTCACCCGCATGGGCCAGAAGGTCGTGCCCCCCGGCGTGGCCTGGCCCGACTGGATGATCGCCAGCGAGCTGGCCCTGAGGGTGGGGGGAGACCTCGGCTTCGAAGGCATCGAAGCCATCTGGGACGAGATCGAGCGCTACGCCCCCTCCCACGCCGGCATCACCCGCCGCCTCCTCACCTCCCCCCTGGCCCGCGACGGTGTGGTGGCGCCGCTGTCGGAGGAGACGGCCACCCACACCGTCCCGGGCACGGGGAGGCCGGGGGGCGGCCCCGAGCTGCTGGAGCTGGCGCCGGACACGGGCGGAGCCACCCAGCCCGTGCCCGCACCCATCGACCCCATGTCCGACCCCGGCATCGACGCGGCCGAGTCCCAGGGCATCTCGGCCACCGAGGTGGTGCCCGAGGTGACGAGCGGCGTGGCCCCCGAGCAGGAGGAGGGGGAGCAGGAGCCGGGCCCGTCGGGCGCCGAGCGGCCCCCCCCGCTGCGCTTCCAGGGCGCCGGGTCCCCCCGGGGCCTGCCCAAGCTGGACGGGTACGCCCTGCGCCTCGTCTCCGGGCATACCCTCTACGACCAGGGCGTGGGCGTGCAGCGCTCGCCTTCGCTGGCCGGCCTTCCCCCCGCGCCCCGGCTGCGGGCCAACCCCTATGACCTGGACAGGCTGGGGCTCACGACGGGCGACAGCGTGAGGGTGCGCTCGGGCCACGCCTCCTTCGTCATCGAGGTGGTGGCCCACAGCGGCGTTCCCCGGGGATCGGCGGCCCTGCCCTTCAACCTGGAGGGGCAGAGCGCGGGCGAGCTCATCGACGCCTCCGGGCCCGTGACCGACGTCCGCCTGGAGACGGTCTGATGGCTCTGGCCGGCGCCGTGCTCGCCCTGGGCGACCCCCTCTTCTCAAAGGGGGTGGACGGCGGCGTCCTGCTCATCGTGGTGGGCAAGGCCGTGGCCACCCTGGCCCTCCTGCTCGCGTCCGTGGTCCTCATGATCTGGTTCGAGCGCAAGATCATCTCCGACATGCAGAACCGGGTGGGGCCGAACCGGGCCGGGCCCTGGGGCATCCTCCAGACCCTGGCCGACGCCTTCAAGCTGTTCACCAAGGAGGATCTGCTGCCCGAGCGGGCCGACCGGCGCATCTTCCGGCTGGCGCCCTACCTGTCGGTGGTTCCCGCCTTCCTCGCCTTCTCCATCGTGCCCGTGGGCGGGTTCGTCACCATCGCCCACCATCGCACCCAGCTGCAGCTCGCCGATCCCCCGGTCGGGATCCTCTTCCTGCTGGCGGTGTCGTCCATCGCCGTCTACGGGATCATGCTGGCGGGCTGGTCCTCGGGCTCGAAGTACCCGCTGCTGGGCTCGGTGCGGGCCTCGGCCCAGATGGTGTCCTACGAGGCGGCCCTGGGGCTGTCGGTGGCCGCGGTCGTGCTCATAACGGGATCGCTGTCCACGCGCGACATCGTCATCGACCAGCACGGCCACCTGGCCGGCTTCCTCCCCAACTGGAACGTCCTCCGCCTGGGCTTCATCCCCTTCGTCATCTTCCTCATCGCGGGCACGGCCGAACTCAACCGCCCGCCCTTCGACCTGGTCGAGGCCGAGCAGGAGCTGGTCGGGGGCTACTTCACCGAGTACTCCTCCATGCGCTTCGGCCTGTTCTACCTGGCCGAGTTCATGAACACCATCACCATGTCGGCGGTCAACGTCACCCTCTTCTTCGGCGGTCCCGACGGCCCCTGGTTCCACTCGGTCCGGTGGCTGGGGGGCATCGTGTGGTTCCTGGCCAAGACGGTGGTCTTCCTCTTCTCCTACGTCTGGCTGCGGGCCACCCTGCCCCGGTTCCGCTACGACCAGCTCATGGACCTGGGCTGGAAGCGGCTCATCCCCCTGTCCCTGGGGTGGCTGCTGGTGCTGGCGGCCATGATCGTGAGCAGGCCGTGGGGGTTCTCCGTGGTGGCCGGCGGCCTGCTGTTCGTGGCCCTGCTGGCCCGGGCCGTGATGGTGGGACGCTCGGCCACCGATGAGCTGGCCCCGGGCCCCGTGGGCGAGGCAGGCTGATCCGATGGGATACCTCGACGGCTTCAAGGTGACCCTGCGCCAGATGGTGGAGCCCCGGGTGACGGTCCAGTACCCGGAGGAGAAGCGCCCCAAGCCCCAACGCTTCCACGGCCGCCACGTCCTCAACCGCTACGAGGACGGGATGGAGAAGTGCATCGGCTGCGAGCTGTGCGCCGGGGTGTGCCCGGCCCGCTGCATCTACGTCCGAGGCCGGGACAACCCACCCGACGCCCCCGTGTCACCGGGTGAGCGCTACGGCTTCGTCTACGAGATCAACTACCTGCGCTGCATCCACTGCGACCTGTGCGTCGAGGCCTGCCCCACCGAGGCCATCACCGAGAGCAAGCTCTTCGAGTTCTCCTTCACCGACCGGGCCGACGCCATCTACACCAGGGAGGAGCTCGTCGTCGACGACGAGGGCCGGCCCAAGCAGCTTCCGTGGGAGGACTGGCGGGAGGGTGACGACGCCCGCACCTCGGCGTGGATGCGGGCGACGGCGCCGTCGGGCGACGCCTCCTACGAGGGCGTGGTCCAGTGGGCGGGGGAGTTGGGCTATGGGGTGCGCCCTCCGGAGCCGGGGCAGGACTCCGCTCGCGACCCGGCGGGGGACCTGTCGGTCCGCCGCACCCAGGCCAACGACATCCCAGCCGCCCGCGGCGGTCGCGTGCGCTGATGCCAGCGGCGCTGGCGCCGGTCCTGGCGGCCACGGCGGTGGACACGGGTGTGTTCGTCGTGGCCGCGGCCGTGATCCTGTCCGGGGCCGTGGGGGTCGTCACGGGCCGCAACCCCGTGCACTGCGCCCTGTCCCTGGTGCTGACCCTCTTCGGCGTGGCCGTGCTCTTCGTGGCCCAGGACGCCCAGTTCCTGGCCGCCGTGCAGGTGATCGTCTACGCCGGCGCCATCGTCGTGCTCTTCCTGTTCGTGATCATGCTCATCGGCGTCGACCGGGAGGAGGACGTCCGGGCCGAGCCGCTCAGAGGCCAGAGGCCGGCGGCCATCGCCGTCGGCGTCCTCGGCCTGGCCGAGCTCCTGGGGCTGGCC
>VBHN01000138.1 GCA_005881155.1 Chloroflexota bacterium | reverse complement strand
GCTTCATTTCGGCAGCAGCGACACGGCCGCCGTCCTGCCGCCGGACTCCAGCCTGGCTGGCGGGAGCGGTAGCTTCAACGCGACCTTCAACACTCCTGGCACCCAGTCGCTGTCGGTGACCGCCGGCTCACTGTCGAGCTCTCAAACCGGGATCCAGGTCCTGGCGGCCGGCGCCTGCACGATGACGTGGACCAACCTCGATCTGAATACGTCGGACCTCAGCGCTCCGGCCAACTGGGACAAGAACCGCGCGCCGGTCGCCACCGACGTGCTCTGCCTGAACCAGGGCGGCGACGTCGCGACGATGTCCTCCGGCTCCGTCACCGTGAAGGGCGTCGCCATCGCCGGCACCCTCGACCTGGCCGGGGGCACACTGACCCTGACCGACCCGGCCAACAAGTCCTCCATCGCGACCCTCAACCTCTCGGGTGGGGCGGTCGAATCTCGGGATCGCGGGCGATGCCGGGACGACGCTTCTCAAGTCCGGCTCGAACCTACAGATCAGCGGTTCGGCCACCCTCGGCCTGGCGACCCCTCATACCATGACCCTCAACGGCACCACCACCTGGACCGGCGGCGTGCTCCACGTGTCCGGTGGGGCGGCGTTGGTCATGAACAATGGCGGCACCTTCAACGACGACGCGAACGGCGTTTTCGAAGTCGGCGCCGGCGCTTCGGCGACTTTCAACAACCCGGGCACCTTCACCAAGGGCTCCAACGCCGACGTCACGACCTTCGCGCCCGGGTTCCACAACACCGGCACCGTCAACGTCAACGCGGGCACCCTCGTGCTGCTCGGCGGCGACGGAGGGGCGGGCGCCGGCGGTGTGTTCAACGTCACCGGTTCGACGCTCGACCTGCGAGGCGGAACCTTCAGCACGCTTAAAGCCAACGTCGACAGTTCCAGCACGCTGATCGCCAGCGGGGCGGCGGCGACACTGGCGGGCGGCTCGGTGGTCGCGGGCTCCCAGAGTGTCAGGTCCGGCTCGCTCACAGTTCCCAGCGGCCTGACCATCAGCCCCAGCTCGATCACGCTCTCGGGCGGGAAGCTGGGCGGCGGCGGATCCATCTCCGGCAACCTCACCTGGACCGGCGGCACCCTCGGCGGAGGCGGCGGCCAGCTGTCTGGCACGCTGACCATGAACGGCTCAGGGGAGAAGGACTTCGCGGCGCCCTACACCACCAACCTGAGCGGATCGAGCTATTGGTCCGCCGGGCGGCTGCGGGTGCTCAACCCGGCCAAGGGCGGATTCCAGACGCTGACCATCAACAACACGGGCACTTTCAACGCGTACACGAATGACTCGTTCGACGTCGATTGCTGCTTCGCCCTGGCGCTGTTCAACAACAGCGGGACCTTCAACCGCAGCGGCAGCAGCAGCTCAGACCAAGTCTTGTGGAGCCCAGCGCTGCACAACACCGGCACCGTCACGGTCAGCAGCGCGACGTTGACCCTGCGTGGCGGCGACGGCGCCGCCCTGGCCGGCTCGCCTGACACCGGCAGCTACAACGTCAGCAACACGGGGGCGGTCGCCGAGTTCCGGGGTGGTGGCTTCGGCGCGGTCAAGCCCACGGGAAGCGGCCTGCTCCTGGTCAGCGGCGCGAACGTAGTCGTCGGCGCAAACGGCAGCCCAGCCTACACGGGCGGTCTACACGTGGCCGCGGGCACCCTTAAGGTCAACGCTACTGTCGGCGGCGTCGGCACGCTGACGCTCGATTCGGGCAGCTTCGGCGGCAGTGGCACGCTGACGGTGAGCACCTTCGACTGGAACGGTGGCCAGCTGGGCGACGGCGGGGGGACCTTGAGCAGCGGTGGCGGGACGATCCAGACGGCTGCCGAAAAGCAGCTCCAGGCGCCTTACACCTGGAACAACACCGGCAGCAGCAACTGGTTTGCCGGCAACCTGCATGGGCTGGCGCCCAGCAGTGGCGGCAAGTTCGTCATCAACAACAGCAGCTTCTTCGACATTTGGGGGGCGAACCAGTTCCTGGTCGAGGCGGCCAGCTCGCCCTACCTGGTCTTCGTCAACACCAGCGGGGGCACGCTCTACACCAGCGGGGTGGACGGCCAGATCCTGTGGCAGGCGCCGCTGTTCAACCAGGGCTCGGTTGAGGACGGGGGAGGCATCAACAGCAACGACACCCTGACCCTGAGCGGCGGCGACGGCCAGTCGCTGCTGCCCACCACCTACCAGGGCGGGACCTACAAGCCCGACAACTCGCGGGCCGTCATCGAGCTCCAGTCCGGCACCTTCAGCAGCAACCAGGTGGGCGGCGGCAGCGCTTTCAGTGCCGGCAGCCTGCTGGTGAGCGGGGCCAGCGTGAGCCTTTTCGGCTCGGGCACGGTCCTCCACCTCAACTTCGACGTCAAGGCCGGCTCACTGAGCTGGTCCAACAGCGCCAGCTTGGACAAGCTGACCCTGGAGGGCGGCAGCTTCGGCGGCAGTGGCACGCTGACGGTGAGCACCTTCGACTGGAACGGTGGCCAGCTGGGCGACGGTGGCGGCAGTCTTGCTACCTCCGCAGCCACTATCGCCGGCAGCGGCACGCACGACGTGTTGGGTCCGTTCACCTGGACTGCGAACGGCACCACGACCTGGAATGGCGGAACCTTGAACGCCAAGGCGCCCACGACCGCCGCCAACGGCAATGACTTCCTGCTCGACAACGAGGGCACCTTCAACATCCGGGCCGACTCCGATTTCACGGCCCAGGCGACCATTGCCGGCCAGCCCCAGATGTTCTTCAAGAATGCCGGCACCCTGGACAAGACCGACACCGGGACTGCCGGCAAGACCGCCATCGAGGTTCCCCTCTTCAACAGTGGCACCGTCTCGCTGACTGATGCGATCCTTACCCTGGCGGGCGGGGACGGCAGGGATCACTTCGGCTCCACTCCGGGCGGCACCTTCACCATCGCCTCCGACGCCACCCTCGAGATCGCCAAGGGCGACTTCGCGCCAGGCACCCTGACCAACGGCGGAACCCTGGCGGTGTCAGGCGGGACTCTCACCGTCGGCGCCCATAGCAACTCCGCCAAGATCCGCCTCTCCGGCGGCACGCTCAACGTCCAGAGCTACACCCAGAGCGCAACCGGCGAGCTCGACGTGATCCTCTCCGGAACTACGGCCGGGACCGGCTTCGGACCGCTGAAGAGCGTGGGAGCAGTCAGCCTCGGCGGCACCTTCAACGTCAGCAACGCGACCGGCTACACCCCAGCGACAGGGTCGACCTACCTCATCATCACCGGCTCGGCTGTGAGCGGCACCTTCAGCACGACGACCCTGAACGGCTACACGCTCACGATGGGCGCAGCCACGGTCCGCCTCACCAAGTAAAGAACAGCGCGGCCGCTCACCTCGTCGGGCGGCCGCGCTGCTCAGGCCAGGAGGGCGTTCTCCCGGCCCAGGATCCGCCGCGCGACGGCCACTGCCGAGGCGTAGGTCGAGTCCATGCCCCGGTAGCTGAGGCCGCGGGCGCCGAGCGTCCGGGCCTGCGTGTAAGGCGTGTCTGACGCGTAGTGCACGATCCCGAGGTCGAACGGCAGCCGCGTCATGTTGATGTTCTGTCCGACCGGATGGCGGCCGGCCATCGAGGCCTCGTAGCAGGCGTCCAGGAAGGGTCCGGCCTCCATCTCCACGACCGTGTAGCGGCCCTGGTAGTAGAACTCCAGGTAGTCGCGGTTCTGCAAGAAGGTGCCCCTGACGGTGACCGCGCGCTGGTTGTCGAGCGCCGAGCCGTAGACCAGGTGGGGCTGGACGTCCGCCGCCGTGAAGCAGTTCTCCAGCCAGTAGGTGTTGTCGGAGTGCTCGTCGAAGACCGCGTTGCAGATCATCACGTCGCCGACGTCGGCGTTCAGGGTGGCAGCCTTGCCCATCACGTAGACGCCCTTCAGCCCACCCACCTGCTCGGCCACCTCGCGGAGCAGGTAGTAAGAGGCGAAGCCGAGCGGGTAGTCGATGTTGATGATCGCGGCGTCGGAAGCCTTCAGGGCCAGGGTGTCGACCTTGCCGACTCGGGGGTCGAAGCAGGACGCGTCGAGCTCGGAGAGCTTGAACACCTGGGCGGTGGACTCGGCCACCCCCGCCCTGGCCTTGATGTGGCGGATCCCGGTCTCCCTTTCGTAGCGGTTCCGGATCCGGCTGTACTCCGACTTCTTGGGGTGGGTGTCGAAGAGTTCCCGGGCGGCGAAGTAGAGCCAGTTGTCACGGGAGGCGGAGATCTCGCCCGCCTCGATATGCGTGAGCTCGCTGAAGAGCTCGGGGTCGTG
>VBHN01000215.1 GCA_005881155.1 Chloroflexota bacterium | reverse complement strand
ATCAACCGGAACCTTTCCGCCATCTCCCAGGTGCCCGAGGTGCGCGAGGCCATCAACGCCCGCCAGCGCCGGCTGGCCGAAGATGGGGTCGTGATGGCGGGCCGGGACATCGGCACCGTCGTCTTCCCGGAGACCCCGCACAAGTTCTTCCTGACGGCCAGCCTCGACGAGCGCGTGCTCCGGCGCCTGGCCCAGAAGGAGCGCAGGGGCGAGAAGGCGGACGCGGGCGAGATGGAGCGGGAGATCGCCGATCGCGACGTGGCCGACTCGACCCGGCTCGTGGCTCCGCTGAAGCCGGCCCCCGACGCGATCGTCATCGACACCGACGGCCTGGGGCTCGACGAGGTGGTGGACCGGATCGTGCAGCGGATCCGCCGGTGATGTACGCCGCGATGCGGCTCCTGATGCGGGTGCTGGTCTTCCTCGTCCTGGGCGGGGAATTCACCCTGGTCGGCAGGGAGCGGGTTCCGCGGACCGGTCCGCTGCTGCTCTGCGGCAACCACATCTCGACGCTCGACCCGCCGCTGGTGCCCGCCTTTCTGCCCCGCAACGACAGCTGGAGCATGGCCAAGGCCGAGTACTTCGAGAAATTCTTCCCCGGCGTCATCTTCCGGCTCTACCACTCCTTCCCGGTCAAGCGGCACTCGGCCGACCGGGCCGCGCTGAGGCGGGCGACCACCATCCTCCGGGAGGGCCACACCCTGATCCTCTACCCGGAGGGCACGCGCATCGTCAGCGGCGGCCTCCACCGGCCCGAGCCGGGCGCGGGCTTCCTGGCGACCTTCAGCGGGGCGCCGATCGTGCCGGTGGCGGTCTCGGGCAGCCGGGAGGTCCTGGGCAAGGGCTCGCGTTACCCGCATCGATCGCCGGTCCGGATGGAGTACGGCGAGCCTTTCCGGATCCCACGGCAGGCGAACGGGAAGCGCGTCAGGTACCAGGACGCGGCGGACGCGATCATGCTCGCCGTCGCCGAGCTGCTGCCTGAGTCGCTCCGGGGCGAGTTCTCCGACCTCGACGCGTGGAGGGAGAAGGTCGGCTGGCTGCGTCAGCCTTTGCGCTCGGGCTCCCGGTAGGCCCACCAGCGGCCGATCGGCTCGAAGCCGATCCGCTGCAGGATCGGCCGCGAGGAGGGCCGGGCGCTGGTGACCAGCAGGGGTGCGCCACCCTCGTGGGCCAGCCGCGCGCGCTCGGCGACCAGCGCCCGGTAGACACCGCGGTGCCGGAACCGCGGCAGCACGCTGGCGCCGCTCAAGGTGGCTCCATCGGGGTGGACGCTCACCTCGCCGCCACCCGCCGGCTCGCCGAAAAGGAACGCGGTGACCAGCAGGTGGCCGGGCTCCCGGGCGCTGTTGTAGCGGGCGCGCAGGTCGCCTTCCAGGACCGGCTTGTCGAGGTCCTTGAAACCCGCCGCGACGGTGGCGTGGTGGGTACGGAAGCCTTCCAGGTCGGCCATTCCATCGGCCAGCTCGAGACCGGGTACGGGCGGTTCCTCGACCTCGCCCTCCAGCTCCATGATCGTCACCTCGGAGTCGAGCTTGAAGCCGCGGGCGAGCAGGACCGGCTCCAGCTCGACGCGGTTCCATTCGTCCAGCCGCCAGCTCAATACGGTTCCGTGCCGGCGGCCGAGGTCGGCAACCTCTTCGATCAGCGCTGGCAGCCGCTCGGCCGGGACGGAGACCCGGCGGACACCGTTGGGACCCGCCCCCGGCCAGCCCGGCCGCCACTCGATGACGCGTTCGGTGGTGGCGTCGAAGACGCTGCCCGGGAACGGCCGGACCGTGGAGTCGAGCGCGTAGCGGAGGGCTGCTTCGCTCGTCAGTGTGCGGGCGGCTGCGCCCAGTCGTCGTCGATGAGGCCGCCGAGCGCCGGGTTGAAGCAGGCGTCGTAAGCCTCCTTCAGCGATTGCGGGGTCAGCTTGGGCTGCTCCTCGCGGTAGGCGGCGAGGTCGACCAGGCGGGCGACCAGGGAGCGCGGGTGCGAGCCCCGGAGCGGCTTTTTGCCGTAGAGCTGGAGAAGGTAGGGCACCGCCCGCTCGTCGAAGACCACCCCGTTCTTCTCGCACTCGTACTTGAGGATGCGCGAGTAGGCCTCCGGGGTCGGGTTGCCGACCCCGATCTTGTAAGCCATCCGGCGCAGGAAGGCCTCGTCGACCAGGGAGGAGGGGGAGAGGTTGGTCGAGAAGACGACCTGGCAGAGGAAGGGCACCTGGATCTTGCGGCCCGAGGCCGAGAGGTCGAGGTAGTCGACCTTTTTTTCCATGGGCACGATGAACCGGTTAAGGAGCCGCATCGGCGGGACCTCCTGCCGTCCGAAGTCGTCGATCACGAAAACGCCGGCGTTGGCTTTCCACTGCAGCGGCGCTTCGTAGTAGCGGTTCTGTGCGTCATAGCTCAAGTCGAGCTGGGACATCTGCAGCTCGCCGCCGGCGGTGACCACCGGGCGCTCGACGCGCTGCAGGCGCTTGTCCTCCGGCTGCTCGCCGTCGGCCACCTTGTGGTAGACGGGGTCGATCAGCCGGATGATCTCCTCGCCGACCGCGATCGCGTGCGGGATCTCGATCGGCGCTCCCATCAGCAGCGCCATCCGCTCGGTGATCGTCGACTTGCCGTTTCCCGGCGCTCCAAAGATGAACAGGGAGGAGCGCGAGACCATCGCGCCGCCGATGCAGTCGATGATGTGCTGCTCGAGCTCGAGCTCGCCGAGCGCCTCTTTCAGCATGGCGTCGGTGATCTTGGCGTTGGTCGTCACCTGCGACCTGGCCAGGTCCACGTAGTCGTCGTAGGCGATCGGGCAGGGGCCCAGGTAGCGGGTCTGCACGGCGGACATCTCGGCGGCGCGCTGGCGGCCCGCCGAGCTGACCTCGAAGGCCGTCCGCTGGTCGATGCTGAGGCCGTCCAGGCCGGTCTCGCTGGAGAAACCTGGGGAGCTCATCAGCTGGGCCTTCTCGAACTCGGTGATCAGCGGCTTGAAGGTCTCGAAGGGCAGGCCCAGCCGTTTCTCGAGGGCGGCGCCGCTCATGCGGTCGGAGAAGGCCAGNGGCCTGCATGGCACCGGGAACTATAGCGCCGCCACCCTTCAAAGTAGAATCCGCGCGGAACTCCTCAAACCACCTTGCCCGAATACGTCGCGCTCGACCTCGAAACGACCGGACTCGACCCCCACCACGACCGCGTCATCGAGGTCGGGGCGGTCGCCTTCACGCCGGACCGCGTCCTGGGCCGCCTGGAGCGCCTGGTCGACCCCGGCCGCTCGGTGCCGGAGGCGGTCGTCCGGCTCACCGGGATCGACCCCGCCACCCTTCGTGGCGCGGGCGGCCAGGGTCCGGTCCTGGCCGAGCTCGGCGAGCTCCTGCGGGGCCGGGAGGCGATCGGCCACGGCGCCGGGCTGGACCTCGAGTTCCTGGCCTCGGCCGGGATCTGGCCGGTCGGGACCGAGATCCTCGACACCCTTCTGATCGCCCGGATCCTGCTCCCCGGCTCGCCCAGCCACAGCCTCTCCGCCCTGGCGGTCGAGCTCGGCCTCGAGCAGCCCCGGCCGCACCGCGCGCTGGACGACGCGGACGCCACCCGGCAGCTCTTCCTCCGGCTCCGCGAGCTGGCGGCCGGGCTCGACGAGGGCTTGAAGGACTCGATGCTGGCGCTGGTCGCGCCCTACGGCTGGCCGCTCGCCCGCTTCTTCGCCGAGGCGCTGACGGCAGCCGTCCCGGCAGCCGGGCCCCGCCTCCGCAGCGACCGGCGCCCGCCCGCCGCCGCCCGGCGCGAGGCGGTCGCCTGGGACCCCGAATGGCTTGCCGGTCTGCTGCTCCCGGAAGGCCCGCTGGCGGCCGCCTTCCCGGAGTACGAGCACCGGGAGTCGCAGCTGCAGATGCTGCTGGCGGTCGCTCAGATCCTGGACCGCGGCGGGCAGCTGGTGGTCGAAGCCGGGACCGGAACCGGCAAGGGCATCGCCTACCTCATCCCGGCGCTGGGCCGGGCCCGCGCCCGGGGCGAGAAGGTGATCGTCTCGACGGCGACGCACACGCTCCAGGAGCAGCTGCTCTCCAAGGACCTGCCCTTCTTGAAGGAGTGGCTCCCCTGGGACTTCGAGGCCGTGCTCCTGAAGGGCCGCTCCAACTACCTGTCCTTGAGGCGCTGGCGCCGCTACCTGGCCGAGCCCTGCAACGACTCCGAGGAGCTGCGCTTCAAGCTCAAGGTCCTGCGCTGGCTCAATGAGACCGACAGCGGCGACCGCTCTGAGCTTCGCCTGCAGGGCAAAGAGGAGGTGTTCTGGGCCCGGGTCGCCTCCGACCCGATGGACTGCGTGGGCGTCTTCTGCACGGCCGAGGACTGCTACGTGCATCGGGCCCGCGCGGAAGCCGAGAAGGCCGACCTGGTGGTCGTCAACCACGCTCTGCTCCTGGCCGACGCCGCCCAGGGCGGCGCCGTGCTGCCCGACTTCCAGCACCTGGTCGTCGACGAGGCGCATCACCTGGAGGACGCCGCGACCCAGGGCCTGCGCCGGGAGGCCGAGGGCTCGGCGCTGGGCGCGCTGCTGGAGCGGCTGGCCACGCTGATGGGGACGGTGGCGGCGCAGCCGCGGCTGGGGGCGACCCACGACCTCGCCGGCTCCCAGCCGGTCGCCCAGGACGCGCTCAAGCGCGCCGGCGATCTCTTCGAGCACGCCGCCGAGTTCGTCCGCGGGCTGCTGCCCGACGCCGGCCGGCGCGACGAGGCGGTCAGGCTCGGCCCGGTCGTCCGCCAGGCCGCGGGCTGGCCGCACCTGGCCGGGCTCGCCTCTGACGCGGTCACCGCCCTGGCCGGGCTGGACGCGATGCTCAGGCGCGCCGTCTCCAGCGGCCGGGACTGGCTGGGCGGCGAGGAGCCCGACGCCGACCTCCGGGAGCTGGAGATCATCCGCAGCCGCGTGGCGGAATCCCGGGAGCTGCTCCGGGAGGCGCTGCTGGAGCCCGACCCGAACCAGGTCTACTGGTTCTCGCTGATGGCCAAGACGTCGGACGCCGTGCTCCGCGCCGCCCCGCTCAACGTCGGCAGCCTGCTCCGGGAGCAGGTCTTCGCACCGCGCGACACCGTCGTCTTCACCTCGGCCTCCCTGGCCGTGGCGGGCAGCTTCGACTACTTCCGGCAGCGGGTCGGCCTCGACCGCGAGCCGGAGATGCTGATCCTGGAGTCGCCCTTCGACTACTTGAACCAGGCGCTGGTCTGCCTGCCCGCCGGCCTGCCCGACCCGCAGTCCGACGACTTCGGCGAGATGGTGGTCCGGGTGATCGCCGACATCGCCGGCAGGATCGGCGGCCGGACGCTGGCCCTCTTCACCTCCCACCGCCAGCTTCGCGACACCTATTTCGTGCTCAAGCAGCGCCACGACCTGGACGACATCCTGATCCTCGGCCAGGGGCTGGACGGCCAGCGCCGCCAGGTCCTGAAATCGTTCGAGGAGAGCGACCGGGCCCTGCTGCTGGGGACGGCGAGCTTCTGGGAGGGGATCGACGTCCCCGGCGACCGCCTTTCCTGCGTGGTGATGGTCCGGCTGCCCTTCCCGGTCCCGACCGAGCCCGTCTTCGCCGCCCGGGCGGAGCAGGTGGCGGATTCCTTCGCCCTCTACGCGCTGCCGATGGCGGCGCTGAAGCTGAAGCAGGGGTTCGGCCGCCTGATCCGGCGCAGCACCGACCGGGGCGCTGTCGTGATCCTCGACAACCGCGTCTCCAACCGCGACTACGGCCGCGCCTTCATCGAGGTGCTGCCCCGGGCGGCGATGTACACCGGCTCGGTGCTGGGGGTGGGGGAGAGAATCGAGGCGTGGCTCGCCGAATCGTCGCCTTCTCGGTACTGATCCTCCTCGCCGGCGCGGCCTTCATCGCCGTCTACGGGATCTTCGCGCCGGTGAAGGGGGTGTCGCCCGGCTGCAACGTCTTCACGGGCACCGACGTCGTTTCCATCGGCCCCTCCTTCAAGGGCTGCGCGCGGGGCTACTACCGCGCCCGACTACCATCCCGACCAGTTCATCGTGGTCCGCAGCCACGCCGGCACGGACGAGGAGAACCGGCTCCTGCTGGCCGTCGAAGCCTGCGGGTGAGCACGCTTTTCGTCGTCGGCACGCCGATCGGCAACCTCGAAGACGTGACGCGCCGCGCCGAGCGCGTGCTGGGCGAGGTCTCGGCGATCGCGGCCGAGGACACGCGCGTCACCGCCCGCCTGCTGGCACGTCTCGGGGTCCGCAAGCCCCTGCTCAGCTACCGGGCCCCGGTCGAGAGGCGGGGCCTGCCCGCAGTGCTGCGGGCGCTGGAGGAGGGCGACGTGGCGCTGGTGACGGACGCCGGCACGCCCGGCGTCAACGACCCCGGCCAGCGCCTGGTCGCCGCCGCCCTGGCCGCGGGCCACGAGGTGGTCCCGGTGCCAGGCCCGAGCGCGGTCGCGACCGCCCTCTCGGTGAGCGGCTTCAGCGGCGACGGGTTCGTCTTCGTGGGCTACCTGCCCCGCAGGCCGGGCGAGCTGCGCCGGCTGTTCGCGTCGCTGGAGTCGGAGCGGCGGCCGGCGGTCGCCTTCGAATCGCCCTACCGGGTCCTGAAGTCGCTGGCGATCCTGGCCGAGGTCCTGCCCGACCGTCCCCTGGCCGTCGGCCGGGAGCTGACCAAGCTCCACGAGGAGGTGCTCCGCGGGACCGCGGCCGAGGTCCTGGAGGCCATGGCCGGGAAGGCCCGGGGAGAGTTCACGCTGGTGATCGCCGGTTGCCCTTCGTAGATACCCACTTGCACCTGGAGGAGCTGGACGATCCCGAAGCGGCGGTCGCGGAGGCGGTGGCCGCCGGTGTGACGCGGATGATCGCGATGGGCACCGACCTCGCCACCAGCCGGGGCGCGATCGGCTTCGCCGAGAGGCTCCCGGCCGTCTACGCCGCCGCCGGCCACCACGCCCTCAACTCGACTGACCCCGACCTGGCCGCCTTCCGGGAGCTGTTGTCGCGACCCCGGGTGGTCGCGGTCGGCGAGGTCGGCCTCGACGGCAGCCCCGACCCCGAGTACCCGCAGCTGGAGCGCCAGCTGGGCTGGTTCGGCTCCATGTGCGACCTGGCGCTCGAAGCCGGACTGCCGGTCTGCGTCCACGTCCGGCAGTCGGAGGAGCTCGTCTACCGGGCGTTGAAGGCGCGGCCCGGGCTGACCGGGGTCATGCACTACTTCGCCCTCGACCAGGGGTGGGCGGAGCGCTTCCTAGCGCTCGGCTTCCACCTCTCCTTCGCCGGGCTGGTGACGCGGGCGACCAGGGGCGAGCTGCGCGAGGTGGCCCGCCGCTGCCCGGCCGACCGGCTGCTCCTCGAGACCGACTCGCCGTTCGGGCCCGCCTTCCTGGTGGATACCGCCAGGGTCGTCGCCGAGCTGCGCGGCACCTCGCTGGAGCAGCTCGCCGAGCTCGAGACACGCAACGCCACCGCCCTTTTTGCGCGGCTTCGGTGACCCGCGAGCTGGACCCGGCCGACCTCGAGACGCTGCGGGCGCTCTTCGCCCGACACCGGTTCCGGCCCGCCCACCGCCTCGGCCAGAACTTCCTGGTGGACCCGGCCCTCCGCGACCGGGTCGCCGAGGAGGTGGGTGCCGAAGGGACGGAGGTCCTCGAGGTCGGCGCCGGGCCCGGGGCCCTCACCGTCGCCCTGGCTCGGCTGGCGGCCCGTGTCATCGCGGTCGAGATCGACCGCCGGCTGGTCGGCGTTCTCCGCGAGGTCGTCGCTGGAATCCGGAACGTCGAAGTCCGCGACGGCGACGTCCTGAAGCTGTCGCTGCCGGCTTCGCCGGTGGTCGCCGGCAACATCCCCTACTACCTGACGGGCGCCCTGCTGCCCCGGCTGCTCGACCGTCCCGACCGGCCGGGCCGGGTGGGGCTGGTCGTGCAGAAGGAGGTCGCGGAGCGCTGGACGGCGCCCGGCGACTGGAGCCTGGCCACGCTCTCGGTCCAGGTCTTCGCGATCCCGGAGCTGCGCTTCCTGCTGCCGAGCGCCGCCTTCTGGCCCGAGCCCGCTGTCGATTCGGCGCTGGTCGTGATGGAAGTGCGGCCCCAGCCGGCGGTTCTGGTCACCAGCCTGGAGGGGTTCTTTCGTTTCGCTGAGCGGGTGTTCCAGTTCCGGCGCAAACAGCTGGGCGGGATCCTGGCCCGGCTGGGCGCGGCCGAGGCTCCGGGCCGGGCCGGCATCGATCCCAGCCGCCGGCCGCAGACGCTGGCGCTGGCCGAGTGGGAGGCGCTCTACCGGGCTTTCGAGGAGGCCCATTTAAAGTGAGAGAGCAGATGGAGACCCTGACCGGCCTCGAAGGCGGACAAGGGTTTCGATACGTCCTCGCCCGGACCGACTTCCGGTTGGTCTGGTTCGCCCAGCTGGCCGGCCAATCGGCGGACAAGTTCGTGATGTTCTCGCTGATCATCCTCGCCTACGGGCTCCACGCCTCCAGCTTCCAGGTGGCCGTGACGCTGCTGGCCTACACGCTCCCCGCGCTCTTCCTGCCGGCCTTCGCCGGCGTCTACGCCGACCGCCACAACCGCAAGACGACGATGGTCTGGACCAACCTCGGCCGCGCCGCGATGGTGACCCTGATCCCCCTCTCGTCCCTGCTGCCGGGCCTGCGCAACGACCTCTTCCACCTGCTCCTGATCACCTTCGCCTTCAGCGCGCTGGGCCAGTTCTTCAGCCCCGCCGAAGCGGCCGCGATCCCGACCCTGCTGCCCCGCCGCGCCCTGCTCACGGCCAACTCGCTGGTGCTCGTCTCGATGGTGCTGACCCTGCTCCTGGGCGGCGCGCTGGCCCCCGTCTTCTCGCGCATCGACACCTACCTGCCCTACTGGATCGCGGCCGTCCTCTTCGCTGTCGGCGGCGGCCTGATCGCCCTCGCGACGATCCCCAAGAACAAGCCGCGGCTCGACCAGACCAGCCGCTCCAACTTCCAACAGCTGGTCACGGAGGTGCGGGAAGCGCTCGACTTCCTGCGCGCCTCGCCGGTCCTGCTCGCGTCCTTCGCGCAGCTTTCACTGACGGTGCTGGTGCTCTTCATGATGTTCACCCTCGCACCGGCGTACGTGAAGACGGTGATCGGCATCCAGCCCCAGGACAGCTACACGATCCTGCTGCCGGCCACCATCGGCGCCATCATCAGCGCGGCCCTGGTGGGGCAGTTCGGCCGCCGCTTCCGGCGCTCGCAGCTGCTGTTGATCGGCCTCCTGGCCACCGGCGCCACGCTGATCGTGCTGGCGAGCGTGCCCTTCGGGATGCGCCACGTGCCGGGCCTGGCGGGCCTCACGCGCTACTTCGCCGCCGTCTTCGGGCTGGTGCTGGGGATGGAGTTCGGAGCCCTCCTGATCCCCTCCTTCACCTACCTGCAGGAGCACACCACCGACGAGGTGAGGGGACGGATCTTCTCCCTCTTCTTCCTGGCCTACAACGGCGCGACGGCGATCCCGATCCTGGCGGCCGCGGCCCTGGCCGACGCCTTCGGGACAGCCCGCGTCATCGGGGGGCTGGGTCTCCTCCTCTGCCTGGCGGGGGCGGCCGTTGCCCGCGGCGGAGTTCACGTCTACGGAGAAGAAGAAGCGTGAGCCCGGCCAGCACCACCAAGGCCAGCCCGCCGTACCCGACAGCCTTGACCACCGCCGAGAGCAGCGGCCAGTTGTTGCCGAGCAGGTAGCCGACCAGGCCCCAGGTGATCGCCCAGGGGACGGCGCCCAGCACGCTGTAGAGCTGGAACTTCCAAAAGGGCATGTGGGCGACGCCGGCGAAGACGCTGGCCCAGGTCCGGAGCCCGAGGACGAAGCGTCCGACCAGGATCGTCTTGTCGCCGTGGTGCGCGAAGAACATCTCGGCCTGGGCGAGGTGGCCGACCTCCAGCCGGAAGATGGAGAGCAGGCGCTCGATGAAGGGCCGGCCGCCCTTCAGTCCGATCAGGTAGCCGAGGTCGCCGCCGACGATGGCGCCCAGGGCGCCGAGGGCGATGACGATGGCGATGTTCAGGTGGCCGGTGCCGGCGTAGGCGGCGACCGCCACCAGCGTCAGCTCGCCGGGGAAGGGGATCCCCGAGCTCTCGATGAGGATGCCCAGCGCGGCGGCAGGGTAGCCGAGCGCGTCGGCGAGTGCCCTTATGTCCATTTCCGTTGCCGGTATTCTCGTCGGCACTGCCATGAGCCACTCCGCCGCGCACGCCGACGCCGAGCCGCTCAACATGCTCCGGCACTCCAGCGCGCACGTCCTGGCCGCGGCGGTGACCGAGCTCTTCCCGGGGACGAAGTACGGCACCGGGCCCTACCTGGAGGACGGCTTCTACTACGACTTCGACTCGCCGCACCAGTTCACGCCCGAGGACTTCCCGGCGATCGAGAAGAAGATGCGCTCGATCGTGGGGCGCCGGGTGCCCTTCGAGCACGTCGAGCAGCCGAAGCCGGAGGCGATCGCCACCTTCGAGAAGCTCGGCCAGCCTTACAAGGTCGAGCTGATCGAGCGGCATTACCCGGACGGGGGCCTTGTCAGCCTCTACCGGACGGGCGAGTTCCTGGACCTCTGCCTGGGGCCGCACGTGCCGGACGCCGGGGCGATCAAGGCCTTCAAGCTGACCCGCCTCTCAGGCGCTTACTGGGACGCCGACGAGAAGAACGCCCAGATGCAGCGCATCTACGGCACGGCGTTCCCGTCCCAGAAGGAGCTCGACGAGTACCTGGAGATGCTGGCCGAGGCGGAGCGCCGGGACCACAAGAAGCTGGGCCGGGAGCTGAAGCTGTTCGCCTCCGACGAACGCTCGGGCGCCGGCCTGCCGCTCTGGCTGCCCCATGGCGCCACCGTCCGTCGCGAGATCGAGCGCTGGGTGGTCGACGAGGAGCTGAAGCGCGGCTACCAGCACGTCCTGACGCCCAACCTGGCCCGCCTGGAGCTCTTCGAGCGGAGCGGGCACTGGCAGAAGTACCACGAGTCGATGTACCCGCCGATGAGGTTCGAGGAGTCGGGCGAGGTGCTGGAGCTGCGGCCGATGAACTGCCCGCACCACATCCTCGTCTATGAGTCCGAGCTGCGCTCCTACCGCGACCTGCCGCTCCGGATCGCGGAGGTCGGGATGAACTACCGCTACGAGCGCTCCGGGACCCTCCAGGGCCTGAACCGGGTCCGCGCCTTCGCTCTCAACGACGCCCACATCTTCTGCACGCCCGAGCAGGTCCAGGGCGAGGTCAGGAGCTCGATCGAGCTCGCGCTCTACTTCTCCGAGGTGCTCGGCATCGACGACTTCTGGTACCGGCTCTCCACGCGCGACGACGTGAAGGACAAGTGGATCGGGACGGCCGCCGAGTGGGAGACCGCCCAGGCGGCGCTCAGCGGCGCGCTCGATTCGCTCGACCTGGAGTACCGGCTGGGCCCGGGTGAGGCTGCCTTCTACGGCCCCAAGATCGACTTCCAGGTCCGCGACGCGCTGCGCCGCGAGTTCACCAACTCGACAGTCCAGGTCGACTTCGAGCTGCCCCAGCTCTTCGACCTCGAGTACGTGGCCGAGGACGGGTCGCGGAAGCGGCCGGTGATGGTCCACCGCGGCGCCGCCGGCTCCATGGAGCGGCTCTTCGCCTACCTGATCGAGCGCTGGGCGGGCGCCTTCCCGACCTGGCTGGAGCGCCTACGCAGAACCAACCTGCGGGTCGAGGTCGACGACCGCTCCGACCGGATGCAGAAGAAGATCCGGGAGGCGCAGCGGATGAAGGTGCCCTACATGGCGATCGTCGGCGGCCGGGAGGTGGAGGCGGGCCAGGTCAACGTCCGCAACCGCGCCGGCGAGGAGACCGCCGAGCCGCTCGAGGACTTCGCCCAGCGCCTGGCGCTGGAGGTGGCGGAGAAGAAGCGCCCGGACCGCTAAGTTCCGTGGCCCGGGTCGAGACCGCCGGGCAGGCGGCCGACGAAGAAGCCCAACGCCGGGACCGGTGTCGAGGCGCTCGGTGACACCGTGTAAACGCGCGACTGGCTCTGGACCGCGACGGCGCCGATCAGCAGGTGGCCGTCGTCGATGAAGCCGACGGTGTCCCCGCCGCCGGGAACCTGGGTTGGATTGGCCCCGACCCGGGTCAGCAGCGGGCTGCCGTCGGGCGTGCAGCAGCCGGCGGCCTCGCCTCCGCCGGGCGCCAGGGCGAAGTTGAAGAACTGGTTGTCGGCGTAGGCGGGAAAGGTGCGCACGACCTTGCCGTCCCAGCCCACCACGTCGATCGTGCCATTCGGCTCCTGGCAGAGGACACCGCCAGGGCTCGGCAGGCTCACGGTCGGACAGCCGGTGGAAGATCCGAGGGTCGCCGAACGCGCGGCAGTGGCCGGGTCGACCACGTGGTACTCGTGCGGGAAGACCGAGAAGGGCCCGCCGCCCTGGCTGCAGGAACCCGCGATCCCGAGCACCAGCTGGCCGGAACGCCAGCCGACGGCCCAGGGGACCCGGCTGTCGGCGGCGCTGAAGATGTCGACGTGGTTGCCGCCACCGAAGGTGTCTTCGACGTAGATGCGGTAGCTGACCGGGTTCTTGCCGTAGTCGGTCGCCACCACGGCGATCCGTTTGTCGTCCGGGCTGACGGCGAAGGTGCTGCCGAGGGAGCCGTTGCCCGGGACGCTGGTCGCGTCCCCGAGCGTGCCGTCCGGCCGCAGGAACTTGACCGAGGTGTTTCCGTCCAGGTAGTAGACGCGCGAGTCGGACATGCTCACGGTCGCGAACGGGAGGATCGGACCGGCCGCGGGGGGTCCAGTGCACTGGAGGCCGGACCGGGGCGCCGCGGTGGCGGTGGCGGCGACCTTGCCGCCGGCGCCGACGATGGCCAGGGAGTAGTTGGGCTGGTCCACCCCGGAGGTGCCCAGCACCCCGTACGACTCCGTCAGGGCCGGAGGGGACGCGGAAGGGGAAGGGGAGCTGCCGGAGGCGGTGGGCGTCGGGCCGGGGCTGGCCTTGGCCGAGCCCGCCGGTCCTGGCTGGCTGCAGGCAAAAGCGAGGAGGGTGAGGATGCCGAGGGCTGCTGCCCGCATTGGATTCCCGAGCATAAGCGCCGAGTCCGGGGAATAGTTACTCGCTCTGGTAGGATTTCCCGACGTTGAAGCAGGGCCCGTCCCTCACCTCCACGCGCACGGGGCGCGGAAGAGGTTTCTACGCGAAAGCGGACGGGCTTTGCCGTCCGCATTTTTGTTAACTGGAGGAGAGCTCACGCAGCTGAAAGACGACCGAGGTAGCGACCGATAGCCTTCAAGGAACTCAGGATCAACGATCAGATCCGCGCCCAGGAGGTGCGCCTGATCGACGACCAGGGCAATCAGTTGGGAGTCCTCAGCCTGGAAACCGCGAAAAGGATATGGACTACGGACGCTTCAAGTTCGAGACCATCAAGCGCGAGAAGGACCAGCGGCGGAAGCAGAACGTCATCAAGCTGAAGGAGATGAAGCTGCGGCCGAAGGTGGCGGAGCACGACTTCCAGACCAAGTTCCGGGGCGTCAAGCAGTTTCTGGAGCAGGGTGAGAAGGTGAAGGTGACGATCATGTTCAGGGGCCGGGAGATGGTCCACCAGGAGATCGGGAGACGGATCCTCGACCGGGTGGCGGACGCGGCCAAGGACATCGCGGTGGTGGAGCGGGCGCCGATCATGGAGGGCCGCAACCTCTTCTTGATCCTGGCGCCCTCGACCAAGGCCGCGGCCAAGGCCGAGCCCGAGCCAGGGCAGGTGCCGGAGCCGGCGCCGGAGCCCGAAGGAGCCTCGACCAATGCCTAAGTTGAAGACCCGCAAGGGCATCGCCAAGCGCATCCGCGTCACCGCCAACGGCAAGCTGATGCGCGCCCACGCCTGGAAGAGCCACATGCTCGAGCACAAGAAGCAGAAGAACAAGCGGGCCTACAAGCAGCTGCAGGCGGTCTCCCCGCGGGACGCCAAGCAGGTTCGCCGGGCCCTGGGGATCTAGCCGGGCATGGCACGAGTCAAGCGCGGCGTCACCGCCCACGCCCGGCACAAGAAGATCCTGGACCGGGCCAAGGGGTTCCGGCTCTCCAAGAAGCTGCTCTTCCGCCCGGCCAACGAAGCGGTCCTGCACGCGCTGGCCTACGCCTTCCGCGACCGGCGCGCGCGCAAGCGCGACTTCCGGCGGCTCTGGATCGCCCGCATCAACGCCGCCGCGCGGCAGGGCGGGCTGCCCTACAACCAGTTCATGCACGGCCTCCGCCAGGCCGGAGTGGAGATCGACCGCAAGGTACTGGCCGACCTGGCCGTGCGCGACAGCGGTTCCTTTGCCCGGCTGGTCGAGGTTGCTAAGAACAGTCTCTGACAAAGGGGGGAGCACCCCCCTCTCGGACGTGCTCGGCAAAGCCTCCGCGCGCCCTACCCCCCCGGCCGTAATCAGCTCGGCGGACAACGAGCTCGTCAAGCGCCTCCGGCGGCTGGGAGGCGAGCGCCCTCCCGGCGAGCTGCTGCTGGAGGGTCCGCGCGTCATCCGACAGGCGCTGGCGGCGGGCGTGAAGCTGG
>VBHN01000214.1 GCA_005881155.1 Chloroflexota bacterium | reverse complement strand
CTGGACGCGGAGGTCACCATCATGGAGCTGCTCTCCGAGGTGGAGGAGCCGCCGGTGCCCGGCCTGGAGCTGGCGGACGGGATGGCCGACGTGGATGCCTTTCGCACCCACCACGCTACGGTGGCGGCCGGTTTCCGAGACGTCGACAGGCCCGTCCCCGAAGGGGACCTTCGAACTCGCTACAACAGCGTCCGGGTTCCGGGCCAGTTCCTGGTCACGGCCTTCGTCTTCGGCGAGCCGGCCGGCGGCGGCGGCCTTTCCGTCGAGCACGATGGGGCCTCGCTGAGCGGCGGCAGCGTCCTGCCCAAGTTCCGGCACCGAGGGGTCTACCGCGCCCTCGTCGCCGAGCGGGCGCGCCTGGCCCACGAGGCCGGCGCCCCCTTCCTGATCACCAACGCCCGGCCGGCGTCGCGGCCGATCCTGGAGTTCATGGGCTTCCGGCCGATCGGCCGCTGGTGGGGCTACAAGGAGCCGCCTACACGCTGACGCAAGCCGCCGACCTTTTTGCGCCACGCGTCCAGGTCGGAGAACTCGCCGCGAAGGTCCTCCGGCAGCAGCTCGGCGATGGCGAGCATGATCGCCGCGGCCGCGTCCTCGTGCTCGACGCGGCCTCCGTTCGCCAGCCTGGCCGGGATCCGGAAGGGCTCGCCGAACTCCAGGCGCACGGGCGCCCGGCGGGGGAACCTGAAGCCCTTGCCCAGGACCTCCCGGCTGCCTGAGACGGCGACGGGTACGATCGGCGCCCCGGTCAGGGTGGCCAAGAAGCCGGCGCCCGGCTCAGGCCGGTGCAGGCCGCCGCTGACGATCCGCGTGCCCTCCGGGTAGAGGATCAGCGCGTGGCCCTCACGGACGATCGAGATCGCCCGCCTCAGAGCGGCGCGGTCGGCGCTGTGACGGATCACCGGGAAGGCGTGGTAGAGCCTGAAGATCAGCTTCACGACGGGGTTCTCGAAGTACTCGGCCTTGGCCATGCTCCAGCTGTCGCCGCGCGGCAGGAAGGCCGGGAGCAGCGGCGGGTCGAGGGTCGAGACGTGGTTGCTGCAGACCAGCAGCGGCCCGCTCCGGGGGACCTTCTCCCGGCCACCAGCGTGAAGAGGCCGGCCAGGACGACGTGTACCAGCGACCGCATCAGGAGCCGCATGGCGGCGTAGATCACCGCTTCACCTGCTCCAGGATCCGGCGTACGACCTGGTCTACGTCCACGCCGTCGGTGTCGATCAGGACCGCGTCCGGCGCGGGCCGCAGCGGCGCCACCAGCCGGGTCGAGTCGGCGACATCCCGGCCGGCGATCTCGCGCTCCATCTCACCCGCGTCGGCCTGCTCACCGCGCCGCAGCTTTTGCGCCAGGCGCCGCCGGACCCGTTCGCCGAGGCTGGCGGTCAGGAAGAACTTGTTCGGCGTCTCCGGGAAGACCACGGTGCCGATGTCCCGGCCGGCCATCACCACGCCCTGGTCCGCCAGGCGCCGCTGCCGCTGGTTGATCGCGTCCCGGACCGCCGCCACCTGGGAGATCGCCGAGAGGTTGTCGTTGATCTCCGGCCGGTGGATGTCGGCGGTCAGGTCCCGATCCTGGGAGAAGACCCTTTCAGCTTCGACCCGGAGGCGCGGCACGAGCTCGACCAGCCGCTCGACGTCGTCCGACGCCACGCCCTCCTCCAGCGCCAGCCAGGCCACCGCCCGGTAGAACATCCCGCTGTCGACGAAGGGCACGCCCAGCGCCTCGGCCACCCGCCTGCTGACGGCGGACTTGCCGGCGCCGGCCGGTCCGTCGACGGCCACGACGAGGGGCCGCGTCACAGGCCCGCCGCCCGCCGCAGAGACGCCACCTCCGGCGGTCGGAGCCGCCGCCAGTCGCCCTCCTTGAGGCGGCCCAGCCGGAGCGGGCCGAAGGCTGTGCGCTGGAGGTCGCGGACCGGGTGCCCGACCGCGTCCAGCATCCGCCGGACCTGGCGGTTGCGACCCTCGCGGATCACCACCCGCAGCTGCGTGCGGCCGCGGACGGTGCTGACCAGCTCCACCTCGGCGGGTGCGGTCCGGCCTTCCTCGAGGTCGATCCCGGTCCGCAGCCGGCGCAGGTCCGCCTCGTTGGGGATGCCGTCGACCAGCGCCAGGTACTCCTTGGGCACGTGCTGCCGGGGATGAGCCAGGCGGTTGGCCAGCTCGCCGTCGTCGGTGAGCAGGAGCAGTCCCCGGCTGTCCATGTCCAGGCGGCCGACCGGGAAGACGCGGGTCTCGGAGGGGACCAGTGTCAGCACGGTCGGGCGGGAGCCGGGGTCGGCCGCCGTGGTGACGTACCCCTCCGGCTTGTTGAGCGCCAGGTAGCTGTGCCGGAGCGGCGGAACCACGCTTCGCCCTCCGACCTTGACGTCGTCCTGGCCGGGCTCGATCAGCATCCCCTGGGGCGGAGGGCGCCGGCCGTTGACGAGGACGGCGCCGGAGGCGATCAGGGCGTCGGCCGCCCTCCGGGAGGCCACGCCGCTCCGGGCCAGGTAACGGTTGAGCCGCTCGCTCAAGCCGTTTCGGCGGCTACGCCGGGGGGCGGCAGGTCGTCGAGGCTGGACAGGCCGAGGACCTGCAGGAAGCGCATGGTGGTGCCGTAGAGCTTGGGCTGGCCGGGCCCGGACCCGCGCCCCACCTCCACGACCAGGTTGCGAAGCTCCAGGTTGGCCAGCACGCTGTCGCAGTTGACGCCGCGGATCTCCTCGATCCGCGAGCGGGGCACGGGCTGCTGGTAGGCCACGATGGCCAGGGTCTCGTAGGCCGCCGAGCTGAGCTTTCCGGTGACCTCGGGCCGCAGCGCCCGGCGCACGAAGGCGGCGACCTCCGGCCGCGTCACCAGCTGCAGCTGGTCGCCGTGGCGCTGCAGCATCAGGCCCCGCCCGGCCAGGGCGTCCCGCAGGTCGGCCAGCGCCGCCTCCACCTCCTTGGCGCCGGCCTCGGTCGCCTGCTGCAGCTCGCGCACCTTGAGCGGCCGGTTGGAGCTGAAGAGGATCGCCTCCAGCGCCTGCGAGAGCGCGCTGCTCACGCCGCGTGCTTCCAGCTGACCACGATCTGGCCGAAGCTCTCCTTCTGGCGGACCGATACCCGGCCCTGGCGGAGCAGCTCCAGCAGCGCGACGAAGGTGACGACCGCCTCCAGGCGGTCCTCGCTCTCCAGGATCAGCTCGATCAGCTCGAGGGGCCCCCGGAGGAGGCGGCCGGTGAGGGCTTCGACCTTCTGCTCGGTCGTCCAGGCGCGACCGGTCACCGTCACCGGTCGCGGCGGCAGCCGGCCGAGGAGGTCCTTGAAGGCGTTGACCAGGATGCCCACCTCGAGCGGCGCCTCCTGGCCCTCGACCTCGACCAGCCGTGCCGGTGAGGGGAAGGCGGGCGTCTCGGCGCCCGCCCGCTCCATCAGCTCGCGGGCGACCTCCTTGTACTGGCGGTACTCCTCCAGCCGCCGCCGGACGTCCTCCTCCCAGCCCAGCAGCTCCAGCTCCTCCTCCCCGGGCTCCTCGCCGGGCAGGAGCCGGATCGACTTCAGGAGCAGGAGCCTGGACAGCATCCAGAGGAACTCGGACATCTCGGCCGGGTCCGGCGCCGGGTCCTGGGCGATGGAGCCGAGGTACCCGTCGGTGAGGACCGCCAGGGGGACCTGCAGGAGGTCGACGTCCTCCCGCTCGGCCAGCGCCAGCAGCAGCTCGAGCGGTCCCTCGAAGACCGGCGTGGCGACCTGCAGGCGCGCTGGACCCTCAGGCTCCGACATTCGCCCGACATGATAGCCGGGTGCGAAGGGCGTTCCTGGCGCTGCTGGCGGGCGCGGTCCTGGCGGGGTGCACCGGCCCGGCGGCGACTCCCTCGCCGTCGCCCGGCGCGGGCACGCGGAGCTCGCCTCCGGTCCAGCTGACGGTCCGGGCGCCGGTGGAC
>VBHN01000213.1 GCA_005881155.1 Chloroflexota bacterium | reverse complement strand
GCAACCTGCCGGAGCTGAACGACCGCGAGTCGATCGTCACCGCCGGCCGGCGCGGGGGCGCCGACGAGCTGATCTCTGGCCTCCCGGCCGGCTACGACACGGCGCTCGGCAAGTGGTTCGACGCTGGCGTCAACCTGTCCGGCGGCGAGTGGCAGAAGGTGGCGCTGGCGCGCGCTTTCATGCGCGAGGCGCCGATCCTGCTCCTCGACGAGCCGACCGCCGCCCTCGACGCCCAGGCCGAGTACGACCTCTTCGAACGGTTGAAGGCGCTGACCGCCGGCAAGACCGCCGTCTACATCTCGCACCGCTTCTCGACCGTCCGGCGCGCCGACCGGATCCTTTTCCTGGAACATGGGCGGCTGGTGGAAGAGGGTACGCACGAGGAGCTGATGCGGCTGAACGGCCGCTACGCCCGGCTCTTCCGGATGCAGGCAGCCGCCTACACCGACGACGAGGTTGTCGATTTCGACTCCGCCGCTTCGTCGTAGGCTTCGAGGCGGCGCCACCGGCGCCCGGTTGGAGGTAAAGAGACGCGAGATGAAATACATCCTTCTTTTCTGCGGATCGGACGAGCGCTGGGACACCATCCCGGAAGCCGAGCGCAACGCGACCTACGAGCAGATCGGCGCTTGGTGGGGCAAGGGCACGGCGGCCGGCAAGATCGTCGGCGGCGAGGAGCTGCAGCCCGCCCGGACGGCGACCACCGTCCGCTTCCAGGGCGCGGAGACGGTGGTGACCGACGGCCCCTTCATCGAGGCGAAGGAGTCGGTCGGCGGCTATGCGCTCGTGGACGTCGCCGACCTCGACGAAGCGCTGGAGCTGGCCAAGGGCTGGCCGGCCAGAGGCGTGGTCGAGGTCAGGCCGCTGGTCGAACACAGCGGCGGTATGTGACCGAGGCGAGGGCCGCCGAGGCCGCCACGGAAGCGGCCGTGGCCGCCGTCTTCCGGGAGGAGGCGGGCCGGCTGGTGGCCGGGCTGGTGCGCTTCCTGGGCGACTTCGACCTCGCCGAGGAGCTGGTCCAGGAGGCCCTGCTCAGCGCGGTCGAGACCTGGCCGGGGAGCGGCATCCCGGACAACCCGGCCGCTTGGCTGACCACGACCGCCCGCCGGAAGGCGATCGACCGGCTGCGGCGGGATTCGCGCTACCGGGAGAAGCTGGTGCTGCTCGCCGGCTCGCCGGTGCCGGCCGCGTCCGAGCCCGACGATCGCCTGCGGCTGATCTTCACCTGCTGCCACCCGGCGTTGGCCAGGGAGGCGCAGCTCGCCCTGACGCTGCGCGCTGTCTGCGGTCTGACCACGACCCAGATCGCACGCGCCTTCCTCGCCACCGAGACGGCGATGGCACAGCGGATCGTCCGGGCCAAGCGCAAGATCGTCGAAGCGGGAATCCCCTACCGGGTGCCGGCTCGCGAGGAGCTCACGGGGCGCCTGCGCGAGGTGTTGGCGGTCCTCTACCTGCTCTTCAACGAGGGCTACCTGGCCAGCGGCGGGCCGGAGCCGGACCGGCGCGACCTGTCGGCCGACGCGGAATGGCTGGCGAGCCTCCTCGCCGGGCTGCTGCCAGAGGAGCCGGAGGTGCTTGGGCTGCTGGCGCTGATGCGGCTCCACCTCGCTCGCGCCGGCAGCCGTTTCGACGCCGAGGGGCGCCTGATCCTGCTCCCCGACCAGGACCGCTCGTCGTGGGACCAGGAGGCCATCGCCGCCGCGGGCCGGCTGATCGAGCGGGCGGCGGGACTCGGCCGGCCCGGTCCCTACCAGCTGCAGGCGGCGATCGCGGCGCTGCACGCCGAGGCGCCCACCTTCGCGGAGACCGATTGGGAGGAGATCGTCGCGCTCTACACGCTGCTCCTGGTGCACCAGCCGTCGCCGGTCGTGCGGCTCAACCGGGCGATCGCCCTCCGCCACCTGGAAGGCGCCGAGGCGGCACTGGCCGAGGTGGACGCGGTGGCCGCCGAGCTCGACTCCTACCACCTCCTGCACGCCACCCGGGCCCAGCTGCTGCGGGACCTGCGCCGGGCCGGGGAGGCGCGCACCGCCGACGAGGCCGCCCTTCGCCTCACGCAGAACCCGGCCGAGCAGGCGCTGCTCCGCCAGCGGCTGCTTGACTGACCTCTTAACTTATATTTGCACTATCACTAAATCTGCTAGACTGCTTAGCAGGAGGTGAAGTTGCAGAAGTGATCCATATGCTCATCGTCGCGGCAGTCGTCCTGTTCGTCCTGTGGGTGCTCTTCCACGCGACGGGCGCGCTCGTGAACCTGCTCTGGATCGGCATCGTGGTCCTGGCCATCCTCTGGCTGGTCGGACTCTTCCGGGGCCGCAGCACGACGGTCTAGCGACCCGCCGATTCGGCTCGAAACAAGAAGCCTGGTGCCGGAGGCGCCGGGCTTCTCGCTGTTCCTTGTCTTCAGGCCTCCCGGTCCGCGAGCCAGCGGCCGAACTCCAGGGCGGGAAGCGGGCGGCTCAGGTGGTAACCCTGGACCAGGTCGCAGCCGAGCCGCTCGAGCATGGTCAGGGCCGCGCCCTCCTCCACGCCCTCCGCGACGACCGAGAGGCCCAGGTTGTGACCGAGGTCGATGATGCTCCGCACGATCACGGCGTCGCTCTCGCTGCGGGGCAGGTCGACGACGAAGGAGCGGTCGATCTTGATCTCCTGGACAGGGAGCTGGCGCAGGTAGCTGAGCGAGGAGTAGCCGGTGCCGAAGTCGTCGATCGAGAGCCGGATTCCCAGCTCGCTCAAACTGCCGAGGATCTCCAGCGCCCGCTCCGCGTCGGCCATGACCGCGCTCTCGGTCAGCTCGATCTGAAGGCGCCCTGAGCTGGCCTGGTGGCCGCGAACCGCCTCGGCGATCGCGTCCGGCAGCTGGCGGTCCTGCAGCTGCAAGGCTGAGAGGTTGACGGCGACCGTCAGCCGCCGGCCCTGCTGCGACCAGAGGTCGCTCCAGTTCAAGGCCTCGCCGATCACCCAGGCCGTCAACTGGCCCATCAGGCCGGAGTGCTCGGCGATGGGGATGAAGAGGTCGGGGAGCATGAGGCCGTGGTCGGGGTGGCGCCAGCGCACCAGCGCCTCGACCCCGACCACGCGTCCCGAGCCGCATTCGACCTGGGGCTGGAAGTGCAGCTCCAGTCCGCCGTTCTCGATCGCGTCGCGCAGCTCGGCGCGGAGGGCCAGCCGCCGGGGGTTGAACTGATCGTCCTCGGCTGCGTAGAAGGAGTAGCCACGCCCCGCCCGTTTGGCGGCGTAGAGGGCGACGTCCGCGCGCCGCATCAGGGCGGCGGGCTCGGCGCCGTGCTGCGGGAAGAGGGCGATGCCGACGCTGGCGCCGACCGAGATCCACTGGCCTTCGACCAGCACCGACTCCTCGAGCGCGCCCAGCAGCCGCTTGGCGCTGGTCGCCGCCTCCTCCTCCCCGCGGATGCCGCCGAGCACGATCCCGAACTCGTCGCCACCCATCCGGGCCACGGTGTCGACGTCGCGCGTGGCCGCCGCCAGGCGCTCCCCGACCTGGCGCAGCAGGTCGTCACCGACCTGGTGGCCGAAGGTGTCGTTGACAGCTTTGAATTCCTCCAGGTCGAGGATCATCACGCCCAGCACGCCCTCGTCACGCTCGGCCCGCTTCACCTCCTGGGCGAGCCGGTCCTCCAGCAGCGTCCGGTTGGGCAGCCCGGTGAGAGGGTCGTGCAGGGCCTGATGACGCAGCGTCTCTTCGATGCGCTTGCGCTCGGTCGCGTCACGCGCGATCCCCTGGATGCCGATCGGAGCGCCGTTCTCAGTCAGCAGCAGGGGGCTGATCTCGAGGATCACGATCCGTCCGTCCCGGGTCAGCCACTCGATCTCGTAAGGCGACGGCGCGGGACGCCCGGCCAGGCAGTCGTTCAGCATCAGCCGGACCTTGTCCCACTGGTCGCCCGGGATCAGGATGCCGGGGTCCATGCCCAGCAGCTCCTCCCGGCTGTAGCCGAGCAGGCGCTCGGTCGCCCGGTTGACGTTGGTCAGCTCGCACTCCAGGTTGTAGGTGAAGACGACGTCGTGGGCGTTCTCGAAGAGCTCCGCGTAGCGGCGGTCGCTGGCGCGCCGTGCGAGTGACTCGCTGCCGACCTGCAGCCCGAGGTCCCGCAGGCGGCCGACCACGGCGCCGACCGCAACCATGGCCAGGACGATGGCCGGTCCGCCTTGTCCGAACTTCAGGGCCAGGTCGGCCTGGGGAACGCCGAGGGCGACCAATTCGAGGATCGTCAGGGGCACGATCAAGAGCCCCGTGAGCGCGCCCGCCCACATTCCCCAGAGGTAGCCGGCGACCAGGATCGGGATCGCGCACAGTGCGGTGATGCCCGCGCCTGCGGTGACGAAGGCCGGCGGGTAGATGAGCGCGAAGCCCAGCAGGATGACGCCGGTCACGATCGCCCGCCGGCCGTAACGAGGGTCTTCTTCGCGGGAAGCGACCACCTGCGTCTCCAAGACGATTGGATAGCCTATGACACGGATGGCGCGAATCGGCCTTAATTT
>VBHN01000212.1 GCA_005881155.1 Chloroflexota bacterium | reverse complement strand
AGGCGAGAAGTAGCGCTCGTCGATCCCCAGGAGCGCCGTCGTCGCCTGGGCGCCGGTCTGCTCCTCGAGCCGCTCGCGCTGCCACTCGCCGAGGCAGACGACCGCGGCGGCCGAGCGAAGCGAGGCCCCGAGCAGCTTCCGGCGCGCGCGCGAGCTCCGGTCCCAGATCGTGCAGAGGCCGTAGTTGACGACGACGACGCGCTGGCGGCGCCGCGCGCGGGCGGCGAGCGGGAAGAGCGCGGCGAGCGGCGTGAGTGCGACGTCGGCGTCGCCGAGCTCCCACGGCAGCGTCACCTCGCGGAGGTTCCAGCGCAGCCGGCCGCCGCGCCGCCGCGTCAGCGCGGGGTCGTGGAGCCGCGCGTCGATCCCCAGTGCGGCGAGGTGGTTCTGGCCGAGGAGCGTGCTGTCCGGCGCGTCCCCCGTCGCGACCTGCGCGGCCACCTCGGCCCGCGGATTCGGGTACACGAACGCGACCTTCGGAGGGCCGGAGCCGCGTCGGGAGGCCACGGAGCGCCTCACTATACTGGCCTGAAGCTCATGCGCTCGCCGGTCTTCTGGCGCCGATCCTCGACTGCGGCCGGCGTGTATCTCTCCGCCGCGCTCGGGTTCCTCGGCAGCGTCGTCGCCTTCCGTGAGCTCGGCACGTACAACTTCGGGTTGCTCGCGCTCGTCCTCGCTGCGACGGGCTTCTTCCAGCTCTTCGCCGACCTGACCGTCGACGAGGCGGTGATCAAGTACGGCTTCCGCTACGAGGCGCAGGAGCGGTGGGGCCGCTTCCGCCGCGTCTTCAGGATCGGCCTCTCGCTGAAGCTCGTCGGCGGCGTGATCGGAGCCGTCGCGATCGCGATCCTCGCCCCGCTCTCGCACCTGATCTGGGCGCACGGCCTGGCCGGCCCATTGCTCGTGGCGGCCTGGCGTCCAGGCGCCTGAGGGGATTGCCGCCGCCGCGCTCATCGTGCGCCGCCGCTACGACGTCCGCGCGGCTTTCCTCGTCATCTCGATGGGGCTGCGGCTCGCCGCCCTGGCCGCCGGCGCCGCCTTCGGCGTCATCGAGACCGTGATCGCGCTCCTCGCCGCGCAGGTGCTCGCGACCGCCGCGATCGCCTCGGCCGCGCTGGTCGTGCTCCGGCGATTCCCTGCGGCCGAGCCCGAGTCCCTCGAGGAGGACCGGTCGCCCTTCCGCCGCTTCGTCATCCAGTCGAGCCTCGGATCTGTGCTCAGCCCGATGCGCGGCCTGCTGGGCACGCTCCTGTTCGGAGTCGTGACCGGGCCGCTCCAGGTGAGCTATCTGCGGATCGGCCAGGTGGCCGAATCGGCGTTCGCGTCGCTCTCCTCGCCGGTGCGGATGATCCTCCTGACCGAGCAGACGCATCACGTGGAGCAGGGCCGGACCGATCGCGCATACGGGATGCTCCGCCGCTACGTGACCGGCGCGACCCTCCTGATGGTGGTCATCGTGCCGCCGCTCCTCTGGCTCATGCCCCACCTGCTGCGGATCGTGTACGGCTCGAAGGCCCTGCCGGCGACGAACGCGGCCAGGATCATCCTGCTCGTGGCGGCGATCCAGGTCATCTGGGGCTGGGCGAAGTCCTTCCCGGTCTCGATCGGCCGGCCGGGCCTGCGCCTGCTCGCGCAGGGGACGGAGATCGTGGTGCTGATCCCGTCGCTCCTTGTGCTCGGCGCTCTGTATGGCGCGACCGGTGCGGCGGGCGGCTTCCTGATCGCCGCGTGCGCGTTCGCGGCGGTGTGGACGGTGCTCCTCGTGCGGCTGCGCCGCGAGCCGCGGGCCGGAGCGAAGCCGGCGCCCGCGGTATCGCCCTGAACGTCCTCGTCGTCTCGGGGATGTGGCCTCCCGACGTGGGCGGGCCCGCGAGTCACGCGCCCGAGGTCTGCGAGTACCTGCTCGACCGCGGCCATCGCGTGACCGCGGTGACGATGGCGGACCACCCGCCCGCACAGGAGCGCTACCGGGTTCGGTGGGCCTCGCGCCGCACACCCTTGGTCTGGCGGCACGTCGTCGCAGCCCGGCTCGTCGCGCGCCTCGCGAGCCGGGCGGACGTCGTGTACACGACGGGCATGGTCGGCCGTTCGAGTGTCGGCGCCGCGCTGGCGCGGAAGCCGATCGTGATGAAGCTCACCTCCGACCCGGTCTTCGAGCGCTCGTTGCGGTGGCGACTCTTCGGCGCCGACCTGGGCGCGTTCCAGCAGGCGGGCGGCCTGAGGATCGGCGCGCTTCGCCGTGCGCGCGACCTCGCGCTCGCCCGCGCGACCCGGGTGATCATCCCGAGCGAGGCACTGCGGGAGCTCGCGCTCGGGTGGGGCCTCCCGGCGGAGAAGGTCGTGGTGATCCCGAACCCGGTCTCGCCGCCCGTCCTCGACGAGCGCGAGGAGCTCCGCAGCCGGCACGGTCTCGAGGGGCGCACGCTCGTCTTCGCGGGGCGCATGGTCCCCCAGAAGGCGATCCCGGTCGCGCTCGAGGCGGTCGTCCGCAACCCGGACGTCTCGCTCGTCCTCGCCGGCGAAGGGCCGTACCTCGAGCGGCTCCAGAAGCTCGCCCGGGAGCTGCCCCTCGACGGGCGGGCACGTTTCCTCGGGCCGCAGCCGCGCCAGACCGTTTTCGAGCTCCTGCGAGGCGCCGACGCCGCGCTTCTCTCGTCGAGCTGGGAGAACTTCCCGCATATGGTCGTCGAGGCCCTGGCCGTGGGGACGCCGGTGCTCGCGACCGACGTCGGCGGCGTCACCGAGATCCTCCGCGACGGCGAGAACGGCCTCCTCGTGCCGATGAACGACCCCGACGCGCTCGCGGGCGCGATCCGCCGCTACTTCGACGACGAGGCGCTCCAGGAGCGGCTCCGCGCAGCGACGGTCGCATCCGTGGCCCGCTTCGCCCCGGACGCGATCTACGCGCGCCTGGAGGCGCTGCTCGAGGAGGCCGCATCCGGCCGCGCGTCCTGATCGTCGGCCGCACGCGGTACCGGCTGCCGCTCTCCGAGAGCCTGCAGCGAAAGTTCGACGTCCTCGGCGCCGAGCTGGACGTTCGTGTGCTCGCGAGCGGGAGCGGCGGCGACGAGACGTTCCAGCTCGTCCCGCCGCGCCGGCTGGACGGTGCGCGCTTCTGGTCTGGGCTGCCGGCGCGGATCGCCCGTGAGCTCATCCGTTTCAAGCCTGACGCGGTCCTCGCGCAGAGCGCCTACGAGGCCGCGGCGGCCCTTGCCGCGCGCACGCTCGTCGGCAAGAGGACGCCGGTGCTCGTCGACGTCCACGGCGACTGGCGCACGTCGACGCGGCTCTACGGCTCGCCGCTTCGCCGCGCCCTCGCTCCGCTCGGCGACCGCGTGGCGCTCGCGGCGCTCCGGCGCGCCGATGCAGTCCGCACCGTGTCGCCGTACACGACCGAGCTCGTCCGCGAGATCGGCCTGGAGCCGGCCGGCGTCTTCCCGGCGTTCATGGACCTCGAGCCGTTCCTGGGCCCGCCGAAGCCGTTGCCCGAGCAGCCGCAGGCGCTCTTCGTCGGCGTGCTCGAGCTCTACAAGAACGTCGACGGGCTCGCGGAGGCGTGGCGGCTCGCGGCGGCGGACGTCGACGGCGCGGCGCTGCGGATCGTCGGATCCGGCACTCGCGCCGACGTCGTCCGGCGGCTCGTCGCCGACCTCCCGGAGCAGACGAGCTGGACGCCGCGGCTCGAGACCGGAGAGGTCGCCGCGGCGCTGGACGAGGCGACCGCGCTCGTCCTCCCCTCGCGCTCCGAGGGGATGGGCCGCGTCGTCGTCGAGGCGCTCTGCCGGGGCCGCCCAGTGGTCGCCAGCCGCGTGGGCGGGATCCCCGACCTCGTCCGCGACGGCGTCAACGGGATCCTCGTCGAGGCGGGAGACACGCACGGCCTCGCCGATGCGCTGGTCCGGGTCCTCCGCGACCGGGAGCTGGCGGAGCGGCTCGCCGCCGGCGCGCGGGAGAGTGTCGAGCCGTGGCTCGCCACTCCCGAGGAATACGCGGCCCGGCTGCGCGAAGCCGTCGTCCACGCCGTGCCTAGACTGGACGCCTCATGAAGGCGACACGCGCGAAGCAGGCGCTCAAGAACGGGATCTACCGCGCGATCGGCGAGACGGTCGCGGGCGCCGGCGCGCTCGACGGCGAGGGCGGCCGGACGCTGCGCGCGCTCATGTACCACAAGGTCAACGACATTCCGGGCAACCCCGTCACCGTGCCGACTTCGCAGTTCGACGAGCAGATGGCCCAGCTGCGCGAGCTCGGCTACCAGGCGGTGGGCCTGGACGCGGTCGTCGACCACTACGCCCACGGCAAGCCCCTGCCGCGCGGAGCGACGCTGATCACGTTCGACGACGGCTACCGCGACAACCTCGAGAACGCGCTCCCGATCCTGAAGAAGCACGGCTATCCGGCGGTGCTCTTCGTCCCGATCGGCTACCTCGGCGAGAGCCGCCCGCTGCCGCACGAGGAGCGGCTCACCGCGCAGGGAGTGCGCAATCCGACGATCGACTGGGGCGAGCTGCGGGAGCTCGAAGCCGAGGGCGTGCGGATCGAGTGCCACGGGATCAGCCACCGGCCGGTGGTCGCCCTCGCGCTCGACGAGGCTGCGCGCGAGATCGTCGTCTCGAAGCTCCGCCTCGAGGATGCGCTCGGGCGGCCCGTGCAGGCCTTCGCGTTCGTCAAGGGTTCGGAGGCGGACTACCTCCCCGTCCATCTGAGCCTGGTCCGGCAGGCCGGGTACGAGCTCGGGTTCACCTCGGTCTCGGGCGCGAACGGCCCGCGCAGCGACCGCTTTCGCCTGCGCCGCTACAACGTCGAGCCCTACCCGGCCCGCACGTTCGAGCTCGTGCTCCGTGGCGCGTGCGACCTGATCGCGCTCAAGGACACGGTGGCCGGGACGTATGCCAGGCGCGCGTTCAATGCCGCGCTCGGCACTTCTTCCAAGTGACCTCTTACGAAGTGGAGCTTTA
>VBHN01000211.1 GCA_005881155.1 Chloroflexota bacterium | reverse complement strand
CTTTGCCGAGCACGGCCGACAGGGGGGACGTCCCCCCTCTATGAGGCAGCGACAGCCGGGCACGCTCAGCGTGTGGCAGGTGGTGGAGCTGGCCCGCCATGCGGAGCGCCCCTACGCGCTCGACTACATCAAGCACCTGGCGCCCGACTTCGTGGAGTTCCACGGCGACCGGCTGGGCGCCGACGACCAGGCGTTGGTCGGTGGCGTCGGAACCTGGAACGGCCGCACGACCATGTTCCTGGGCCAGCAGAAAGGCCGAAACTTCCCGGAGCGGGTCCGCCGCAACTTCGGGATGATGCACCCCGAGGGCTACCGCAAGGCGATGCGCCTGGCGCGCCAGGCCGCCAAGTTCGGGTTCCCGATCGTCTGCCTGGTGGACACGCCGGGAGCCTACCCGGGCGCCGGAGCGGAGGAGCGCGGCATCGCCGCCGCCATCGCCGCCGCGATCATGGAGTGGTTCTGGATCCCGGTTCCAGTCCTGGCGGTGATCATCGGCGAGGGTGGCAGCGGCGGGGCGCTGGGGATGGCCGTCGCCGACCGGGTGCTGATGCTGGAGAACTCGATCTATTCGGTGGCCATGCCCGAGGCGGCCGCCTCCATCGTCTGGCGCGACAACTCGCGCAAGGTCGAGGTGGCCGAGCAGCTCCAGATCACCTCTCGCGACCTGCTCGCCATGGGCGTGGTGGAAGAGGTGATCGAGGAGCCCACAGGCGGGGCGCACACCGCCCCCGAGGCCGCCGCGGTGGCGCTCGACAAGGCCTTGACGCACCACCTGGAGCCACTGCTGAGGACTCCCGTCGAGGAGCTCCTCCAGCACCGTTACGAACGCTTCCGTTACATCGACTCGCTGATCCGGGCGGACGCGGACTTCGGTCCCAAGGTCGGAAGCTCTCCCGCCTAGCGCCTTCTAGGCGTTTTACTCGCGCGGCCGTAGAATCCACGGTCGAAAGAGGAAAGAAGAGAGAGTGAAATTCGCCCGCGGCGCGCTCGGCGGAGCGATCGCCCTCTTGGCCACGAGCCTGCTCCTCTTCCAGGGAGTGGCGGCCGCCGGCCCCGGTGGGCGGGCGGCCCAACCGGTCCTCGACGAGCCTCCGCCCGACGGCGGCTCGGCGGCGGCCGGCGCGCCTGCCCTGGGCGCCGTGGCGGCCGAGATCCTGCAGCCCGGCATCAGGTCGCTGCGCCAGCTGGCCAAGCCGGAACCGGTCCTGCCGGACGCTCTCAACGTCTATGCGGGCACCATCTCCGGCGAGCTCAACCCACGGGTCGCAGGCGTCAAGCCGCGCGTCTACATCCCGAACAGCAACGCGAACACTGTCGACGTCTACGACCCGCTGACAATGAAGCTGCTCGACCACTTCCGGGTCGGCGCGATCCCCCACCATGTCACCCCCTCCTGGGACCTGAGCAAGCTCTACGTGGAGAACGAGGGCTCCAGCTCTCTCACCGTCCTCGACCCGGTGACGGGACGCGAGACTGGAATCGTCTCGGTGCCCTACCCGTACAACCTCTACTTCACGCCCGACGGCAGCAAGGCAATCGTGGTCGTGGAGCGGCTGGCGCGGCTCGACTTCCGCGACCCCAACACCTGGCAGCTGCTCAAGTCGGTGCCCATCCCCTGGCGGGGGATCGACCACCTCGACTTCTCCGCCGACGGCAGCTACCTGATCGGCAGCACCGAATGGAGTGGGATCCTGGTCAAGGTCGACACCCGTTCGATGGAGATCACGGGCTCCCTGAACGTCGGCGGGCTGCCGATCGACGTGCGCCTGTCGCCCGACGGCAAGGTCTTCTACGTCACCAACCAGGGCCGCCACGGGGTCTCCATCGTCGACCCGTTGGAGATGAAGGAGCTCGCCTTCCTGTCCACCGGGCGCGGCGCCCACGGCCTGCAGGTCTCGCGGGACACCCATTTCCTTTACGTCAGCAACCGTGACGCGGGGTCGGTCTCGGCGATCGACCTGGCGACGCGCAAGGTGGTGGCCACCTGGCGGACGGGCGGGAGTCCGGACATGCTGCAGCTGTCCCCGGACGGCAAGCAGCTCTGGGCGTCGAGCCGCTACTACGGGTCGGTGCTGGTGATCGACACCGATTCCGGCCAGGTGATCACGACCTTACGAGCCGGCGCGGGCGCCCACGGCCTGACCTACTTCCCGAACGCGGGCTTGATCAGCCTGGGCCACAACGGGGTGTACCGCTAGCAGCCGGCTAGAGCTCGCGGGCCAGCTTGATCCAGTCGAAGACGTGCTGGTAGCCCAGGTCCTCGTTCAGGTGCAGGATCGGCGCGTTCCGGAAGTCGTTGTCGGTGCGAACCCTGTCGACGTCGAGGTCGATGGCTTGGACGATCGTCTCCAGCTTCAGCGCCCGGGCGATTCCGAGTCCCCGCCGGCTGCGCGCCACGCAGGTGAAGTCGGTGGAGACTATGCCGCGCTCCACCGGGTAGGAGAGGGTCGAGAGGCCGACCACCTCGTCGCCGGCGCGGGCGATCCAGAAGCGGTCCTGGTGGAGGTTTGGGCTGCGCACCCACTCCATGAAGTACTCGAAGCTGTCAGGCACGATGGTGTCGCTGGTCGGGATGTCCTGCTCGGCTGCGTTTGCCATCTCGTGGGTCTTGAGGTAGCGCTCCGGATCCTGGTCTGAGGCAAGGGTGGTGATGACGATCCCCGCCCGCCGCATCCGCTCCCGTGAGCCTTCCGCCAGCTGCCGGAGGCGGTCGGGATCGGCGCGCAGGTCGAGCTCCCAGAAGCGTTCCCGCCGGTCTTCGCTGTAGCCGATCTCGGCGACGGCCTCCAGGGCCTGGGCGTCGTCCTCCCGGATGTAGACCATCGCCACCCTGCCGCCGTCAGTCCGCGCCTGCTCCTCGAGGAATTGGTAGGCGGCGGCCAGGCCGTCTGGCGTGCGGTGGTCGGGCAGCAACCCGCAGTAGAGCCAGACGACGCGGTCCGGCGCCGCCTCCCACTGGTTGTGCTCGCTGAGGGCGTAGCCGGCCGGCGCCCCCCCCGCGTGGGCGACGTAGCTCCGGAAGACGGTGTGGTCGTTTCGCAGCCAGAGCTCGACGCCCGGCGGGTCCATCGGCTCGTCGGGCAGCTCGGCGGTCCGGACATCCGCCAGGAAGCGGGCGAAGTCCTCGCCGGCGGGGCGGAAGTCGAGGGTCTTGGTAGGGGTCCCGGGAGGCATCGCGTAAAGGTAGTACCGTTTCCGGGGCACATGTACCTCGCCTTCGCCCTCGAGCCTGGATGGGGCATCCTCGGCTGGCTGCTGATCGGCCTCATCGCCGGCGCGCTGGCCGGCCGCGTCGTTCGCGGGCGCGGCTACGGCTGCCTGGTCGACATCGTGGTGGGCATCGCCGGGGCCTTCATCGGCGGCGCGCTGCTGGGAGGATTCATCCACGGCCAGGCCGGCTTCTGGGAGAGCCTGGTGGTCGCCTTCATCGGCGCCGTGGTCCTGCTTGGGGCGCTGCGCCTGGTCAGCGGCGGCCGCTAGCCGGCAACCACCAGCCGCTCACGCTCCCGTTCCGCAGCCGCGGCCGCGACCACGCGGCGCTGGATGCCGAGGCAGCTGATCGCCGCCACCAGCACGACGGCCACCGAGATCAACAGCGTCGGCCGCATGGCGACGAGGTAGGCGTTGTTGAACACGTCGTGGAAGTAGGCGGAGACCTGCTGCTGCACCTGGTGGGCGAGGGCCGGCGGCAGGTTGGCCGGCAGCTGGACGCTGCCCGAGGCGGCGCCGGTCTGGCCGCGGCCGACCTCGAGCCCCGAGGTGCTGGAGTTGAAAGCGCCGACGATCTTCTGCTTGACGGCGGGCGGGAGCTGCGACGGCAGCTCGTTCGCGCGCTGCACGGCCTGGTCCTTCAAAGCCGCACTGAGCCGGTTCTGGAGGACGGCGCCGACGATCGAGGACCCGATCGCACCGCCGAGCTGGCGCGTGGTGTTGAACACGCCCGAGGCGGCGCCCGCCATGCGCGGC
>VBHN01000210.1 GCA_005881155.1 Chloroflexota bacterium | reverse complement strand
CAGCGGCTCGTCGACGTACTGCTCGACGATCACGAAAAGGACCAGCAGCTCCAGCCCCACGGCCAGGATCACGGGGATGCTGATGAAGCCCGTCACCGTGCCCCAGCTGTAGCGCTGACCTTCGATCAGGGCAAAGATGATGAGGAACAACGACGCGGTGCTGAGGACGATGCCGGGGAGGTCCCAGCCGTGCTGCCGGCCGGGCCGCAGGTCCGGGATGAAGACG
>VBHN01000209.1 GCA_005881155.1 Chloroflexota bacterium | reverse complement strand
GTGAAGACCGCGAGGCCGGCCACGAACAGGTTGCGCTGCCCGTACCGGTCGCCGAGACGGCTGGCCGTGATGAGCAGGACGGCGTAGACCAGGATGTAGGCGTTCAGCACCCAGAGGACCTGGTCCAGGCCGGCTTTCAGCCCGTCGATGATGCTCGGGATCGCGATGTTCACGATCGTGGTGTCGAGCAGGATCATGAAGAAGCCCATGCAGAGTACGAGCAGGGC
>VBHN01000049.1:40343-47535 GCA_005881155.1 Chloroflexota bacterium | reverse complement strand
CGCTCTGGGCGCCGCCTTCCGCGGCCGCCGGCTCGTCTACGCACTCTGCTTCCTGCCCTTCGTCTTCCCGGGGTCGGTCGGGACGACGGCCTGGTACTACCTGTTCAGCAACGTCCACGGCGCCTTCAACTACGCCCTCCAGTCGGTCCACCTGGTGCAGCAGCCGATCGCCTTTCTGGGCAGCGGCCCGCTGCCGATGGCCAGCGTCGTCACCGTCAACGTCTGGCACGGCACCGCGCTCTTCGGCGTCCTCTGCCTGGCCGCGCTGCGCTCCATCCCAGGTGACCTGCTCGACGCTGCCGCCAGCGACGGCGCGACGCGACTGCAGCGCTTCCTGCGCGTCCAGCTGCCGCAGCTGCGGCCGGCACTGGTGCTGGCCGCCCTCCTCTCGGTGGTCGGGAACTTCGGCGACTTCCCGATCATCTACCTGCTGACCGGCGGCGGACCGCTCGGCAAGACGTCCCCGTCTACCTGGCCGTGATGGCCGTGGCCCTGCGCCTGGTGGAGGTCCGCGGGTGAAGGCGGGGGCGGTCCGGTTCCTCTTCCTGGCAGCGCTGCTGGGGTTCTCTCTGGTGCCCTTCTGGTGGATGCTGGTCGCCTCCCTCAAGCGCAGCGACGACCAGCTCACCTTCGGCAACCCGTGGTGGTTCGACGAGCTCTACACCGGCGGCTACACGGGTCTCTTCGCGAACGGGACCTTCCGGGACTGGATGCTGAACACCGCCCTCGTCCTGGTCGGCACGGTCTGCATCAGCCTGCTCGCCAGCGCTCTCGCCGCCTACGCGCTGGCCTTCCTCTCGGTGCCCTACAGCCGGAGCCTGGTGCTCGTCTTCTTCGCCACCTACTTGGTCCCGCAGGGGGTGCTCTTCATCCCGCTGGTCCGGGAGATGGCGCGCTTGCACCTCCTGAACTCGCCGCTGGCGCTGGTCGCGACCTTCCCCAGCCTGGTGATCCCCTTCGGCACCTGGGTGCTCTGGTCCTTCTTCCGCTCCCTGCCGCGCGACCTGCTGGACGTGGCGCGCGTCGAGGGCGCCTCGCCGCTCAGCCTCCTGACCTGGCTGCTGCTGCCGCTGTCGGGCCCCGCCCTGGCGGCGGTCGGGCTCTTCGCCGTCGCCATCGTCTTCAACGACTTCCTCTACTCCTTCACGCTCATCCAGAGCCAGCAGCAGACGACCCTCATGGCCGGGATCGGGCTGCTCAGCACCGACCTCGGCGAGACCGGGCCGACCTTTGCCGCCGTGCTGCTGGGGGTGGCGCCCGTCGCCCTCGCCTGTGCCTTCTTCGCCGACTCCTACGCTCGCGGGCTGGGAACCGGGATCCTGGATTAGATCTAGCATTAGCCCGCCATGGCATCTGTGAGCTACGAAAACGTCACCAAGCGGTTCGCCGGGGACACCCTCGCCGTCAACAACCTGAGCCTCGAAGTCAAGGACACCGAGTTCATGGTCCTGGTCGGACCCTCCGGCTGCGGCAAATCGACCGCGCTCCGGATGCTGGCCGGCCTCGAGGACATCACCGAGGGGCAGATCAAGATCGGTGACCGGGTCGTCAACGACATGCCCCCGCGCGATCGCGACATCGCCATGGTGTTCCAGTCCTACGCGCTCTACCCGCACATGAGCGTGTACGACAACATGGCTTTTGGCCTCAAGATGCGCGGAACCCCTCGCGCGGACATCGACCGCCGCGTAAATGACGCGGCCAAGATCCTGGAGCTGGGCCCGCTCCTCAAGCGCAAGCCCCGCCAGCTGTCCGGCGGCCAGCGCCAGCGCGTCGCCCTCGGCCGGGCCATCGTCCGCGAGCCGCAGGTCTTCCTGCTCGACGAGCCGCTCTCCAACCTCGACGCCAAGCTCCGCGTGCAGACCCGGATCGAGCTCCAGAAGCAGCATCGTGCGCTCCACGCCACCTTCATCTACGTCACGCACGACCAGGTCGAGGCGATGACCATGGGCGACCGGATCGCCGTGATGCGGGACGGGATCCTGCAGCAGGTCGCGCCACCGCGTGAGATCTACGACAACCCGGCCAACATGTACGTCGCGGGCTTCATCGGCAGCCCGACCATGAACTTCATCCCCGTCACGGTCAACGGCACCACGGCCAAGGCCTCCGGCTTCGAGCTCGAGCTTCCGCGCGCGCCCGGCGTCGAGAAGGGGATCCTCGGCATCCGCCCGGAGGCCCTCGACGAGCACGCCCGCGAGGGGCACGGCGGCCTCGATCTCAAGGTCGAGGTGGTCGAGGTGCTGGGCTCCGACCAGTTCCTCTACGGCATCGTCGGCGGCGACGCCATCACCGCCCGCGTCGATCCCGCCCTCAAGGTCGCGCCGGGCGACCGGGTGCGGCTGGGCGTCGACATGCGCCGCCTCCACCTCTTCGACACCGAGTCCGAAAAGGCCCTAATGTAGCCACCCCTTTTGCTGGCAGTACCGCTATACCATTAGCGGTACTACTGATTAGGGGGTACGGAATGCTCAGTTCTCGTTGGGTCGCCCTCGGGGGCTCCGTCGTGCTGCTCGCCGGCCTGCTGTTCGGCCTGGGAGCGGCCAGGCCGCATGCTCGCCATGGGCTGGCGGCGGCTGCCACCTCGGGGACCTTCTCCTTCGGACAGATCTCCTCCGCGGTCGCCGGGTCTTCCGGCTGCGGGACCAACCAGGACGGCGAGCCGACGGCGCACGTGTCAGCCGCCAACAACGTCTTCGTCGGCTCCGAGCGGGGCCTCGGCGGCGGCAGCGACGGCTGGCGCGGGATCGGCCAGGCCGGCGGCTCGGGCGCCCAAGCCTGCTCGATCCAGTACGCCGGCCAGCCCAACGGGGTCGCCGGCTTCGGCGCCTCGGGGGGCGACATCGACTCGGCCTGGGCGAGCGCGCCAGGCCCTAGCGGCAACTACACGCTCTACGTCGCCAGCCTCAACCTCGGCTCGGTCGCGGTGGCCCATTCGACCGACAACGGGGCCACCTTCACCAACATGCCGGTCCAGGGCGGACTGCCCGGTGACGACCGCGAATGGATCGCGGCCTACGGCGCGGCCACCTCGCTGCTGAGCTTCCATGACATCACCACCAGCGAGATCGACGTGCTTCGCTCGGACAACGGCGGCACCAGCTACGTCGAGGTCTCGCAGGCGATCCCGGTGACCGACTACAAGGCGACCAATAACGAGCTCGGCAACCTCGCGATCGACCGGCGCAACACGGCCGGCGCGACGGCGGGCCAGTTCTGGGCCTACCAAACCTTCGTGGCGGCCTCCACAGCCGCCGGCACGGCCTACAACGAGGCCTTTCTGGCCGTCTCCAACGACGGTGGCTCGACCTGGACCGACCGGCCGATCCCCTGCAGCACGGCGGGTGCGAACACCAACCTCAACCACAACTTCCCGAACGTCTCGGTGGCGCCCAACGGCAACCTCTGGTACGCCTGGTCTGACGACACGCGGATCTTCACCGCCACCTCGGCCGATCACGGGGTCACCTGGACCTGCTCCGGGGCCGTCAGCAGCTCGCCTTCGAACCAGATCTTCCCCTGGCTGGTCGCGACCTCGAACGGCGTCGACCTGGTCTTCTACGGCGCCAACGGCGCGAACTCCACCTGGTATGTGTACTTCGCCCAGAATCCCACCAGCACGGCGACAGGTTGGTCCTCGGCTCTGCAGCTGATGCCGGTGCACGCCGGCGCGGTCTGCGAGGGCGGCATCTCCTGCACCGGCGGCCGGCAGCTGCTGGATGACTTCGCCGTCGACACCGACCAGCAGGGCTGGGCACACATCGCTTACTCCCACGACGCTCCCGACGTGGGAGGGGCGGGAACCTTCACCGGCTACGCGGTCCAGACGGGCGGAACGCCGGCGGGGTACCCCAACTAAGGCACAGCGTTTCCGCGCGGAATGCGTCGGGACGGGAAAACCGGGCGGTCAGCGCGCGGGCGACAGCACCGGCGTGCCCGGCGGCCGCGTCACGGCGCCGGTCGCCGCCGAGCCGACCAGGGCAGCGTACTTCGCCATCACGCCCGTGGCATAGGGCGCAACCCGCGGACGCCAATCGCGCATCCGGTCGGCGACGTCGACGCCTTCCAGCTGCAGCCGCCGGCCGTCGACGTCGATGCTGACCCGGTCGCCGTCGCGGACCACGGCCAGCGGCCCGCCCAGCGCCGCCTCCGGCGCCACGTGGCCGACCATCAGGCCATTGGTGCCGCCGCTGAACCGGCCGTCGGTGACCAGCGCCACCTGCTCGCCCCAGCCCTTGCCCACGATCGCGGCGGTCACCGAGAGCATCTCCGGCATGCCCGGCCCTCCGCGCGGCCCCTCGTAGCGGATGACGACCACGTCGCCGGGGCCGGCGCCTCCGCGCAGCACGGCGTCGAGCGCGTGGTCCTCGTCGTCGAAGACCCTGGCGGTCCCGGTGAAGGAGCGCATGGTGTGGGCGGTCACCTTGGCGATGGCGCCCTCGGGCGCCAGGTTGCCGCGCAGGATCACCAGCCCGCCCTCGGCGGCGAGGGCATCGTCGACCCTGTGCACCACCTCCTGGCCGGGCACCTCGACGACCCGCTCGCACTCCTCGGCGAGCGTTCGGCCGGTTACGGTCAGGGTGGACCCGTCGATGAAGCCGCCCTCGATCAGCCTCTTGGTGACGAGCCCGATGCCGCCGGCGTTGTAGAGATCGACCGCGAAGTACCGGCCCCAGGGCTTCATGTCCGCGATCAGCGGCGTCCGCCGGCTGATCCGGTCGATATCGTCAATGCTGATCTCGATCCCGACCTCGGCCGCGATGGCCGGGATGTGGAGCGCGACGTTGGTCGAGCCGCCCGACGCGGCCGCGGCCGCGATCGCGTTCTCGAAGGAGCTGCGGGTGAGGATCGCGGAGGGCCTCCGGTCGGCGGCCAGCACCTCCATCAGCAGCCGGCCTGCCTCCACCGAGGCGGGCCGCTTCTTGGCGTCCATCGCCGGGATGGTGTTGTAGCCGAAGGGGGAGAGGCCGAGCACCTCCATCACCATCGCCATGGTGTTGGCGGTGTACTGCCCGCCGCAGGCGCCGGCGCCGGGACAGGTGGCGTCCTCGATCTCCTTCAGCTCTTCGGCGCTGATCCGGCCGGCGGCTTCGGCGCCGATCGCCTCGAAGGTGTCGGCGATCGCCAGGTCGCGGCCCCGCCAGTGGCCGTAGGCGATGGAGCCGCTGTAGAGCACCAGGCCGGGCCGGTTGACGCGGGCCAGCGCCATGGCGCCGGCGGGAATCGTCTTGTCGCAGCCGACGACGCAGGCCAGCGCGTCGAAGTAGTGCCCGCGGGCGACCAGCTCGATCGAGTCGGCGACCAGCTCGCGGCTCACCAGCGAGGTCTTCATGCCCTCGGTGCCCATCGTCACCCCGTCCGAGATGGCGATGGTGTTGACCTCCTGCGGCGTTCCCCCGGCGGCCCGCACCCCTTCTTTGACCGCCGCGGCCAGGTCGCGCTGGTTGTAGTTGCAGGGCATGGTCTCGATCCAGGCGTGGGAGACCATCACCTGGGGCAGGCTCAGCGCGTGGTCGTCGAAGCCGATCCCCTTCAGCATCGCGCGGGCGGCTGCGCGGTCTTTGCCCTCCAGCAGCCTGCGGCTGGGGAGGCTCAAGTGTTGAGGGGGGATGTCCCCCCTGTTGGCCGTGCTCGGCTAGCCTCCGCGCGGCCACCCCCCTGACCTTCCAGCAAACGGCGGCTCGGTAGTCCGTTGGGGGCGCTCAATGCTCGACGTTCCTCATCTCGTCGAGCCGGTCCGGGTCGAAGTCCTTGGAGCGGATCCAGCGGACCAGCTTCTGCTCGCGGGCGATGATCTTGTCTGCCGCCTCGGGCAGCTGGGCAGCGATCCCGTCCGGGATCAGCAGCACCCCGTGGCGGTCGGCATGCAGCAGGTCGCCGGGCCGGACCGCGAGACCGCCGATGGTGACCGTGTGGCCGGCGGACTCGAAGTGCGCGTAGGCATGAGAAGCGGTGGTGCCGGCCGCATAGAGCTGGAGGCCCATGGCCTGCACCTCGGGCAGGTCCCGCACCACGCCATCGGTGACGATCGCCACGCAGCCGAGCGCCTTGAAGATGGTCGCCTGCACCTCGCCCCACATCGCGCCCACGCCCTCCGGGTCGTCGAGGTCCTGCGCGACCAGGATCCGCGGCGCGGTAACCGACTGCACGTGCCTCCAGAGCACGGCGGGCTCCAGCGCGTTGAGCGGCGGCTCGTGGCTGCGCACGGTGACGGTGGCCGCGTAGCCGACCACTGCGGGCAGCTCCGGGAACAGGCAGCGGACCTGGTGGCTGGTGTAGCCGTCGTCGCGGTTGCGGACGTCGAAGGTCTCGATCGCGTTGCTGAGCGTGGGAGTGTCGTAGCGCGCCAGTGCTGCCAGCAGGCTGGTGTCTATCATCGCGGGCTGGTGGCAGCCTCCAGCTCGCGGCAGCGGTGCGCATCCGACTCGGCGCCGCGCGCGAGCAGGCGGGCGTCGGACTCGATCGCGAGCATCCTGAAGCCGAGGCCGCGCCACTGCTGGGCGACCTCGGGCGAGCCGCACATGATCCCGGCTGTGATCCCGCGCGCAGCGCAGGCGGCGCCGATGCGCTCCATGGCGGCCCGGTGCTCCGGGTTCTCACCCGCGTAGCTGGATCCGCGAATGCCCATCGAGACGGCGAGGTCGTTCGGACCGACGAAGACAGCGTCGATGCCGGGCACCTCCAGGATCCGGTCCAGGTTGCCGATGGCCTCGACGGTCTCGCACATCACCGCGCAGACCACCTCCTGGGCGCTGTCGACCGAGTAGGAGGGGTCGAGCAGGCGGGGCCGAATCGGCCCCCAGCTGCGGTACCCCTTCGGCGCGTAACGGCAGGCGCCCACCGCGGCCCGCGCCTGCTCGACCGTGTTGACCATGGGGACGATGACGCCCTCGGCGCCTGCGTCGAGCGTCTTCATGATCGTGGCCGGCTCGTTCCAGGCGACGCGCACGAAGGTGGCACTGCCGGCCGCGGTCAGCGCCTGCAGCATCGGCACCATCAGGTCGTAGCCGATCAGGCCGTGCTGGGTGTCGATGCAGACCCAGTCGTAGCCCGCGCGGCCGACGATCTCCGCGCTGACGGTTCCCGGCAGGGTCAGCCAGCCCCCGTAGGTCGCGCGGCCGTCCCAGAGCTCCCTGAGCCGGTTCACTTCTGCGCGACCAGCACTGCGTTGACCACATTGACGGGCGGCTCG
>VBHN01000049.1:0-40328 GCA_005881155.1 Chloroflexota bacterium | reverse complement strand
GCTTCCAGCGTGCCGCCACCGATGTGCGGCGAGAGGAACACGTTGTCGAAGTCGCGCAATGGCGACCCGGCGGGCAGGGGCTCGACCTCGTAGACGTCCAGGGCGGCGCCCGCCAGGCGGCCCGAGCCGAGCGCCTCGACGAGCGCGGCCTCGTCCACCAGAGGGCCCCTGGCGGCGTTGACCAGGATCGCTCCCGGCTTCAGGGCCGCCAGCGCCTCCGCGCCGATCAGGCCCCGGGTCTCGACGTCCAGCGGGACGTGCAGGCAGACCACGTCCGCCGTCCGGAGCAGTTCGTCAAGGCCCACGCGCTTCGCGCCGGGATGGTCTCGGGTCGGATCGGGATCGGTGAAGAGCAGGCTCGAGCCGAAACCGTCGAGGCGCCGCGCCACCGTGCCGCCGACATTACCGAGCCCGACGATGCCCACGGTCAGCGCGCCCAGCTCATGGCCGAGCAGCTCCTCCCGCAACCAGGCGCCGTCCCGTACGAGGCGGTCGCCGTAGGCGCCTTTGCGGAGGATGTTGAGGATCGCCATCACCGTCCAGTCGGCGACCGCGTCGCGGTTGTAGCCGGCCGCGTTGGCGACCGGGATCCCGTACTCCGCGGCGGCCCGGTGGTCGATCGCGTCGAAGCCGACCGCGGCCTGCTGGATGAGCAGGCAGTTGCGCATGTTCTCCAGCACCCGCCGGTCGATGCGGTGCTTGTGGCGCTTGTCGGCGATGACCAGGTGCGCCTCCTGGGTGGCCTCCAGCACGGCCTGCTGGGCGGGCGGGTCGGGCACCAGGACGACCTCGACCTGGTGGCGTCCCTTGAAAAGCTCCCGCACGGTTTCCTGGCTGTAGGGGCTCAGGCAGGCGACCCGGGCAGTCATGAAAGCTGAGGCTACCGGAATTGGAGGGTGGAGTCGGAAGCCACCTGGGTCTTTGCTAGAGTGAGATCAATTCCCCCCGGATGTGGGGTGGCGGTCGCCGTGGTCCGTGTCCTTCTCTCCAGACCCGCGCGGTTCGTTAGCTCAGGAATTCAGAGAAGGGAACAGGGGAATCGGACAGATGCCGAACGGAACCGTCAAGAAGGTCGTCAACGACCGGGGCTTCGGATTCATCGCCGCGGAGGATGGCAAGGAGTACTTCTTCCATCGCAGCGGCCTTGACAGCTCGCTCAACTTCGACTCGCTCAACGGTGGCGAGGCCGTCACCTTCGAGGTCGAGGCCAGTGCCAATGTCGAGGACCTGAAGCGGATCGGCGCTGAGCACGGTCTTGACCCCGAGCAGATGGGCAGGGCGCTCAGCGACGGGCGCTACGAAGACCTGCTCGACGCCAATCGCCGGGAGGCGACCCAGGTCGGGATCAACGCCATCCCGGCGCACGTCTTCGGCCTTCGCTACCTGGTGATGGGGGCGCACCCCTACGAGCTGCACCCCGACGTCCCGGCGCAGGGGATGTCCTTCGAGGAGTACTTCCCGCCCTCCTACCTGACGCGAATCGCGGCGGCTCCGTACGTGGCCATGGCCGAGCAAGAGGGACTGGTGATGAAGCGCGGCGGGCGCCTGATCAACAGCCGGCTGGCGCTGGCGGCGGCCGAATTCGCTCGCGACCACGACCGCTTCGAGGCGATGCACAAGGCGCTCTTCAAGGCTTACTGGGAGCGGACCGCCGACCTGGCCAGTCTCGACCACCTGAAGAGGATCGGGGCTGAGCAGGGCCTGGACGCGGACGAGCTGGGCGCAGCCCTGGAGGAGGGCCGCTACGAAGAGTTGCTCGACGCCAACCGCCGGGAGGCGGTCCAGGTCGGGATCAACGCCATCCCGGCCCACGTGTTCGGCATGCGCTTCCTGGTGATGGGCGCCCACCCGTTTGAGATCCTCAAGCAGGTGGCCGAGAGGGTGGAGTCGGAGCCTCCCGCGAACGGTTAAACGGCCGCCTTCGCGACCAGGCGGTCCGCCACCTCCAGGCCGGCCTCGATCGCGTCGAGGCCCTCGTCCAGCTCCTCCTCGGAGATCGTCAGCGGCGGCGCGATGATGACCAGGTTCCAGCGGAAGGCGGGCCGCACCCCCTTGGCCCAGACGGCCTTGACGACCTCCGTCATCTGGTCGTTCCGGACCTCGCTGCGCTGGGGGGTGAAGGGTTCCCGAGTGTCGCGGTCCTTCACCAGCTCGATGGCCGCCAGCAGCCCGAGGCCGCGGACGTCGCCTACGCTCGGATGCTTGACGTAGATCTGGTGAAGCCGGGTCAGCAGTCGTTTTCCCAGGCGCTCGGCCCGGTCGGCGAGCTCTTCCTCGAGGTACACCTCGAGCGTCGCCACCCCGGCCGCACAGGCCAGCGGGTGGGCAGCGTAGGTGAGGCCGGAGCCCAGGTAGTGGTCCTCGAAGAAGGCGGCGACGCGGTCTGACACGATGGCCGCACCGAGCGGGACGTAGCCGGAGGTGATTCCCTTGGCGACGGTCATGATGTCAGGCTCCACGCCCCAGTGCTCGGAGGCGAACCACTTGCCGGTCCGGCAGAAGCCGTCGATGACCTCGTCGAAGATGAGCAGGATCCCATGGCGGTCGCAGAGCTCGCGCAGGCGCTTCAGGTAACCGTCGGGCGCCGGGACGATGCCGCTGTAACCGGTCACCGGCTCGAGGAGGATGGCGGCCACCGTCTCCGGCCCCTCGCCCTCCACCGTCTGCTCGACGGCGTCCGCGCAGGCGAGCGTGCACTTCGACTCCTTGGCGCAGAAGGGGCAGCGGTACCGGTAGGGGTCGAGGGTCTTCACGAACCCGCCCGGCAGGTGCGGCTCGGAGAAGATCCGCCGGTTGTCGCCGGTGGCGGCCATCGCCGCGGCGGTGGCGCCGTGGTAGCTCTGGTAGCGGGTCACGATCTTCTGCCGGCCGGTCGCCGCGCGCGCCATCCGGATGGCGTGCTCGTTGGCCTCCGCGCCGCCGTTGGTGAAGAAGGTCTGGGAGAGGCGGCCGGGGGTTACCTCTGCCAGCATCTCGGCGAGCCGGCTGGCGGGCGGGCTGGTGTGGTCGGGCGCGATGACCGGCAGCGTCTCCGCCTGGCGCTGGATCGCCTCCACCACCCGCGGATGGCCGTGGCCGATGTTGACGTAGGCGAGCTGGGCGCACATGTCGAGCCAGCGGTTCCCGTCGGCGTCCCAGAAGTAGCTGCCCTTGGCGTGGGTGACCGTCAGGGGGGTGACCCTTCCCTGCACGGCCCAGGGGTAGAGGCGGCGGTCGGAGCGTGCCATGCCGCGATCATAATCTTGCCCGTGGCCGTCGCCGAGCGGACGACGCTGGACAAGCTCAACGAGCTGTTCTCTTACCTCCGGCCGCGGGTCGAGTTCTACGGGAAGCGGCTCCCGGCCCAGCCGCTGACCTCCCTCGACCAGCTGGCCGAGGTGCCCTTCACGGTCAAGGACGACTTCCGCGACAACTACCCCGCGGGCCTGCTCGCGGTCCCCAACCAGGAGCTGGTGCGGCTCCACATGTCGAGCGGTACGACCGGGAAGCCCGTGGTGACCGGCTACACGCGCGGCGATTTGGAGATCTGGGCGGAATGCATGGAGCGGGTCCTCCGGATGGGCGACGTCACGGCCGACGACGTGGTCCAGAACGCGTACGGCTACGGGCTCTTCACGGGCGGGCTGGGGTTCCACCTCGGTGCCGAGCGGATCGGCTGCACAGTGGTGCCGACTTCCTCCGGCGTGACCGCCAGGCAGGTGATGCTGCTCCAGGACCTGGGCGCCACCGTCCTCGCCTGCACCCCCTCTTACGCCCTCGTCCTGGCCGAGGCGCTGGCCGCCGAGAAGGTCCGGCAGCCGCTCAAGCTGCGGGTCGGGTTCTTCGGCGCCGAGCCCTGGACGGAGGGCATGCGCCGTCAGATCGAGAGCGGCCTCGGCCTGGAGGCGTTCGACATCTTCGGCCTGACCGAGCTGGGCGGCCCGGGCGTGGCGGTGGAATGCCACGAGCACGAAGGCCTGCACGTCTTCGAGGATCATTTCCTGGCCGAGTCGGTCGACCCCGAGACGGGCCGGCCCTCACGCCCTGGCGAGGAGGGCGAGCTGGTCCTGACCAGCCTGACCCGGCGCGCCTCCCCGATCGTCCGCTACCGGACGCGCGACCTGGTCATGCTGATCGACGAGCCCTGCGCCTGCGGCAGCCCCTTCCGGCGGATCTCGAAGCTGCGCGGGCGGACCGACGACATGCTGATCGTGCGGGGCGTCAATGTCTTTCCCAGCATGGTCGAGGAGATCCTGCTCGCCATCCCCGGGCTGACCGGCAACTACCAGCTGGTGGTCGACAGGTCGGAGAAACGCCACGACACGATGCAGGTGCTGGTCGAGTCGGAGCCGGGCGCCAACCGCGAGCACCTGGCCCTGGCCGCGCAGGAGCGGATCAAGGAGATGATCGGGCTGACGGCGGAGGTCACGGTCCTGTCAAAGGGCGTCCTCCCGCGCAGCGAGGGGAAGGCGAAGCGCGTGGTCGACCGCCGGGAGACTACGGGCTAGTTCCCCTCAATTCGCACTTTTGGCGCCGATGGAGCCGAAGCAGCGCCTGTTTAGAGCGCGCCTGGCGCCAGACGTGCGGATACGGGTGAGCGCTAGCCGGCTTTGCCGGCCAGCTCCTGGAGCAGCGGCAAGCCCCTCCGCGGCTCGATCACCGCGTCGATCAGCCCGTACTCCCTGGCTTCTTCGGCGGTCATGAAATAGTCCCGGTCGATGTCCTTCTTGACGCGCTCGTAGGTCTGCCCGGTGTGATGGGCCAGGATCCGCGTCATCCGGTCGGTGATGGCGAGCGTCTCCCGGAGCTGGATCTCCATGTCGCTGGGCGCCCCGCGCATGCCCGCGGAGCCCTGGTGGATCATCACCCGTGCGCTCGGCAGCGCCAGCCGCTTGCCCTTGGCGCCGCCGGCCAGCACCATCGCGGCCGCCGACATCCCCATCCCGACGCAGATCGTCGAGACCTCGGGCTCGATGTACTGGATGGCGTCGTAGATCGCCATGCCGGCGTAGCTGAGACCACCCGGCGAGTTGATGTAGAGCTGGACGTCCTTCTCCGGGTCCTCGGCCGCCAGCAGGAGCAGCTGGCTGACGACGACGTTGGCGACCTGGTCGTCGATCTCGGTGCCCAGGAAGACGATCCGGTCGCGCAGCAGGCGCGAGTAGATGTCGAAGGCGCGGTCTCCGCGCCCGTTTTGCTCGACGACCATGGGGACGAACATTCGCGAACTAACCTCCGGGTGGCTGAAACCCGATCCGGCGGCGGGCCGGGGTGGCCTCGCGCAGGAGCAGGTAGTGGCTGAAGTCGGCGACGGTTTGCAGCGACTGCGGGCTGAGCACGGTGGCAGCCATCCGGAGCCGCTGCTGGGGGTCGGCCGGGACGGCGATCGCCTCCGATCCGTCGAGTCCGGCGGCGAGCTCCCGGTAGATGGTGGCGACCGAGGTCCGGAGCGTCCTGGCCAGGGTCAGCAGGCGCTCGACCGAGATCTCCTTGCGTCCGCGCTCGACCTCCGACAGGTAGGCGGGGGAGAGGCCGGCGGCCGCTGCGGTCTCGGCCAGCGTCGACCCCGCAGCCTCGCGCTCCCGGCGGAGGATCGCGCCCAGCATCGCCGCGATCAGCTCCGGCGTTTCGCTCTTAGCGAAGGACATCGCTGAGAGCTTAGCAGACCCGGTTAGAGCTTCAGCGTCTGCTCGAGTGGGAGCGGCGAGACGTACGAGTAGATGTGCCCCAGCTTCTCCGCCACCCGGATCGAGGCGACGTTCTCGGGCCGGATCAGGCTGATCACGTGCGTGGCGCCGAGGACCTGGTAGGCCATGCGGACCACGGCCGCGCCGGCCTCGGTGGCGAAGCCGCGTCCCCAGTGCTCGCGGCCGATCATCCAGCCCGCCTCGAGACCGGGCCAGCCTTCCGGGTTGATCAGCCCGACCCGGCCGACGAAGCGCCCGGTCTGCTTCTCCTCGGCCGCGTAAAGCCCGTAGCCGCGCAGCACCCAGTGCCCGAGCGCCGTGGCCATCGCCCGCCAGGTCTCCTCCCTGGTCAGCGTCCGGCCGTCGCCGATGTAGCGCATCACCTCGGGGTCCGAGGTGATCCGGGAGTAGTGGTCGACGTCCGCCTCCAGGAACTGCCGCAGCAGGAGCCGCTCGGTCTCCATGTGGTCGGGGGCTTCGATCAGGCCGCTCGGCCCGAGGGGGATGGTCAGGTGGCGACCTCCGAACGGTCCCGCCCGCTCGCGAGCTTGCGGCCCCAGCCCGGCTGCTGGTCGAGGAAGTGATCGTCCGCCGGCTGCTCCGGGAAGATCTTGTGCGGGTTCAGGATGCCCAAGGGGTCGTAGAGATCCTTCAGGCGGCGCCACCAGGCGATCTCCTCGGCGCTGTGCTCGAGAGCGGCGAAGTCGCGCTTGAGAGCTCCCAGCCCGTGCTCTGCCGAGATCGTGCCCCCCAGCTCGACCGCGTCCCGGAAGATCTGAGCGGCGATCGGCCCGACCAGCTGCCGCTGCTCCTCGTCGAAAACCAGTGCCGGGTGGAGGTTCCCGTCACCGGCGTGGGCCACGGTCGGCATCGCGACGCCGTGCTTCAAGCCCAAAGCGTGGAAGCGGTGGACCATCTCCGGGATCATCGAGATCGGCACCGCGACATCCTCGCTGAAGACGTTCTTGCGGAGCTGCACCAGCACCTGGCCGAACTGGCGACGCGCGTTCCAGATCCCTTCCCGTTCGGCCTCCGACTGGGCCACCCGGTTGTCTATGCCGTCCAGGATCTCGACCATCTCGGCCAGCTGCAGGAGCACCTGCTCGCGATCGTTTCCGTCCTGCTCGATGATCAGGACCGCTTCGTGGCCGGGCTTGAAGCCGGCCGGCAGGAAGTGCCCGACGTACTCCAGGGCCTCCTGGTTCATCATCTCCAGCGCTGCCGGCAGGTGGCCGGAGTGGAGCACCCGGCGCACGGCCGCCGCGGCGTCCTCGATGCTGGCGAAGCCGACCATCGCCGTCGCCTGGTGGCGCGGGCGCGGCACCAGCTTGACGATCACCTCGGTGACGATCCCGAGGGTGCCCTCGGAGCCGATGAAGAGGTGCAGCAGCCGGTAGCCGGAGGAGCGCTTGCGGATCCGGCCGCCAAGCTTGAGCACGCTGCCGTCCGCCAGGACCACGGTCATGCCCACGACGTAGTCGGCGGTCAGCCCGTATTTCAGGCAGTGGGGCCCGCCGGAGTTGCAGGCGACGTTGCCGCCGATCGTCGAGATCTCCTTGCTGGCCGGGTCCGGCGGGTACATCAGGCCAGCCTCGGCGGCGGCCGCGTCCAGATTGCCGTTGACCACGCCTGCACCCGCCACCGCCATCAGGTTGGGCGCGTCGATCTCGAGCTGGGTCAGCCGCTCCAGGCTCAGCACGAGGCCGCCCGACAGCGGCACCGGGCCCCCGACCAGGCCGCTGCCGGCGCCTCGGGTGGTGAGCGGCGTGCGCGTTTCGGCGCAGAGCTTCACAACCTGGGCCACCTCCTCCGTGCCGGCGGGAAGGACGGCCGCGGTCAGCTCGTGCTGGAGAAAGGTCCCGTCGTGCTCGTAATCCTCGAGCCGCGTGTCGACGATGACGTTGGCCTCCCCGACCACCGCCCGGATGCGGTCCAGGAGGTCGGTCAAAGCCGGGCCAGCTCCTCTTCCACGCGCGCCAGCAGCCGGTCGGCGGCGTAGTCGTCGTAGGCGCGGCGGTCGTAGCAGAAGGTGACGAAGCAATGGCCGTCGGAGCCGACCGCGCCCGGCGCCAGGATGCCGGGCTGGCCGGGGTTGACGAGCGGGAAGGCCAGCAGCGCGCCGCCGCCGCCGACGTTGGTCACGGTGAAGGCGCCGCCGCTCACCTCGGCCGGCTGAAGGCGGTTCTGACGGGCTCGCTCGGCGAGGTCGCCGACGCGCGCCGAGATCTCCTGCGTCGAGCTGGTGGTCGCGCCCTTGACAACCGGGACCAGCAGGCCCTCCGGGACCTCGACGGCGACGCCGATCGAGTCGGCGCCGGCAGCCATGGCCAGGGCCTTCACGAAGTACGCCGTCCAGCCCCCCTTGCGGCAGGCGCCCTGGGGGATGGTGGCGCGCGCCTCCTGCATGCGCTCCGCGATCCGCCGCCGCATCGTCGAGAGCCCGCCCTCGGAAGGGGGGACGTCCCCCCTGTCGGCCGTGCTCGGCTCGGACTGCGCGCGGCCTACCCCCCTGGCGGCCGCCGCGGTTGCGGGGGCCTTGGCCTCGCGCGACGTATCAGCTGCCTCGCCGGCTTCAGTTATCCGCGCCAGCACCGCCCCGACCGGCGCGGTCTCGCCCTCGGGCACCAGGATCTCGTTGAGCACGCCCTCGACGGGGGCCTCGAGCTCGGAGTTGACCTTGTCGGTCTCGACCTCGACCAGCGGTTCCCCCTTCGAGACCTTTTCCCCTGTCCGCTTCAGCCAGCGGGAGACGGTGGCTTCGACCAGCGTGTCGGCCAGCCTGGGGAGCAGGAAATCCACTTGACAGAAGCAATTGTGGCAGCATCGAAATTGATGAGCCGCTGGATCGCGGCTCTCGCCTCGGCCCTGTTAGTCGTCGGTTGCGAGTTCCCCGGCACGGTGAAGGCGAGGGCTTTCACGACTGGTTTGCAGGCCGGCCAGAGCATCCACTACCAGGTCCACACGGTCGTCTCCGGCACCCTCACCGCGGGCTCCTCGCAGCTGCCCGTGAACTCCGACCAGCGGGTCTCCGAGACCCTCAGGGTAGACGCGGTCGACAGGGCCGGCACGGCCGGAGTGACCCTGACAACAGACACCATCACCGACTCGAGCGGCGCGGCGCTGACCACCAAGCCCGGCCCGGTCAAGCTCAAGATCGGGGCCGACGGGCGCATCCTGGCCGGGTCCGGAGCCCAGCTGGGCGGGCGCCTGCCCAGCCTGCCCGGCCCCGATCAGCTGACGCCGATCCTGCCCGGCCACCCGGTGAAGCCGGGCGACAGCTGGGACAAGACCTACCAGCGCCCGAACCCCTACGGCACCGGCGCTTTCAGCCTCACCGCCCACAACAAGTACGTCCGGGACGAGGCCGTAGCCGGTCGCCAGGCCGCGGTCATCGACTCCACGCTGACCGGGCCGCTCGACTTCACGATCGATTTCTCGAAGATCCCCAGCCTACCGCCGGGCTCGGCGACCGGCGCCGTGCATTACGTCGGCAGCGTCAACTCGAAGAACCGCTACTGGCTGGACATCGGCTCGAGCAGCGGCCTGAAAGCTTCCGGGCCCCCAGCAGGTCTCCTTCAGCGGCCGGATCAAGACCGACCTGAACCGGCTCTAGCCGGACTGCGGCACGGGCGCCGGCTTCAGGAAGACCGGCGTCGTGGGCACCTTGCCCAGGGCCGGGTCCTGGTACGTGGAGGGGGTGGAGAGTGCCGTGTAGAACCACTCGTTGAACTGTGCCGCCCGGTCCGCCAGGGCCTTCGGGTTGGTGTCCGGCGCGTACGGCTGGCGGGGCAGATAGCCCTGGTCCAGCGGGGCCAGGTAGAAATCGTCGGTTCCGTAGAGGCTGGTCGACGCGTAGGAGTAGATCGCCACTCCCAGGGGCCTGTTCCCGGCCGGGGTCGGCGCCAGCGCCGCCCGGATCTGGGCGATGGTGTACTCGGGGTAGTTGAGGAAGGCGCCCACCCCGACCAGCAGGTGGCCCTTTCCCTGGTGGTCCTTCTCCCAGTTGGTCCAGTTCCGGAACCAGGTCTGCTGTTTGGGGCTGGAGTCGCGGTCGTAATTCATCGGGACGCCCAGGTCGAGGTAGCCGAGCCGGAACCAGGTCGCCCAGTCCTGGTAGACGTCGGTGAAGGTCCGCGAGCTCACCCAGTCGGCGTCGCTCTGGGGCCCGCTGCCGTAAGCGATCAGGGCGCCGCTGAGCTTGACCGAAGGCCGTGTCTTGACGATCGCGTCGTGCAGCGACTGGACGAAGGCGGTGACCTGGTCCCGCCGCCACTGCGACCACTGCCAGTCGTCGGGTTGGGGCCGGCCGGTCCGCTGGTATTCACGGTTGAAGCGATCCACGGAGATCTGCGTGTAGCCCCAGTCGCCGCCGTCGGGGTAGCGGACGAAGTCCATGTGGACCCCGTCCACGCTGTAGCGGCGGACGACCTCCATGAAGACCTCTTTGGTATAGGCGCGGACCTCGGGCACGCCCGGGTCCAGGTAGCCGTAGCCATCGTTCCCGCCGTCGAATTTCAGGTTTCCCCAGGTGTCTCCATAGAGCTGGAAGACCTCGCTCGACTGGCCCACGAAGAAGGTGTTCAGCCAGGCGTGCACCTCCAGCGGCGGGTTGGCCGTATGGGCCCGCTGGATCAGATAGGAGAGGGGGTCGAAGTTGGGGTGTCCGGGCACGTCGAGCAGGTCGCTGGCGGGTGGCTCCACGCCCTTGCGGAAGTAGGCGTCACCGCGCTTGCGGACCTGCACGAAGAGCGCGTTCAAGTTGCCGCGGTGGGCTCGTGCGATCAGCGTGTCCACCTGGCGCCCGGTACTGCGCCGGCCCGCTAGGGATGACCGGCGTCTCCGGCGTCGGCGTGGGCACGGGGATGATCTCGGAGATGACGGGGACTTTCTTGGCAACCTGGGCCGGCGTGCTGCCGCTGCAGGCGGTCAGGACGAGCAGGACGAGGGGCACCAGGAGCCGCCGGCTCCGAAACATGGGGGGCAATTATGCCCCACCACCCCCGCTATGCGTAGGTATGTCGCGCGATCGTCTCGGGATCGCCGTAGGGCTGCGCCTCGGCCCACTCGGCAGCCTCCTCGGCCGCTGTCAAGGCCTCCTCGTCGAGGGCCTCCGCCCGGGCCGGGTCGATGCGCTCTCGGAGGAGGAGCAGAGGGTCCCGGCGCTGCGCCTCCTGGACCTCGGCCGGGTCGCGGTAACGGCTGTCGTCGTCGTTGGAGGTGTTGCCCAGGAACCGGTAGCAGCTCGCCACGACCAGCGTCGGCCCGTCCCCCGCTCGAGCGCGCTCGATTGCCTTCACGGCGGCCTCGTGGACGGACTCGACGTCCATCCCGTCGACCGCGACCCCGGGCATCTTAGCGGTTGTCCTCGATGCAGAACACGACCGGCAGCCGGTGGATGGCGGCGAAGTTCATGGCCTCGTGGACCTCGCCCTTCTGCGCACCACCGTCGCCGAAGGCGACCCAGGTGACGGAGCCTTCGCCCAGCAGCCGGCTGCCCCAGGCGGCGCCGACAGCGTGACTGACGTGGTTCGGCTGCGGGCCCTGCTGGGGCAGCACCCGGAGCCGGCTCGAGCTCCAGTGCGCGTACGGCTGGCGACCGGCGGAGTTGGGGTCGTCGGCCTTCCCGAAGAAGCTCAGCAAAGCCTCCTCGGGCGCCATGCCCAGCGCGAGCATGGCGGAGAGGTCGCGGTAATGGGGCGCAATGAAGTCGAAGCCCGGCCGGAGCGCCAGCGCATAGCCGGCGCCGATCGCCTCGTGGCCGGCGCAGGGCACCGCGAAGTGGGCCCGGCCCGCCCGCGCCAGCCGCCACATCCGCTCGTCCAGCCGCCGGGCCAGCGCCATCACCCGGTAGGCCTCGACCAGGTTCATGCCTCGAGCAGCTCCTTGACGCAGCCGAGAAAGCGGCCGGCCTCGCCGCCGTCGACCGCCCGGTGGTCGACGCTCAGCGCCAGCCAGGCGCGGCCCTGGCGGACGGAGCCCACCCGGAGCGCGGCGGTCTGCCCCGGCCGGACCGCAGGCAGGCCGAGGAGCGAGGACCCGGCCCCGTAGTCGACGACCGTGAAGGTGCCGCCGCCCCGGGCGGGGGCGTGGGGCCCCAGGTCGAGGTCGAGCCGGACCTCCGGGTGCAGGCGGATTCCGTCCCAGGTGAACTCGGCATTGCAGGCGGGGAAGCGGCCGCAGGCCTCGACCACCGCGGCCAGCACGCGCTCCAGGTGCTCGGCTGGCAGAGCCACCTCCAGCACCGACGCCGCGGCCGGGATTACCGCGTCGTAAGCCGCCGGCGCCGCGGATCGACCGCGCCTGGAGCTGCGGCCGGCCAAGCCGCGCACAGCCGCCGCGATCCGGTGCCGGTCTGGGATCGCGGCGTCCTCCTGGGGGTCGGAGACGGGGATGCCGCCGATGTCGGCCATGGCCACCCGCACCGGAGGCGCCTTCAGCTCCTCGAAGGCTGCCTCGCAGACCAGCGCCGCCACCTCGGCGCCGAGCCCCATGGTCAGGGTGTCCTCGTGCACGACGCAGAGGCGGCCAGTTCGGCGAACAGAGGCGAGGATCGCGTCCCGGTCCAGCGGGAGCAGAGTCCGCAGGTCGAGGACCTCCGCCTCGACTCCCTCGGCGGCCAGCGCCTCGGCCGCCGCCAGCGACTCGTGCAGCATCATCCCGTAGGCGCAGATCGTCACCTGGTCCCCGGTACGGACCACCCGAGCCCGTCCGATCTCCTCCAGGTGCTCACCTTCCGGCACCGGCCCGCGGACGCGCCGGTAGGTCAGCTTGTGCTCGAGGAAGAGGACCGGGTCCGGATCCCGGATGGAGGCGGTCAGCAGGCCTTTCGCGTCGGCCGGGAAGGCCGGCGCGACCACTTTGAGACCGGGGACATGGGCGTAGAAGGCCTCGACCGACTGCGAGTGGTAGGGACCGCCCCGAAAGCCGCCACCGTAGGCGGTGCGCAGCACCAGCGGGCAGGTCCAGTCACCGGCGGTCCGGTAGCGGATCTTGGCAGCTTCCCCGACCAGGTGGTCTGCCGCCGCGTGGATGAAGTCGGCGAACTGGATCTCCGCGACCGGCCGCAGGCCGCGCATGGCCAGGCCCACCGCCAGTCCGGCGATGGAGAGTTCGGCCATCGGGGTATCGACCACCCGATCCGTGCCGAAGCGCGACTGCAGGCCTTCGGTGGCGCGGAAGACGCCACCCAGCCGGCCCACGTCCTCGCCGAAGACGAGCACCCGGGGATCTCGTTCCAGCTCCTCCCGGAGTGCCTCCCGGACGGCCTCCAGGAGGGTCAGCTCGCGCACCGCGGGCCCAGCAGGGTGCTGAAAAGGGGCGGCCAGCGACCGGAGGCAAGCCCGTCGCCGAGCGACGCAGCCGTTTGGTGCTCAGGCGTTCGAGGCGAAGGAAGCGTCGACTTGGATAGGGGTCCCCGCCCGAAGGGTGGGGAATGCGGACACAGCGAGCGCAGCACAGCTGCGTAAGCGAGCACCGCAGAAGGTGACGCACGCATCGGGCGCATGGGCGCCAAAGCGCCGACGGCCTTTTTCAGCATCCTGCTAGGCCTCGGCGCGAAGGACGTGGGCGGCGGAGGTCACCGAGAAGGGCTGCTCGCCGGTGACGTCGCGCACGGCCTTCTCCGCCTTATCCAGAATGCGGCGGCGGCGGTCGGGCTCGACGTCCTCGAGCCGCGAGGCGTAGCTCCACCAGTTGGAGTTGATCTCGGCGTAGTGGGCGGGTCCGTCCCAGGTCGTCTCCACCTCGACCAGCTCGGTCTCGACGAGGCGAAAGCCGGCCTGCACGGCGGCCGCCTGGAAGCGGTCCAGGTCGTTCACCGTCCTCCGGGTCGCCTCCAGCGCAGGCTGCGCGGGAAGCTCACCGAGCTCGTGGTCGAAGACCGCCCGGTAGGCCTCGGCCGCGGGGCTGGGCGCGCTCTCGGGGGGCGGGATGCTGGCCGCGAACCGCCCCCGCGGCTTGAGGACGCGGCGCACCTCGCGCAGCGCTCGGCCGAGGTTGGGCAGGAAGTGGAGACCGTGTCCACAGCCGACGGCGTCAAAGGTGGCGGGTTGGAACTGCAGGTTCTCGGCGTCCATGCGCAGGAAGCGGACCGGCAGGCTGCGGCCGGCGATCGACTGCCGGGCGGCGGCGAGCATGCCATCGGCCAGGTCGACGCCGACCACCTCGCCGTCGCCGCCGAGCTCCAGGGCCATGGGGATGGTGAGAGTTCCAGGGCCGCAGGCGAGGTCGAGGATGCGCATCCCCGGCCGGGGCTTGAGGTGGTCCAGGATCTGATCCCGTCCTGCCGCCTGGCCTTTCCGCATCGCCTCGTCGAGGCGCTTGCGGTAGGCGTCGGCGTTGCGGCTGAAGACTCCGACCAGCTCTTCCTTCGACTGCAAGGCGAATCCCATCTTAGGCAGGCGGGGTCGGTGTTTTAATTGGCAGCCGACAGTGAAGCTGAGGATGATCCACGTCCTGCTCGCGGCCGCGCTCACCGTCGCCTGCAGCAACCCCGCGCCGGCGCCCGGCCTGCCCTCCGGGACGATCACGATCGGGATGCTGACCTCCTTGACCGGCATCGACCATTCCCTCGCCATCGACGCCTCGCTGGGCGCCCAGCAGGCCGTCGACGAGGCCAACGCCGGGGGCGGGCTCTCAGGCCATCGCGTTCAACTGAGCGTGGAGGACGACTCCGGGAACGCCGCGCTGGTGCCGGCGGCGCTCAGCCGGCTGGCCGTCCGCCGACCGGCAGGGATCATCGGTCCCTTGTTCGCCTCCGGCGAGCTGGCGCTGGCGCCGGCCACCCGGTTGCCGGTGGTGTCGCTCTCCGGCTTTGACACCGTAGTCATGAGCGGGCGCGGCATGCGCTCGAACGTGTTCCTGGGCGTCCCTTCCGCCAGCCGGAGTGCGGAGCGGATGCTGGTCTACGCGCAGGCCTCGAAGCGGAGCGGCCTGGCCGTTGCCCACCCGGCCGGCGACCCCTTCTCCGACCAGGCCCTGGCGACACTCAAGGCCGACGCCTCGCGGTTTGGGACCGCAGTCGTCGACGACGAGCAGTTCGACCCCGCGACGACCGACTTCGGTCCGCTCCTGAACCGGGTCCGAGCCTCCTCGGCGAAGCTCCTGGTTGCTTGGGGCGGCGGTTCGGCTGCGCCACTGCTGACCCGGGCCTGGAAGGACTCCGGGCTGGAGGCCCCGTTGCTCCTCTCCGGCGCGCGCTCCAGCACCGACTTCCTCAAATCGACCGGCGAGCTGGGCCAGGGCGCGCTGATGGAGGTCACGGCCTCAGTCTTGGCCGGGTCGCCTCCCGTCCCGCCCGCGGTCCAGAAGCAGGTCGCGGGCATGGCGAGCGCCTTCCAACGGGCTCAGCACTACTACCCCTCCCAGGCGGCGTTCGACGGCTACGCGGGCGCTCGCCTGCTGCTGGCCGCGATCGCGAAGGCCGGCTCGGCGGATCCGGCAGCGATCGACGCGGCCCTGGAGAAGCTGTCGCTGCCGACCGCCGCGGGGACCTTCAGCTTCTCCGCCAGGGACCACCTCGGCCTCCCGGCCAGCTGGCTGCAGGTGGCGACCATCAAGGACGGCCGCCTCAGCCCGACCGCCTAGCCTTCCAGGTCTCCTCCAGCCAGGCCGCGACCTCGGCCACCAGCGCATCCTCGCCGAAGCGCCCCACCACCTGGATCCCCACCGGCAGGCCCGCCACCGGCGCCGGGATGGTGACGACCGGCTGCCCGGTCACGTTGAAGGGACGCGTGAACCGTGTCACCACCGGCCGCACGCCTTCCGAGTCGTCGATGCGGGGCGCCACCCGCGGCGTGGCGGGGACCAAGATCGCGTCGACTCCGGCCAGCGCTTCCTCGACCTGGTCCGAGAGGCGCTCCCGGTCCTCCAGCGCCTGCAGGTAGTCCGCTGCGGTCACTTCCAGCCCGCGCTGGAGGTTGGCCAGGACGTCCTTGCCGAACTTCTCGGGGTGGCTCCCGACCCGCTCTCGGTGAAGCTGCGCGGCTTCGGCGTAGAGGATCACGCTGCCCGGCTCGCCGAGCTCCTTCCAGCCCGGGAAGTCGATCGGCCGGAGGTTGTGCGCCACCTGCCCCCAGGCCCGTGAGGTCTCCTCGTCGAGGTCGTCGAACCAGCCCGCGGGCATGGCCACGCTGTAGCTGCCCCGCAGCTCGCCCGGCACCAGGCCGCCGAGCCCGGACATCATCTCCAGCGCGCGGGCGGCCGTCCGGACGTCCGGGGCGAGCGGACCCATCGTGTCCAGCGAGCGGCTGAGCGGGAAGACGCCCTCGGTGCTGACCATGCCCAGGGTCGGTTTGATGCCCACGCAGCCGCAGAGTCCGGCCGGGATCCGGATCGAGCCGCCGGTGTCGGATCCGACCGCCCAATCGCACATCCCGGCGACGACGGCCGCCGCGGAACCGCCCGAGGAGCCACCGGGGATCCGGTCCGGGTCGGCCGGGTTGCGAACCGGCCCGTGGTGGGGGTTGTTGCTGGTGATGCCGAAGGCCCACTCGTGCAGGTTCGTCTTGCCGACCATCACGCAGCCATGCCGGCGCAGCTCGCCGATCAGGACCGCGTCGGTCGACGCCGGCTCGGAGGGGAGCAGGACACTGCCCGCCGTGGTCACCGTCCCGCGCACGTCGACCAGGTCTTTGACCGCCACCACCGGGCCGTCCCCGGTCTCGTCGGTGAGGGATATGAAAGCGTTCAGCGACCTTCCTTCCTCGATCTTCCGCCGTGCTTCTTCGACCTTCACCGCCCGGAGTATCCTCTACGCGCTTTGATCAATGTCGAGGCCGTCTGGTGGAGGATCGAAGCTTTCACTCACTACCAGGTCGTGGCGGGCGAGATGGCGGTGCGCGGCCGGGTCCAAGCGGTGCTCAACGACCCTGAGCCCTATGTGACCATCCGCAACCTCTCGACGACGCCGATGCTGCCGGGCGCGCCGCGCCTGCAGGCCATCGGTGAGGGCGTCCTCTCCAAGCTCCAGGTCGGCGCTTTGCGCACCCACGACGTGGAGCCGCCCCCGCCCGACCAGACGATGGAGATGAGCCGCCGCTTCGTCTTCTTCCAGGGGACGCAGTTCAGCATCAAGGGCGCGGTCGAGTTCCCCGCCGCCGCCGACCCCAGGATGCATCGCGACATGCTCTTCAAGGCCAAGTTCTTCCCGGTGCTCGACGCCAGCCTGACCGTGGTCGGCGTTGACGCACCACCACTGCTGTGGCCGCTGGCCTACGTCAACCGCGACCTGGTGGTCGGCCTCTACCTGGGCTGAGCGGGCTGCCGGCTGAAAAGCCGGCGCAGCCGGGCGACCAGCACTGACCAGAACAGCGCCAGCGCGTTGACCGGCTTGGACTGCAGGGCCGGCGCGGGCGGAGCCGGAGTGCTGCTCGGGGCTTCTGCCGGCGGCGCCGCAGGCTGCTCCGCGGCAGGGATCTCGGGCGTTTCCAGCTTGGCCTTGATGCAGGCCGCCATCTGCGCGACCAGCGACTTGGAGACGTCCTCCATCAGGCCGCGCCCGAACTGTGCCACGCGACCGGCGACCGTGAAGTCGGTGCTCACGTCGACGCGCGATGCGCCACCCTCCTCGGTCACCTTCATTTTCGCCGTCGCCCGTGCATTGCCCGGGCCGGTGGTCTCGCGACCCTCCCCCGAGAGCGTCGCCGTGCGATTGGCCTCGTCGCGGTCGACGATCCGCGCCGTCCCCGCGTAGGCGACCGTCACCGGACCGACCTTGATCTTCACCTTGCCCTTGAAGGTGGTGGGGTCGACGACCTCGGACAGCTCCGCGCCGGGGACGCAGCCGACGACGCGGTTGACGTCCAGCAAAAAGGCGTAGACGCGGTCCGGCGGCGCGTCGACCTGGAAGGAGTTCTCGATCAGCAAAGGGAAGGGCTCCTAGGGCCTGACTATAATCAAACCCGCGTCCGGGCCGGGCCGCATCAACAGGGGTTTGGGGGGCTTCGGGCCAGGGCGCGTCGTTAGCGGACCAAGTTCGATTTTTGCGATCTCCAACCGCCACCTCGGAGGAGCCTATGAAACGAAAGGTCGCGTTGACGGTTAACGGCTCACGCCGTGAGGATGAGGTCGAGCCCAGGCTCCTTCTCGTCCACTACCTCCGAGACGTGGCGGGCCTGACCGGCACTCACATCGGGTGTGACACGTCGCAATGCGGCGCCTGCACGGTGCTGGTCGACGGCAAGGCCGTGAAGTCCTGCACGCTCTTCGCGGTCCAGGCCCAGGATGCCGAGGTTGAGACCATCGAAGGCCTCGCCACCGGCGACCAGCTGCACCCGCTGCAGCAGGCCTTCTGGGACAACCACGGGCTGCAGTGCGGCTATTGCACGCCCGGCTTCATCATGGCCGGCGTCTACCTGCTCTCGCAGAACCCGAACCCGACCGACGATGAGATCCGCAAGGGCCTCGAGGGCAACCTCTGCCGCTGCACGGGCTACGTCAACATCATCAAGTCCGTCAAGGACGCCGCTCAGAAGATGGGAGCCGCCAAGGGCGCCGGGACACCGGTCGCCGCGGGAGGGGAGTAGCGATGGCCGTCACCCAGCTGATCGGCGCCAAGATCCATCGCCGCGAAGACCCCCGGCTGGTCTCCGGGCACGGCCGCTACATCGACGACCTGAACCGGCCGGGGCAGGTCTACGCGACCTTCGTCCGCAGTCCGTACGCGCACGCCAAGATCCAGAAGATCGACCTCACCGAGGCCAAGGCCGCAGCGGGCGTGCGAGCCGTTTACACCGCCAAGGACTTCCAGGGCCAGGTGGCAGGGACGCACCCGACCGTGGCGGCCTTCGCGCCCGAGAAGAAGACAGTCCCCGACCGCTTCCCGATCGCCTCCGGCGAGGCGGCCTACCAGGGCGAGATCGTCGCCGTGGTGCTGGCGGACACCAAGTCCGCGGCGGATGACGCGGCCAACCTGGTCCAGGTCGACTACGACGTCCTCCCCGCGGTGGGCGACCTCGAGAAGGCCCTGGAACCGAACAGCCCGAAGGCCCACACGGACCTCGCCGACAACCTGGGCTGGGACATGACCCTGGTGCCCTGGGAGGCCACCGACTCCGCCTTCGGCAGCGCCGAGGTGGTGGTCAAGGAGAGGATCCTCCAGCAGCGCCTGGCTCCCACGCCGATGGAGACGCGCGGGGTACTGGCCGAGTACGACACCTTCGACAAGCGGCTGACGATCTGGATGTCGAACCAGAACCCGCACTTCATCCGGCTCTTCGTGGGCGGCGCCCTGAGTCTTCCCGAGAGCTCCGTGCGGGTGATCTCCCAGGACGTCGGCGGCGGCTTCGGCAGCAAGATCAGCCCCTACCCGGAGGACTACCTGGTGCCGGCGATGGCCCGGATGGGCGGGCGGCCGGTCAAGTGGATCGAGACGCGCACCGAGAGCATCCAGAACACGACGCACGGGCGAGGCCAGATCTTCGACGTGGAAGTGGCCGCCAAGAAGGACGGCACGCTGCTCGGGATGCGCCTGACTCAGTACCTCGACCTCGGCGCCTACCACGGCACCTTCGGCGCCTTCCAGGCCTGCGCCTGCGTCATGGCCGGTGGCGCCTACCACTGGCAGGGCATCTCCGCCCGCACGGTCGGCGTGCTGACCAACAAGGTGCCGACCGACCCCTACCGCGGGGCCGGCCGGCCCGAGGCCACTCACCTGGTCGAGCGGATGCTCGACCGGCTCGCGCAGGAGATCGGGATGGATCCCATCGAGCTGCGCAGGAAGAATTTCATCCAGGCCTCGGAGTTCCCCTACACACAGAACTTCGGCCTCGTCATCGACTCCGGCGACTACGAGAAGTCACTGGCCAAGGCGATGTCGATCGCCGGTTACGACGAGCTCCGCAAGCGCCAGGCCGACCTTCGCGGCAAGGGCCGCTACCTGGGCATCGGCGTTTCGACCTGGATCGAGCTCTGCGGGTTCGGTCCCAGCGCGCTCGCCGGCGCCACGGCCGGCGTGGCGCTGGTCGAATCCGCGCAGGTCAGGGTCCACCCGACCGGCTCGGTAGCGGTCTACACCGGCACCCACTCCCACGGACAGGGGCACGAGACCACCTTCGCCCAGATCGTCGCGGACACCCTGGGTGTGCCCTACGAGCAGGTGGAGATTCGCCACGGCGACACCAACGAGGGACCCAGCTTCGGTTACGGGACCTACGGGAGCCGCAGCCTGGCGGTGGGCGGCATGGCCATCCACCGCGCCTCCCAGCGGGTCGTGGACAAGGCCAAGAAGCTTGCGGCGCACATGCTGGAAGCGGCCGAGGAGGACATCGTCTTCGACCAGGGCAAGTTCCACGTCAAGGGCAGCCCGGAGAAGGCCAAGGCGATGGGTGAGGTAGCCTTCGCGGCCTATGGGGCCGGCCTCCCGGAAGGCATGGAGCACGGCCTGGAGGCCGTGGCCTACTTCGACCCGCCCAACCTGGTCTGGCCGTTCGGCGCCCACATCGCGGTCGTCGAGGTGGACCCCGAGACGGGCTCGGTCAAGTTCGAGAAGTACGTGGCCGTCGACGACTGCGGCAACGTCATCAACCCGATGGTCGTCGAAGGCCAGCTGCACGGGGGGATCGTCCAGGGCTTTTCCCAGGCGCTCTTCGAGGACGTCGCCTACGACGAGGCGTCAGGTCAGCTGCGGACGGGCACGATGCTCGACTACATGGTGCCGACGGCGGTCGAGATCCCCGACATCCAGCTCGACAGCACGGTGACGCCGACACCTGTCAACGACCTCGGCGTGAAAGGCATCGGCGAGGCGGGAACGATTGCCGCCAGCGTGGCGGTGATCAACGCCATCACCGACGCCGTCTCGCCCTTCGGGATCACCCACGTCGACATGCCGGCCAGCCCGGACCGGCTCTGGAAGCAGATCAAGGAGGCGCGCGGAGTAAGCGCGACCTCCGCCAATGGAGGGGGAGGAGCGCAGGCATGATCCCAGCCGCTTTCGAGTACGAGAGGGCGACCTCCGTCCAACAGGCCTCAGAGCTGCTGCAGCGCTTCGGCGAGGATGCCAAGGTGCTGGCCGGCGGCCACAGCTTGATCCCGCTCATGCGCCTCCGGCTCTCCCAGCCCAGCGCCCTGGTCGACATCAATCCGATCAAGGAGCTCGACTACATCACCGTCGAGGGCGGCAAGCTCCGCGTGGGCGCGCTGGTGCGCCACGTCCAGCTCCAGAACAGCGACACCGTCAAGCAGAACCTGCCCATCCTGGCCGAGGTCGCCGACGAGGTCGGCGACAACCAGGTCCGCAACCTGGGCAGCATCGGTGGCGTCATGGCCCACGCCGACGCGGCCGGCGACTACCCGACCCTGGCGCTGATTCTCGACGCCGAGATCGTCACCAACAAGCGGCGCCACGCGGCCAAAGACTTCTTCAAGGACATCTTCACCACCCCGCTCGAGCACGACGAGCTGGTCTGCGAGGTGGTCTTCCCGATTGCCAACGGCCCGCACAAGTACATCAAGTTCCGCCGCCGGCTCTTCGACTGGGCGATCGTGGGAGCTGCGGCCCAGAAGGTCGACGGCGGCTGGCGGATCGGGCTCACCAACGTCGGACCCACGCCGGTGCGTTCGACCGCCGTCGAGCAGGCGCTCGCCTCCGGCGCCTCGCCGGCCGATGCGGCCGAGCACGCCTCGGACGGCCTCAACCCCTCGGCCGACCTGCGGGCCAGCGCCGATTACAAGAAGCACCTGGCGCGGGTGCTGACGCGCCGCGCCATCGAGCAAGCCTCAGCGTAAGAGGGGGGAACCTTTCCTGGGGACGGTGCCGGGCCCGCCGGCACCGTCCCTTTGCTTCCGCCGAGTGGGCCGCCGGGAATTGGCGGCTCCCTGGGTACGCTACGGTGTGAATCTGCATGCCTGAAATCGACTCCATCGACGACGTCCTGGCGCGGCTGGCGTCGCACCGGTACATCGGCGACCGGCCCCTGGCGACGTCGATCTACCTCGCCTTGAAACTGGGCAAGCCCCTCTTCATCGAAGGCGAGGCCGGCGTGGGGAAGACCGAGGCGGCCAAGGTCATGGCAGAGGTCCTCGGCGCGCGCCTGATCCGGCTCCAGTGCTACGAGGGCATCGACCTCGCCCATGCGGCCTACGAGTGGAACTATCCGCGCCAGCTGCTCCACATCCGCCTGCTCGGCGAAGGAGCCGACCGCGCCCAGGCGGAGAGGGAGATCTTCAGCCCCGAGTTCCTGCTCCGCCGCCCCCTGCTGGACGCGATCGACAACGAAGACCCGGTGCCGCCGGTGTTGTTGATCGACGAGATCGATCGCTCGGACGAGGAGTTCGAGGCCTTCCTGCTGGAGCTGCTCAGCGACTTCCAGATCTCCATCCCCGAGCTGGGGACCGTCACCGCCAAGCGTCCGCCCTTCGTGGTCGTCACCTCCAACCGGACCCGTGAGGTTCACGACGCGCTCAAGCGCCGCTGCCTCTACCACTGGATCGATTACCCGGACCTGGAGAAGGAGGTCTCGATCGTGGAGGCACGGGTCCCCGAGGCCGCCGCCGGTCTCGCCCGCCAGGTCGCCCTGCTGGTGAGCGGCCTGCGCGAGATGGACCTCTACAAGCTGCCCGGCGTGGCCGAGACGCTGGACTGGGCACGCTCGCTCAGCGCGCTGGGAGCGCGCAGCGTCGACGCGAGCCTGGTCGAGGCGACGCTGGGCGCGGCGCTCAAGTACCAGGAGGACCTGGAGCGGGCGCGGGAGGCGATCCCCGCCCTGGTCCAGCGCGCGCAGGGTGCCTGAGACCGGCCGACCAGAGCTCCTCTCGCGCCTGGCCGGCTTCGCGCGACTCCTCCATGACGCTGGTCTTGACGCGGGTCCCGGCCGCCTGAAGGACGCCACGGTGGCGCTCAACCTCATCGACCTCGCGTCTGAGACCGACTTCCGGGAGACGCTGCGCACCGTCTTCGTGACCCGGAAGGACGAGCTGCAGCTCTTCGACGCCGCCTTCGACATCTATTGGGCGCCCCCCGACCCCCGGATCCTGGCCGGTGCCATCCCCGGCCGCAGCCGCTCGCTGCCCATGGACCCCGAGCGCGCCAAGGCCTGGCTGAAGGAGCTCGGGCTGCCACAGTCGGAGCTGGCCCGCCAGGACGAGCGCAGCGTCACGGCCAGCAGCTCCGGGTACAGCGCCGAGGAGCTGCTGCGCCAGAAGAGCTTCGACCAGCTGACCTGGCAGGAGTCCGAGCAGGTTCGCCGCCTGCTCGCCCAGGCGCCCTGGCGGATGGCCGAGAAGCGCACCCGACGCCTCACACCGGCGCGGAGCGGCGCCATCGACCTCCGCCGAACCTCGCGGCAGGCGGTCCGCTCCAGCGGCGAGCTGGTGCGCCTGCTCCACCGGCAGCCGCGGATCCGGCGGCGCCCCCTGGTCCTGCTCTGCGACGTCAGCGGCTCCATGGAGCGCTACTCGCGACAGCTGCTGATCTTCGCTCATGCCGTTGCCCGCCGGGAGGAGGTCGAGACCTTCGTCTTCTCGACCCGCCTCACCCGGATCACCCGCCAGCTGCGGCGCCGGGACGTGGACCGGGCGCTGGAGGGAGTGGGCCATTCCGTCCACGACTTCAGCGGCGGCACTCGAATAGGGGAGGCCCTGCACGAGTTCAACCGGAAGTGGGCAAGGCGGGTCCTCGGGCATGGCGCGGTGGTGATCCTGATCAGCGACGGCTGGGACCGGGGCGACCCGTCGGTGCTCGCCCACGAGCTCGCCCGGCTGCGCAGGCAGGCGCACCGCCTGATCTGGCTGAACCCGTTGCTGGGCTCGGAGGGCTACGAGCCACTGACCCGCGGGATGGCGGCAGCGCTGCCCCACACCGACGAGTTCATGGCAGCCCACAACCTGCAGGCGCTGGACGAGCTCGGCCGCAAGCTGGCTTCGCTGGATAGGAGGGTCAACCGCGGGTGAGAGAGGTGCTGGAAGAGGTCAAGAGCTGGACCGCGGCAGGCGATCGGGTGGCGCTGGCCACGGTGGTGGAGACCTGGGGCTCGAGCCCGCGGCCGCTGGGTTCGAAGATGGTCGTCTCGAGCTCGGGCCGGATGGCCGGGTCGGTCTCCAACGGCTGCATCGAGGGCGACGTCTTCGAAGAGGCGCAGCGCGTCCTCAAAGCCGGCCAGGCCCGCCTGGTGCCCTACGGTGTCGCGGACGACGTCGCCTTCGAGGTCGGGCTGGCCTGCGGCGGCCACGTCGAGGTGATGATCCAGCCGGTCGGTCCGGAGCACCTGAGGCTGATCGAGCTGATCGAGTCCGAACGCCCGGCGGAGCTGCGCACCAACCTGGAGACCGGGGAGGTGCAGCTGCTCGAGCGCGTCCCGGCGGCGGACGCTCCAACCCGAGACGGGGACTGGTTCATCGAGCCCCACCGCCGCGCCCCGCAGCTGGTGATCATCGGCGCGATCCACATCGCCATCCCGCTCCACCGGCTGGCCAAGCTGCTCGGCTACCGGGTCACCGTCATCGACGCCCGGGCCAAGTTCGCCACCGCCGAGCGCTTCCCCGAGGCCGACGAGATCCTGGTCGGCTGGCCGGACGAGACGCTGGCTGGGATCACCCTGGACCGCTCGACCTACGTCGTCATCCTCACCCACGACCCCAAGTTCGACCTGCCCGCGCTGCGCTCGGTGGTCGGCAAGGACGTGCGCTACATCGGCGCCATCGGCAGCCGCAAAACCAACCAGAACCGCCTCGACGAGCTCCGGTCGGAGGGCTTCACGGACGAGCAGCTGGAGAAGGTGCACGGCCCGATCGGCCTCGACCTGGGCGGCCGGGGCGCCGAGGAGACCGCCCTGGCGATCCTGGCGGAGATGACGGCGGTCAAGTACCAGGCCTCCGGCAAGACGATGAAAGAGGTGCGGGCGGGCCGCTAGGGCCGTTTTCCGCGCGGAAACAGCCCCAAAGTGCGTTTCCGCGCAGGTTTCCGCGCTTAAACGCGGCCTTTCCTGTCTACGCCGCCAGGCGACGCAGGATCGCCACGTTCTCCGCATCCGGGCCCAGGCCCTCGAAGCCGGGCACCTCGAGGATGAAGGGCACCTTCGCCAGCCTGGGGTCGTGGAGCAGCGCCCGGAAGCCCTCCTCGCCGATCTCGCCCTGGCCGATGTTGGCGTGGCGGTCGCGGTTGGAGCCGAGCCCGGTCAGGGAGTCGTTGGTGTGCACCACCTCCAGGGTGTCCACGCCGACGACCCTTTCCCATTCGTCGATGGTCTGCCGTGCCGTCTCCTCGGTCCGCAGGTCGTACCCGGAGGCGAAGGCGTGGCAGGTGTCGAAGCAGGCTCGCACGCGCTGGTCGCCGCCGAGGGCGTCCAGCATCGCCCGGATCTCCTCGAAGCGCCTGCCCACCGAGTCACCGGCTCCGGCGTTGTTCTCGATCAGGAGGCGGGAACGCTTCGGGTCCGCCCGCTCCAGGGCGCGCTGCATCCGCCCCGTGATGCCGGGCAGGGCGGCCTCGAAGCCGGTGCCGCGGTGGGAGCCGACGTGGAAGATGACGCCGTCGATGCCCAGCCGGTCCGCGGCGGCGAGGTAGCCGGCCAGCGTCGACTCGGAGCGTGGGTTGACCTTGCCGTCGTCGCTGGCCAGGTTGATCAGGTAGACGGCGTGGAAGTAGAAGGGCGGCCGGCCGGCGGTCACTGGGCTTGGGCGAGCCCCAGAAGCCAGGCGGGGTGGGGTGGATCTGGATGGCGTCGGCTCCCAGCAGGACGGCGTTGGGAAAAGCGTTGTACAGCCCCTTGCGCGCCTCCACGTGCGCTCCGATCACCGGCACTCGACTACTTTACGTGCGACGTGAGCGTCCTCTTCCTGAGCCCCCTCGACTACCCGATGCGGGGTCGCGTCTTTCGAGAGCCCGACGATCCCCACGTGGTGGTCGCCGCCGCGGCAGACCTCGGCGCGGCCCTCACGCACCTGCGCAACCGCGCCGACTGCTCCGGCCTGGGGCTGCTGGGGGTGCCCGACGAGCTGCCCGAGCTGGGCGCCCTCAAGGACCGCCGGGTCCTGGTCTGCGAGTCGGACGGCTCCCGGATGCGGGACTTCGTCGCGCGAGCGTGGCAGGCGGGGGCCGAGGCCGAATGGCTGAACAGCAGCCGCCCGCCCGCCGACCGGCTGGCGGCCTGGGCGCTGCCGGTTGCAGGCCTGGTCCTGGCGGCGGGCGCCGGTACCCGGATGAAGGAGGCCGGCAGCGACAAGCTGCTGCTCGACTACGAGGGCGTGCCCCTGGTCCGCTACGCGGTCAGCGCGGCCGCCGAGGGCGGCTGCCAGGGCATCTGGGCCGTCTACTCGCGGCCCGAGGTGGCCGCCGCCCTGGATGGGCTCGCCACCTTGATCCACAACCCGGGGGCGGCGGCCGGCCAAGCTTCGTCGCTGAAGATCGGGCTCGAGAACCTGCCCGCGACCGCGGCCGGCGCCTGCATCCTCCTCGGCGACCAGCCGCTGGTCGGCGGCCGCACGGTCGAGATGCTGCTCCGGGCCTGGCGCGGCGACGAGTCCCGCCCCGCCGTGGCCGCCTCCTACGGCGGCGACTGGCGCCCGCCGGTGGTGCTCGAACGCTCCCTCTGGCCGGAGCTGATGAAGCTCGACGGGGATGCCGGCGCCCGCCAGCTGCTCGGCTCCCGCCCTGAGCTGCTGGATACTGTTCCGGCCCAGGGCCTGCCCGACGACATCGACACCCCCGAGGACTATGCGCGCATCCTCCGTCTCCCCCGACGCGATCCGAGCTGACCAGCTCCGGCGCCTGCGCGAGCGGCTGCCGGAGGTGCTGGCCCGCAACCCCTTCTATCGGGATCGCCTGCACCTGGTCGAAAGCTGGGAGGACTTCCAGCGCCTGCCGCTGCTGAGCAAGGCGGAGATCGTCGCCGACCAGGAGGCCGAGCCACCCTTCGGCAGCAACCTGACCTACCCGATCGACCACTACGTCCGACTCCACCAAACCTCGGGCTCCAGTGGCACCCGGCCGCTGCGCTGGCTGGACACGGCCGAGTCCTGGGAGTGGTGGGAGCGGGTGTGGGCGGAGCACGTCTTCCCGGCCGCCGGCGTCGGTCCTCGGGACCGGGTCTTCTGCGCCTTCTCCTTCGGCCCTTTCATCGGCTTCTGGTCCGCTTTCTGCGGTGCTGAGCGGCTGGGCGCCATGGCGATCTCGGGCGGGGCGATGACGTCGGAGCAACGGGCTCGGGCGATCCTCGAGCTGGGCGCCACCGCCATCTGCTGCACGCCCACCTACGCGCTGCGGTTGGCGGAGGTGGCCGGGGAGCTGGGACTGCCGCTGGCGGATTCCGCGGTCCGGGCCGTGATCTGCGCGGGCGAGCCGGGAGGCAGCATCAGCGCCACCCGGGAGCTGATCGAACGGTCCTTCGGCGCGCGCGTCTACGACCACTCGGGCATGACCGAGCTAGGTCCCACCGGCTTCGGCTGCGCGGCCGGCGGCGGCCTCCACCTGGTCCAGACCGAGTTCATCTTCGAGGTGTCCCCCGATGGCGAGCTGATCGCCACCAACCTGGGCCGCTGGGGCTCGCCCCTGATCCGCTACCGGACCGGCGACCGAGTCCGGTTGAGCGAGGCGCCCTGCGCCTGCGGAAGCCAGTTCGCCAAGCTCGAGGGCGGCATTCTCGGCCGCGTCGACGACATGTTCACCGTCCGTGGTGTCAACCTCTACCCGAGCCAGGTCGAGGAGATCGTCCGCCGCCATCCCGAGGTCGACGAGTTCCTGATCGAGCAGCGGACGGTGAGGCGGATGGACGAGGTGACCCTGCTGTTCGAGGTCACGGCCCCGTCGCCGGGCCTCTCGGAGCGCCTGTCCGCCGAGCTGCGTCAGGCGCTGAGCGCGCGGGTCGATTCGCGCGAGGTCCCCGCCGGCACCCTCCCGCGCTCGGAGTTGAAGTCGAAGCGGCTCCGCCGCGTGGAGGGATAATTTCGAGGCAGCCATGATCACTGAGAAGAGCGCCACCAGCGTCTTCCGAGAGGAGCTCACGCCAATCAATTGGATCGAGCGCGCCGGCGAGGTCTACGCGGACCGCGAGGCGGTGGTCGACGGGAGCGTCAGCTACAACTGGAGGGAGTTCCGCGGCCGCTCCCGCCGCCTCGCCTCGGCGCTCCGCGCGTCGGGCCTAGAGAAGGGCGACCGGGTCGCCTTTCTGGCCTGGAACTCCGAACCGCTCCTGCTAGCTCACTTCGGCGTCCCGCAGGCCGGTGGGATCCTGGTCGCGATCAACACCCGACTCTCGCCGGACGAGATCGCCTACATCGTCGAGCACTCCGGCTCGAGCTTCATCTTCGTCTCGCCCGACCTCGAGCCACAGCTGGCGGCCGTGCCCGGGGACGTCCGCCGCATCCGGCTGGGCCCCGAGTTCGAGGCCCTTTTAGCCTCCGGCTCCGAGGAGCCGGTCGAGACATGGCTCGAGGACGAGTACGAGACGATCGCGATCGACTACACCTCCGGCACCACCGGGCGCCCCAAGGGGGTCATGTACCACCACCGCGGCGCCTACCTGAACGCGATGGCGATGGTCAACGACCTGAAGCTCGACAAGGACTCCAGCTACCTGTGGACGCTGCCCATGTTCCACTGCAACGGCTGGACCTTCACCTGGGGGATGGCCGCCGTCGGCTGTCGCAGCATCTGCATCCCGAAGATCGACCCCGCCGAGGTCTGGGGGTTGTTCGCCCGGGGCGAGGCGAGCGGCTTCTGCGCCGCCCCGACGGTCCTGATCATGCTGGTCAACGACCCGCACGCGAAAAAGCTCGAGCGGCCCGTCCGGCTCTTCACCGCCGGGGCGCCGCCTTCGCCGACGATCATCTCCCAGATGTCCGAGCTCGGCTTCCAGCTCGAGCACGTCTACGGCCTGACCGAGACCTACGGACCCTTCACGATCAACGTGGCGGCGGCCGGGTTCAAGGAGCTGCCGCCAGAGCAGCAGGCGCGCCTCCGGGCCCGCCAGGGCTACCCCAACTCGCTGGCCGGCGAGGTCCGCGTCGTCGACGAGGAGCTGAAGAACGTGCCTGCGGACGGCGAGACGATGGGCGAGGTCGTGATGCGCGGCAACGTGGTCATGAAAGGCTACTTCGAGAACCCGGAGGCGACCGAGCAGGCCTTCCGCGGCGGCTGGTTCCACTCCGGCGACGTCGGCGTGATGCACCCCGACGGGGTCATCGAGCTGCGCGACCGAAAGAAGGACATCATCATCTCGGGCGGCGAGAACATCTCGACGATTGAGGTCGAGCAGGCGATCGCCTCTCACGCCGCCGTGATGGAGTGCGCGGTGATCGCGGTCCGGACGAGAAGTGGGGAGAGGTGCCGAAGGCGTTCGTGGTGCTGAAGCCGGGTCAGACCGCCACCGCCGAGGAGATCATCGAGCACGTCCGCGGGCGGATCGCGCACTTCAAAGCGCCCAAGTCGATCGAGTTCGGCGAGCTGCCCAAGACCTCGACCGGCAAGATCCAGAAGTTCGTCCTCCGCGACCGGGAGTGGGCGGGGAAGGACAAACGAATCAACTGAGTCCATTCGCGAGCAGGTGCTCGCGGAACCCTCGCGGCTTGAAACCGAAGCTGCGCTCCACCGAGTCGAGCTCGGTCGTGTTGTCGAAGGCGAAGAGCTCGAGCGTCGCCGGCGTCAGCGGCGGGCGGCTGAGGAGGGCGCTCATCAGGGCCGCCTGCAGGCGCGCGATCGGCATCGGCAGTGGCAGCAACAGGCGCCGGCGGCCGGCCGCCTTGCAGATCGTTTCCAGGACCTGCCGGAAGGTCACGTACTCGCCACCACCGAGGGGTAGGGTCTCGCCCAGGTGCCGGTCCTCGCGCACCGAGGCTTCGAGGCAGCGCAGCAGGTCCTCGACCCAAAGCGGCTGAAACAGCATCCGGGGCGGCCCCAGCAGGGGCAGCGCCGGGCTCCAGCGCGCGACCCCGGCGAGGGCGGAGACGAACTCGGCGCCGTCGCCGAAGAGGACCGAAGGCTGGAGGATCAGGTGCGGGATGCCGCTGCCCCTCACGGCGTCCTCCATGGCCACCCGCGTGGCCATGTAGCTGCCTTCCTTCACCGGCGGCTGGACGAGTCCGGACAGGAGCACCAGCCTCTTGACGCCGGCCTCTTGCGCCGCCTTGACGAGGTTCTCGGTGCCGGCCCGGTTGATCCGGTCGTAGCCACCCCGGTAGGGTTCCTTCAAGTTGGCGGTGATGGCCGCCGCGTGAACCACCGTGCCCACGCCCGCGAGGCACTTGCCCAAGGTCTCGGGCTTGGTCACGTCGGCCGGTACCGCCTCGACTCCGGCCGGGAGGTCCTCGGCGCGAACGCTCCGGGAGCTGCCACGGAGCGGCTCGCTCCCTCCCGCCAGGCGCTTGAGCAGCCGGCTGCCGATGAAGCCGGTGGCGCCGGTGACCAGGATCATCGCGAATCACCTCCGAAAAGTGGCGCGACCGTCGCCGCCAGGCGGTCTCCCGAGTCGAAGACGGCGTCCGCCCGGGAGCGGTCGCCGTCCAGGTGGAGCAGCAGGTCCATCCCGATGTACATGGCCATGGCAGCGCCGGCGGCGGCGCGGGCGTTGAGCAGCCCGGCCAGGGGCGTGCCCTCCAGGAAGCGCTCGATCAGCTCCTCGGACCCTGCTCGACCTCGTCCTGGCGGCCATGGACCGGGTCCCCTAGATGGATTCGACCTTGAAGTCCGTCCTCACCTCGACGCCGTTGCGAAGGGTGTTGAGAACGATGCAGTACTTCTCCGCGTTCTCGAGCAACCGCCGCGCCCGCTCCCCGCGGCCGTCGTCCTTGACCTGCAGCCTGACCCGGCAGTCGACGGCGGTCATGCCGATGGCGACCTCCCGGTCCATCGCCAGCGTCCCGCGCAGGTCCGCCGCCGCCACCGCCTCGATCTCGACCGACTCGAGCTCGATTCCCATCGCCGCGGCCACCATCCGGATGGTCGTCTCCTGGCAGGCGAGCAAGGCGGCCATCAGCAGGTCGCCGCTGCAGGGCACGTCGCCCGCTCCGCCCACGCCGGCGTGCGCGCCTGAACGAATGGTCACCCCCGGCGCCGCGTCCAGGGCCACCTCGCAGTGGAGCGGGTCGGTGAGGTCGGAGCGAGCGCTCCGCGCCGTACAGGTGATCTGGGCCTGCTCGGGGTGCTCCAGGTAGCGCGCCTTGAGGGGCGCCTGGAGCTCGCGAAGGTTGACGGTGCTGGCAGGCATCGGATTGCTCCTTTCTTGAGCGCCGCGGGCGCGCAAGGTTCGATTGCTCAGGGCGTTCTAGACATCAACGCGCGTTTGTCCGGTCAACGGGCGGCCGGTCCCCCCTCACCGGTCGCCCGTCCTTTCGTTGCCGCCGCGTCGAGCTCCTTGATCCAGCCCGGCCTCAACCAGGCCGGGAAGGACAGGAAGAGCAGCAGCGTTAGAGCCAGGCAGGTAAAGAGAGCCATCGCCACCGCCTGGCGGGCCACCGTGCCCAGGGGCGCGATCGTCGCCACCAGCTCGATCAGGCAGCCGATTCCGAACGGGATCGCCGCCAGGGGTGCGTAGCGGATCGGCGACTCGGCGGCCCGGTACCAGCGCCGCCAGCGCCCGCTGAAGGCCAGGAGGCCGCCACCGGCACAGACGGCCGCGCCGAGAAGCATCAGCAGGAGCCAGGTTCCGACCGCGTCGCCACTGCCGTTGGCCCCGAACACGGGGTCCATTGTTCCAGCTACGGCTGGGAACGGGGACCTGCTATCCGGTCGTGTTCCAGTAATAGAGCCGATCCAGCCAGGTCGGGTCCTGGCGGATCGCGTCGGCGTAGTCCTTGACGGCCTGCACGTAATCGTTGTCATGGTTGTAGGCGAAGAGCGCCGCGTCGATGTTGCGGAGCGCTCCGTGCAGGAAGAGGTAGCGTGCGGCGGCGTCGATGGCGTCCTTGGGGTTGTTGACGTCGCCGCCCTGCCCGTAGGCGTCCCAGGTCGCCGGCATGAATTGCATCGGCCCCAGAGCCCCGGCGCTGCTGGGCCCGTTCACGCGGCCGAAGTCGGACTCGATGAAGTTGATCGAGGCCAGGTAGGTCCAGTCCAGCTGGTAGTGCGAGGCGGCCGCCTGGTAGTAGCTCTGGAGCTGGCCGCTGGGCTGGGCGCCGTCCAGCCCGTGGGGGTGGATCCGGACCAGGTTGTACTCGTCGATGCCCGCCAGGCGCCAGATCGAATACCAGGCGTCGAAGGTGTCGCGCTCGGCGGCCGCCAGGCCGGGCGGCGAGACGGCGATCACCTGCCGGGCCAGGTCGGGCACAACCGCGATCTGGAGCATGTCGTACTGCTCGGTCCGGACGGCCTCCCGATACCGGTAGTTCGCGTTTTCCAACTCCAGCCTCTGCACCATCCGGGCCAGGAACGCGTCAGCGGGAAGCTGGGCGGAAACGGTGGCCCGGTCGGCTCGGGCGGAGGCGATCAGGGCCTCGTCCTTCTCCAGCCGGAGGAGGTAGCGGTAGGTTGCCGGCGCCTTGTCTCCCGCCTGATCGAGCCTGGCCGCCGAGGCGCTGGCCGCGGGGAGCAGGGCCGCCAGCGCGGCCGCGGTTGCCAGCAGAGCAGCCATCCGCACCTTCCAGGACCTGTTCACGCCGCACGAAAGGTAGGTCCCGGTGCGAACGATTCGACGACGCGCTAGGGAAGACTTGGCGCTGCGCCGACGATTCTCTGCGCTGGCTTAGGCGGTTTGGGCCCGGCGCGGAGCCTCGGGCTCTTCCTCGTCCCGGCGAGGCAGCTTCGGCAGCTCGGGCGGGTAGGCGTCGGCCGCCGAGTAAGCCCGCAGGCCCACCGAGTCGAGCAGGCCCGTGATCTCGTCGCCGACCAGCTCGCCCTGGGCGATCAACGCCTCCGCCGCCTGGTCGATCGCCTCCTGGTTGGCCTTCATCAGGCGCCAGCAGTCGATGTAGGCACAGCCGATGACCTGGGCGACGGTCGCCCGGGCCTTGGGGTTGGCGAGCGTCGGCGCCACGTGGCCGGGCGTCATCTCGTTGCCGGCCCGCATCTCGGCGACGGAGATCAGGTACTCGCCATAGCGCATGGCGCGCCGGCTCTCGTCTTCGGTCAGGTTTTCGGGGCCCATGCCGACCAGGCCGACCATGTGGGTGGTGATGTTGGTGGCCTGCATCAGGTCGCCGTAGACGCCGTCGGAGTTCTCGCCGTAGAAGACCCGTTCGGACGCGATCGCGCCCAGGATGGTCCGAAGCCGGCCGGCCATCTGGCTGCGGAAGACGCTGAACTCCTCCTCCATCGCCTGCGAGCTGAGGCGTCCGAGCGATCCGTCGGCGCGCATCTTGATCGAGAGCCGAACCGGGGCGTGGTCGGGCTGGAAATGGCGCATGGCGACCGCGTGGCCGACCTCGTGCCGGGCGACGGCGACCTTCTCGCGCTCTGTGTACTGGACCGGCTGGACGAGGCCGGACTCGATGTTGCCCATCGCCTCCCGCAGGTCGTGCCAGGTGAACTCGGCGCGACCGTCCTCGAAGGCGTACATGAGCGCCAGCGAGAGCGCTTGCTCGATCATCGCCGGCGAGTAGCCCTCGGAGATGCGGGCGAACTCATCGCGGCGCTGCGGCGTGTCCAGCGAGGAGTCGTGCTTCTGCTTGTTGAAGTAGAGGGCGGCGATGTCTTTGCGGTCCTCGCGGGTCGGCATCCGGAAGGTGATCTGGCGGCCGAAACGGCCCGGCCGGGTCACCGCCTCGTCGAGGACGGAGGGGCGGTTGGTGGCGCCCATGAAGAAGAGGTTGTAGCGGGGGGCCCGCAGGTGCGGCATCCGGAGCTTGATGCTGCTGCCGTTCATGCCGATCTGGCGTGGCATGAAGAGCCCGTCGAGCGTGATGTTGACAAACCGCCGCAGCGTGCGGGCGATGGCGCTGGGGTTGTCGACGCCGTCCATCAGCACCAGGAGGGTGTTGAGGCCGAGCTGAGACTGCCCCATCATGCCACCCATTCCCGGCATCGCACCGCCCATCCCGGAACGGCGATTGCCGAGGGCGTCGAACTCGTCGATGAAGATCGCGCAGCCACCCCAGCGCTTCGCCTTCTTGCGGGCGGCCCGCACCATCATGAAGACGGAGACCATGTCCATCCCCATGAACATGCCGCTGAAGGCGGAGCCGGAGGTGATGATGATCGGCATCCGCAGCGAGGATGCGATCGCCTTGGCGAGCATCGTCTTGCCGGTGCCCGGAGGCCCGACCAGGAGCACGCCGCGCTCGCGCTTGCCGCCTGCCTTGACGTAGTTGCGGCCCTGTTCGATCAGTCTCAGGATCCGCCGCATCTCGCTGACCGCCGAAGCCTGGCCGCGGACATCCTCCATCTTCACGTCGTAATTGGCGTCGTCCGGGGAAATCGTCTGCCGGCCCATCTTGCCGAAGAGCAGGAAGGGCCCGAAGAAGAGGGCGAAGTTGGCCAGCATGAGGGCGCCGAGCTGGGCGACCGTGAAGAGCAGCTGCCCGAGCAGCGCGGGCAGCGCGAGCATGGCCGCCAGGGGCCCGAGGCCGAAGACCATGCCCATGACGCCCAGGTAGAGGGTGATCAGGATCAAGAGGCCGAAAGCCCGCCGCCAGAAGATGTAGCGGTTGGTCTCCAGGGTCCGGGTCTCGGCGTCGGCCTCGTCCGCCATCGAGTCGCGCAGGACCAGGGCTCGCTTGATGTAGCTGGCCGCACCGCGCAGTACCAGCACGGTGGCCACGCCGATGAGGAAGGAGGGAACCACGCCCAGGTTCCAGATGACCATCGACCAGGCAAACACGGACAACCCGCAGAGGACGAAGAGGATCCAGAAAGCTAGCAACTGAGGTTTGCCCCGGCGACCACTATACGCGTGGCCCGCCGGGTGGCGGCGCCTCTGAACGCGTTTGGTTCTGAATACGCAGGGACGTTAAAGAGCCAGCCTTAAGGCTTGATTAAGGTTGGCTGGGAACCGCGGCCGAAGGCAGGAAGTCGCGTTCTGCCAGCCGCACCGCCGAGCCCGCCAGCACCCGCACGCCGGTGGCGAAGGCGGCTTCGTCGATGCGGAAGAAGGGCGAGTGATGAGCTGTCGGCTGCTCCAGCTCCGCCGGCCTGGCGCCGAGCTGGAAGTAGCAGCCCGGGATCTGGGTCAGGAACTCGGCGACGTCGTCGCTGACGGTCAGCGGCCGGCCCAGGATCGACGCCTTGTCGCCGATCAGCTCCCGCGCCGTCTCCAGCACGATCTCGGTCGGCGTCGGGTGGTTGAGGATGGGGATGGTGCCGTGGACCAGCCTCAGTTCGGACTCGACGCTGAACTCGGTCCTGGTTTCGAGGAGCAGGTCCTCCAGGCGCTGCAGGGCCTGGGTCCGGAGGGCGGCGTTGAAGGTGCGCAGGCTGCCCTTGACGAGTGCGTGGCGCGGCACGATGTTCCAGGCCCCATCCGTTCGTACGTCCCCGATGGTGGTGTGGCAGGGGGTCCCGTCCTCCCACTCCAGGCCCTCGACGATGGTCAGCAGGCGCTCGACCAGGAAGGCCTGGGCGTTGATGACGTTCCCGGTCCTGCCCATCATCCCGCCATGGCCGCCCGGGCCCCTGAAGGTGATCTCGAATGCGTCCGAGCCGCCCCAGAGCAGGCCCGGTTTGGTGATGACGGTGCCGCTCTCGGCCCAGGCGGCCAGGTGGAGCCCGATGGCGAAGTCGGCGTGGTGCTGCTCGAGGAGGCCGTTGGCGATCATCAGGCGCGCGCCGCTGACGATCTCTTCGGCAGGCTGGAAGACGAACAGGTAGCGGCCGGGCAAGCTTTCAGCCATCCGGGCCAGGGTCCGGGCGACGCCGAGCAGGATCGCCGTGTGGCCGTCGTGGCCGCAGGCGTGCATGCTGCCCTCGGCAGTGGAGGGAAAGTCGACGCCCGACTCCTCCAGGATGGGCAGGGCGCCCGTCTCGGTCGGGCAGGGATGAACGGTCAGGCCGTACTCGCGCAGCCGGCCCTCGATCAGCCGGGAGGTCTCACGCTCCTCGAAGCTCACCTCCGGGTGGCGGTGCAGGTGGCGGCGGAGGTCGACCACCTCGTCCAGCACCGCAGCCGGGGGCTCGGGGAGCGGGATCACGCCAATTAGCGTATCCAGTCAGAGATGCGAGTTCGGCGCGTGGTCGCGGACAACCCGAGCCCCTACACGGGGCCGGGCACCAACACCTGGATCGTGGAGGGCGACCCGGTGGCGGTCGTGATCGATCCCGGCCCCGACGACGACCGGCACCTGGCCGCGATCGAGGAGCGGCTGGCCGGGGCCGCGGTGGGGGCGATCCTGGTCACGCATTCGCATCCCGACCACCTGCCCCTGGCGGCGCGACTGGGCGACCGCCACCACGCCAACGTCCTCCGCTACCCGGAGCTGGGCGAGGGCGACCTTGTGCAGCTGGGCAAGGTTCGCCTACGTGCCCTGCACACGCCCGGGCACGCCAGCGATCACCTCTGCTTCCTTCAGGAGGAGGACCGCGCGGTCTTCACCGGCGATCTCGTGCTCGGCAAGGGCAGCACCATGATCACCTACCCCGACGGGGACATGGCGGCCTACCTCCACTCGCTCGACCGCCTCCTCGAGGTCCGCCCGTCGATCCTCTTCCCGGGTCACTGGGACCCGGTCGAAGACCCGCTCCCGAAGCTCGAGGAGTACAAGCGTCACCGCCTGGACCGCGAGGAGCAGGTACTCCGGGCATTGGCAGAAGGCCCGAGCGACAGCGCCGAGCTGACGCGGCGGGTCTACGCCTCGGAGATCAGCGGCGAGCAGCTGCTGAGAGCCGCCGAGATGACGCTCCAGGCTCACCTCCGGAAGCTGGTGGAGGAGGGCCGGGTCAGGAGCGAGGGGTCGCTGTACTCGCTTCCGTGACCGGTGACGCCGGCTTCGGCTCGCCGCTGCGCCGCGGGCGGAGCGGCCGTGCCGGCTCCTGCGGCCGGAGGTGGGTGCGCAGGATCGGGATCAGCTCCCGCATGTGGTCCTCGACCCAGTCGTAGGCGACGACCCGGTCGCTGACCTCGTAGAAGACGCGCTCGGTGGTGACCTCCATGCGCTTGAGCGCGTTCTCGAGCACCTTCGGCTGGACCGCGTTCAGGCCCTGCGCGATCCGGCTCAAGATCTGGTGCTGCTCTTCGGCGATCGCCCAGAGCGCGAGCTTGACGTTTGCCTTGAGGATGCCGTTGAGGCTCACCGCCTGCGCCATCGACGCCATCTCGGTCAGCGTGTCCGAGAGCTGGCGCGCGAGCAGCAGGGCGCGATCGAGATCGTGCTTCGCCATCTCCACGATGAGGTCGGAGACGTCCTCGGCAGCGGTTCCGATGATGAAGGGCATGCCGGCCGCGTCGAACGCGCGGCCGTAGCGGAGCAGGTGCTCGGCGACACGGATCGGCAGGTCCGGGCGGCCGGCCGAGACGTCGACCGCCAGCCGGCGGTACTCGTTCATCACCGAGTAGGCGAAGGTGGGCGCGCGCTGGTTGAGCGCGGCTCGGAAGTAGGTGTTGAAGAAGCGCACGACCAGCTCCTCGAGCTCGCGGTCACCGTGGTGCACGGCGCGGCGGCCGAAGTCCCTGGTCGTGCTGGCGATGGCGTGGATGATCTCCTTGCGGAAGGCCGGAGTCTCGCCCATCAGGTCGACGAAGGTTGCCAGCACCAGGTGCTCGAGCCAGGTCCGGGTTCGGTCGACCTGGACGATGGTCTGCTCGGAGGCCCCGGGCATGTCGTCGTGCGAGATCGTGAACCAGCGCTCCGGGAGCTCGTCCTTGACCGGCACGTAGTCGTCGCAGACGAGCCCGCGCAGGGTGTGGATCGCCGCCAGCGCGACCTCGGTGTCGCCCTCCTGGATGGAGCCGAGCGCGATGTCGGCGACCTGGTTCAGCGACTCCCGCACCGCCGCCCGCTGCTGAGCCTGGGTCGCCGGTGACGCGATGGCGCGGGCGATGGCGCGCGCCGCGTGCCGGCGGATGCCGACGATGATCGTCTCGCCACGCATGACCTGGAACAGGTAGCGGACGTAGGGCAGCAGGATCGTGAAGTCGAGGATCGCCAGCCCCATCGCGGTGTAGACCGTCGCGTAGGGCACGTAGTCCGGCTTGATCTCCGCGCTCGCCCCGATGGTGAAGATGATCGAGCCCAGGAAGAGGGCCAGCACGGCTCCGTTCAGGCGGTCGCGGATGAAGATGTCGATGACGCGCGGTGAGTAGCGGTCGGCGGTCAGCTGCACGCCCAGCACCACGACCACGATCACAATCGCGATGGCCACGCCCTCGGCGGTGCCGAGGAGGCCCATCGTCAAGCCTGCGGCCGTCGGGTCCGGCGTCAGCAGCGAGGCAAAGGAGCGGTGGCGATCCGACCTCAGCGCGTCAATCGCGGCGACGACCACGACCAGCGCCAGCGCCGCCGCGGCGAGGCCGAGACCGGGCGCGAAGAGCTGCTGGAGGGCGCGTCGCCGCTCGCGGCTGGTGCTCATCGGGAAGCGCCACTCTAAACGTCCCCGCGGTAAACGACCAGTGTCTTCGGTGAAGTTTCAGTTAAGCCCGGGGACGTCGTCGGGGGGCATCCCGGGCCAGCCGGCAGGAAGCGGGAACGGTTCCAGCGGGCTGCCGTCGAGATAGGGCAGGGGGTCGACGGGCACACCCGCGAAGCGCACCTCGAAGTGCAGGTGAGGCCCGGTCGAATTGCCTGTCGAGCCCACCCAGCCGATCACCTCGCCCGCCTTGACCGCCTGGCCCCAGGCCACATTCATTCGGACCATGTGTCCGTAGACGGTGGAGAGCCCGCCCTGGTGCTGGATCAGGACGTGGTTGCCGTAGAACTCGTAGTCCGGCAGGGGATAGGCGATGCCGTCGGCTGCGGCCCAGATCGGCGTTCCCTGGGGATCGGCGAGGTCGATGCCGGAGTGGAAGCCGCCCTGGCAGCCGCTGGCCGAGGGCTCGAGCCCGAAGTTGGTGCAGCCGAAGGGCTGGGTCTGGATCCCGCGGGTGGGGTAGCCGATGCGGACGGTCTGACCCGGCACAAAGTCGGCCGGGGTCGGTGGCGCCTCCAGCAGGGACAGCCAGTAGCCGGGCGCGATGCTGTCATGGTGCGCGGGGTCGGCCGAGGGGCCGTCCGAGGCGGCCGCCGGCGGGGCGGGCTGGGTGGTGTCGACCTGGGAGCGGCCGGCGGCCAGCAGCAGCGGCGCCGCCAGCAGCACGACCAGGGCGGCGGTTCCGGGCCGGTGCACGCTGGGTATGGTAGCCAGGTGGTCTCCACCGTCCAGCTCCTGCCGCCGATCACCTCCCTGGCCGCCGAGCAGCTTCAGGAATGGCTCTCCAGGCGCGGCCAGCCGGCCTTCCGCGCCCGCCAGCTCCGGGCCTGGCTGGCACGCGGCGCCGGCTCCTTCGAGGAGATGCACGACCTGCCGGCGGGCCTGCGCTCGGAGCTGGCGGGCGCTTTCCGGCTCAGCTCGCTGGAGCCGGTCCTGGAGTCGGTGGCCGACCGCGGCCTGACGACCAAGCTGCTCTACGGGCTGGACGGTGGCTACACGGTCGAGGCCGTGACCATGCGCTACCCCCGCCGGACCACGCTCTGCATCTCCTCCCAGGTCGGCTGCCCCATCGGCTGCCCCTTCTGCGCCACCGGCCAGGGCCCCTTCGGCCGCGGCCTGCGCGCCCACGAGATCCTCGACCAGGCGCTGGACGCCGCCCGCCGGCTGAGCGCGGAAGGCCGCCGTCTCTCGCACGTCGTCTTCATGGGAATGGGAGAGCCGATGGCCAATTACTCGGCGGTGGTCGAGTCCGTCCGCCTCATCGCCGAGGAGGAGCTGCTCGGCATCAGCCCGCGCCGGATCGTCGTCTCCACGGCCGGGCTGGTCCCGCGGATCGCCCAGCTCGCCACCGAGAAGCTGTCGGTGACCCTGGCGATCTCCCTGCACGCGGCCCGTGACGAACTGCGCGACGAGCTGGTCCCGATCAACCGCCGCTACCCTCTCGCGGAGCTGATCGCGGCCTCGGGCGACTTCGCCCGCCAGACCCGCCGCCGGGTGTCGTACGAGTGGGTGGTGCTGGCCGGCGTCAACGACAGCGACCGCGACGCCGATGAGCTGGGCCGGCTCCTCGACCCCTACCTCTCGCACGTGAACCTGATCCCCTGGAACCCCGTCGAGGACTCGCCGTTCCAGGGACCGACGCCAGACTCCCTGGCCCGCTTCGCCAAGCGGATCCAGGAGCGGGGCCTGAACGTGACTGTGCGCGACACGCGGGGGCGGGAAGCCGACGCCGCCTGCGGGCAGCTTCGGGCGCGCGTGCAGAAGGCGACGGCCTAGTTGCTCGACTTCGGCCCCGTCCTACGGCGTGAGAAGGCAATCCAGGAGCTGGCGGCCGGGCTCGGCCCCAGCGAGCTCGCCGGCCTGACCGAGGAGATGTGCACCCTGCAGCTGGATGCCATCCAGGGCGCGATCGATGAGGACTTCAGCTTCGTCCCCGACGACCCGGACGCCAATGACACCTTCGCGGCGCGAAGCGAGGACGTCGGGCTCAGCTGGACGCTCGGCCACGTCGTGGTCCACACCACGGCCTCGTCCGAGGAATCGGCCGCCCTGGCTCTCACGCTGGCCCGCGGGTTGGCCATCGACGGGCGTTCGCGCTACGAGGTGCCCTGGGAGCGGGCGACCAGCGCCGGCTTCGCCAGGCGCCGGATCGAGGAGAGCCGGCGGATGCGCTTGTCCATGCTGGCCGCCTGGCCGGAGCAACCGCACCTGGAGAACTTCTACTCGCCGTTCGAGGACCGGCC
>VBHN01000085.1 GCA_005881155.1 Chloroflexota bacterium | reverse complement strand
CCTTGGAGACCAGGCGAAGTACCTGCTGGAGCATACCTGCCAGACCGTCTCCAAAGATGCCCTCCACCTGCCCGGCCCCGATTTCGTGAGCCGAATCTGGTCCGCCTCGGATCGGCCGATCCGCACCCTCGCTGCGCTGGAGTCGATCTACGCCCACGGCCGCCTGGGCGGCACGGGCTACGTCTCGATCCTGCCCGTGGACCAGGGCATCGAGCACTCGGCGGGCGCCTCCTTCGCCAAGAACCCGATCTACTTCGACGGCGAGAACATCGTCAAGCTGGCCATCGAAGGCGGCTGCAACGCCGTCGCCTCCACCTTCGGGGTGCTGGGGTCGGTCGCCCGCAAGTACGCCCACAAGATCCCCTTCATCGTCAAGCTCAACCACAACCAGCTCCTGACCTATCCGAACGAGTACGACCAGATCTTTTTCGGGACGGTCCGCGAGGCCTGGGAGATGGGGGCGGCCGCGGTCGGCGCCACCGTCTACTTCGGCTCCGAGCAATCGAGCCGGCAGCTCATCGAGGTCTCCCGGGCCTGTCATGAGGCGCACGAGCTGAGCCTGGCGACCGTGCTCTGGTGCTACGTGCGCAACCCGGCCTTCACCGTCGACGGCAAGAACTACGGGCTGGCGGCGGACCTGGCCAGCCAGGCCAACCACCTCGGCGTCACCATCGAGGCCGACATCATCAAGCAGAAGCAGCCGGAGCTGAATGGCGGCTTCAACGCCATCAAGTTCGGCAAGACCGATCCCCTGGTCTACGAGAAGCTGACCAGCGACCACCCGATCGACCTCACCCGCTACCAGGTGCTGAACTGCTACGCCGGCCGGGCCGGGCTGATCAACTCCGGCGGTGCGTCCTCGGGCGAGTCCGACCTCAAGGAGGCCGTCCGGACCGCCGTCATCAACAAGCGTGCCGGTGGAACGGGGCTGATCTCGGGGCGGAAGGCCTTCCAGCGTCCGTTCGAGGAGGGCGTCCAGCTCCTGAACGCGATCCAGGACGTCTACTTGAACAAGGGTGTCACGGTAGCCTGAAGCTGGCCTTCCTCGGCACGGGGGCGGCCTTCTCGGTCGAGCGCTACAACGCGGGGATCGTCGTCCTGGGGATCGATCCGGGAGCGATCGACGTCATCTTCCTGACCCATTTCCACGGTGACCACACGCTGGGGCTGCCGACCTACGTCCTGCACCGCGGTTTCATCAGCAAGCGGCCGCTGACCATCGTCGGTCCAGCCGGGCTGGAGGAGCGGCTGGAATCGTTGTTCAAGGCCGCCTGGGGAGTCGACTGGGGCCAGATGCGGGACTCGATCCCGCTCCTCTATCGGGAGGCGGGCGAATCGGGCTCGGTGGCCGGGGTCGACTACGAGACCGTCCAGCTCGACCACGGGACCAGCGGCTGCACCGGCTACCGGCTTCGGATCGACGGCCGGCTGCTCGCCTACTCGGGCGATACCAGCGCCACCCCGCCCCTGGACCGGCTGGTGGAGGGCGCGGAGATCGCGATCGTGGAGGCGACCGGCCCCGGCGAGCCCTTCTCGCACCTCGGCTGGGAGCAGGCCGAAGCCCTCCGCGACCGCCACCCGAACACCCGCTTCATCTGGGTGCACGTCTATGCAGGGACGGTGGAGGGGGCCGCCGCCGACCTCCAGGTCCTTGATGTCTGAGCCGCGGCCCACGCCCGCGGGCCGGTCGCTGGGCGCGCTCCTCGCGGGAGGGGTCGTCGGGCTGGCCGCATTCGCCTTCCTGGTCGGGGCCGGCCTGCTGCTCTACCAACGGGTCTCAGGCGACTCGGCGCCGGCTCTGATCGTGATCCTGCTCGTCTTCGGCGGGCTGGGCGCCTACCTGGCCTGGCTGGTGGGGGTGCTGGTCTTCTCGGTGCTGCGGCGGGGCGGCGAGAGCGACGGAGTCGGCTAGACCGAGGTCAGGCGGAGCTCGATCCCATCGGGGTCCAGGACCGTCCCCGGCTGGAGCTCGGGCCGGGCGATCTCGAAGAAGTCGAGGCCGGCCACGTCGTCCTCGACGCGCGCTGCTCCAGGCCCGTTCAAGAGGTTGACGCCAAGGTGGTGGTGATAGCGCTCCCGGGACAGGAAGCCAAAGGGCCCGAAGCCGGCGGTCAGGTCCATGCCCAGCTCTTTGTAGAAGTCCAGCGAGCGGTCCACGTCCCCGACCGTCAGGTGCATGTGGCCGAGCCGGCTGTCGGCCGGGAACCCCTCCAGGACGCCGGGACCGTCGCGCAGCAGGCCGTCGAGGTCCAAGGGGTCGACCGCCATCGCGACCTGGCCGTTCTGCCAGGTCCAATCGGAGGCGGGGCGGTCCGCGTAGACCTCGATCCCGTTCCCCTCCGGGTCGCTCAGGTAGAGCGCCTGGCTGACCAGGTGGTCGGAGGCGCCGTCGAGGGGGATGCCTAGCTCGGCGCAGCGCCGGAGGAACTGGCCCAGCCGCCGGGCGTCGGGGAGCAGCAAGGCGAAATGGTAGAGGCCGGCGCTCCGGCGCGGCCGCGGCCGGCCACCCTCGAGCTGGCGCAGCTCCAGCACGGGCCGCTCCTCGAAGCCCAGCACGGCACGCCGGCCGGATGACTCCAGGAGCTTCAGGCCCAGGCGCTGGTAGTAGGCCAGCTCCTGCTCCAGGTCGAGCACCTTCAGACCGAGCCGGCGTAGGGGCCAGGAGCCTGTCGGGTTTGTCGCCATGCTCTACTGACAAAGCATGACCGGAGAGGATTTCATCCATCTCGAGCGACCCGGCAGCCGGCCCGGGCTGCTCCTTCTCCACGGGACCGGCGCCGACGAGACGCAGCTGCTGCCCCTGGTCGAGGAGATCGCGCCCGGGCACGCAGCGCTGGGGGTCCGCGGCCGGGTGCTGGAGGCGGGGATGCCGCGCTACTTCCGCCGCCTGTCGATGCATGAATACGACCTCGAGGACCTCCGCCGGCAGGCCGGGGACCTCGCCGACTGGCTGCTGGCCCGACCGGGCTTCAACCCGCTGCTGGCGGTCGGCTTCTCCAACGGCGGCAACATGGGCGCAGCGCTGCTGCTGCTGCGCCCGGAAACCCTGGCCGGCGCCATCCTGATGCGGTCCAACCTGCCGGTCGAGCCCGATCCGACTCCGCGGCTGGACGGCCGGAAGGTGCTGCTCCTGAACGCCGCCCAGGACCCGTACGCACGTCCCGGCGACGCGGAACGGCTGCTGGCCCTGCTCCGCGAGGCCGGCGCCGAAGCCGAGCTGCAGGTGCAGCCGGGCGGTCACGACCTGACCCCGGGCGAGGTCGCGGCCGCCCACGACTGGTTTGCCCGGCAGGAGTGGCAGAGCTAGCGCTGGCGGCGCGGGACGCGCTGCTGGTCATCGACCTCCAGCTGGGCTTCGACCTCCCAGTCTGGGGTCCCCGCAACAACCCCGGCTGCGAGGCCAGGGTGGCCGCCCTGGTCACGGAGTGGCGGCGAGCCTCGCGGCCGGTTGTCTTCGTGCGGCACGACTCGCGCGTGCTCGGGTCTCCGCTGGCGCCGGGCTCGCCCGGCAACGCCTTCAAGCCGCAGCTGGAAGGCGAACCGGACCTGCTGGTCGTGAAGTCGGTCCACTCCGCCTTCTACGGCCGGCCCGACCTGGACGGCTGGCTGCAGGAGCAGTCGATCCAGGGCCTGGTGGTGACCGGGATCACCACCGACCACTGCTGCGAGACGACGGCGAGGATGGCCGGCGACCTCGGCTACCGGGTCCTCTTCGCCCTTGACGCGACGCACACCTTCGACCGCCGGCTGCCCGGAGGGGAGATCGTTTCAGCGGACGAGGTCACCAGGGTCTGCGCGGCCTCTCTGCACGACGAGTTCTGCCAGGTGGTGACCACGGCGGACCTCCTCAAGGCCTCGGCCGAGGTTCGGTGACAGCGCACAAAGAGAGGCATCACCTGTATTCGGCGAGTGCAAACAGCCAGCCCGTTCTTATGATTTTCAGTTAGTCAAGCGCTAGGAGGAGATCAGATGAGACGAGTGGCCGTATTGGTCTGTGCCCTGACCCTTGTCGCGGCCTGCGGAGGGTCGACCAATTCCAACACCAACAGCTCGGGGACCCCGAAGAAGGGCGGCACGGTTACCGTCGCGCTCGAGAACGAGCTGCGCGTCCTCGACCCCGCGGAGTCGTCCCTGCTGGTCGAGCGGGAGGTCTTCTACAACCTCTACGACTCGCTGTTCACGATCGACACCAGCCTGAAGATCCAGGCCGGGCTGGTCACCAAGTGGGATACCAGCGATCCCAAGAACTACGTCTTCAACCTGCGTCAGAACGTGAAGTTCCACGATGGGACGGCGTTTGACGCAAGCGTCGTGAAGTTCAACCTGGAGCGCGGCAAGACGCTCGCCACCTCGCGACGCAAGAGCGACCTCGCCAGTGTCGACACGGTCGAGGTCAAAGACCCGCAGACGGTCATCCTGCACCTGAAGAAGCCCGACGCCACCCTGCTGGCCACCCTCGTCGACCGGGCGGGGATGATGCTTTCGCCGGCCGCCGTCCAAAAGGGCGCCAAGGACTTCGACGTCAACCCGATCGGGGCCGGCTCGGGGCCCTTCCAGTTCGTGGAATGGAAGCGCAACGACCACCTGACACTGAAGCGCTTCGACGGCTACTGGAAGAGCGGGCAGCCCTACCTGGACGGTGTCACCTACAAGGCGATCCCGGACGTCAACGCCATCCTGAGCGCGCTCAAGACCGGCGACGTGGACATCGCGCGGACCATCGCCGCCAAGGACGTGGCCGGCCTCCAGGCCGACAGCAACTTCATCTACAGGCAGGTGCCGGCGATCGGCTTCAACGGCTTCGAGCTGAACTCTGGCGCGCCGCCCTTCAACGATCCCGCCAAGCGCAAGGCGATCGCGACCGCGATCGACCGCTCGGCGATCCTGAAGAACATCCAGTTCAACATCGGCGTGGTCGGCTTCGGGCCCATCCCGCCTCCGTCCTGGGCTTATGACCCCGGCCTCAAGGTCTACAGCGACAAGGCCGAGGCGGACAAGGCGAAGGGACTGGCCACGGGCTTCGCCTTCACCTACAAGACGACCAGCGACCCGGTCAACCTGCAGCTTGCCCAGCTCCTCCAGGGCGAGCTCACCAAGGCCGGCATCACCATGAACGTGACGCAGGAAGACTTCGCCACCCTCGTCCAGGAATGCCAGCTGCACAAGTTCGAAGCCTGCAACACGAACTGGAGCGGGCGGATCGACCCGGACGGGAACCTGTACGCGTGGTGGCACACCGGCGGAGACAACAACGACGGCCAGTATTCGAACTCGCAGGTCGATTCCTTCCTGGACGACGCGCGAGCAACCACCGACCAGTCCAAGCGCAAGTCCGACTACCAGCAGGCGCAGAAGCTGATCGTCGCCGACGCGCCCTACGTCTTCGTCACCTTCGGGGTCAGCGCGCAGATCTCGAGCAACAAGATCCACGGCTTCACGCTCTACCCGGACCTGATGATCCGGCTGGCCGAGGTCTGGAAAGGCTAGGGCCCGGGTAGGCGGG
>VBHN01000048.1 GCA_005881155.1 Chloroflexota bacterium | reverse complement strand
CGCATAGTTGGCCGCGGTTCCCTCGAGCAGGAAGCCGGCGTTGCGCCCGCTGGCGCCGAAGGCGAGCCGGGTCCGCTCGACCAGGGCGGCCTTGAGGCCGCGCTCCGCCAGGCGCCGGAGCAGGCTGACCCCGGTGATCCCGCCGCCGATGACCAGAACCTCGACTCGCTCCGGCAAGGGAGCGGACGGTTGGCGCGGCGGCGGCTCCCAGAAGGGCGCGCTGCTCATGCGGCTGCCATCCGCGCGGCCGGCCGGGGGGTCGCGAAGACCGCCACCGAGGCGGCCAGGAAGACCGCCGCGGTCAGCAGGAAGGCCAGGCCGTAGCCGCCCAGCAGGTCGTAGAGGAGGCCGGCCAGGAACGGCCCGAGCCCGGCGAAGATCCCGGCCGGCACGCCCTGCACGGAGGTGATCGCGCCGTAGGCGAGGCGGCCGAAGTGGTCGGCCAGGACCGACGCTCGCAACGGCGAGATGGCGCCGAAGGCGGTTCCGTAGACGGCGATGAAGGCGACCAGGAAGGCGAACGGGCCGGCGGCGAGGAGCAGGAAGATCGAGAGGCTCTGCAGGCCGAGGCAGAGCCCGAGCAGGAGCTGGGGCCCGAAGCGGTCGCTGATCAGGTTGAAGATGAAACGCCCGGGCAGGCTGGCCAGCCCCGTGAGGCCGAAGACGCCGGCGGCGAAGACGGGGTCGTAGCCCCGGCCGATCAGGTACGCGATCAGGTGGGCGAGCAGCACGCTGTAGCCGGCGGAGCTGAGCGCGGTCGCGACCATGAGGGTCCAGAAGGCGGGCTGGTGGAGCGCCGCGCGCAGGCGCTGGCCGCCGACCTGGTCCAGGTCATGGCCCTCTGGCGGCGGCTCGCCGTCGGGCAGCAGCCCGAGGTCCTCCGGCCGCCGGCGCACGAGCAGGGCGTGGATCGGCAGCGCGATCAGGAGGGCCGTCGCCGCCAGCACCGGCAGGGCGCCGCGCCACCCCAGCCGGGCGACCAGGTAGCCGGCGAAAGGGATGTAGATGGGTGAGGAGAGGCCGCCGATCACGGTCAGGGTCGCCAGCGCGGCGCCACGCCGGCGCTGAAACCAGTTGGCGACCACGGTAAAGGTGACGGGGTAGAGGGTCAGGGCCATCGCCAGGCCCAGGCAGCCGGACCAGAGCACGTAGAGCTGCCAGACCTCGGTCATCCGGGAGAGCAGGAGGAGCGTCAGCGCGCCGAGGAGGGAGCCGGCGCTCATCAGCACCCGGGCACCGTAGCGATCCACCAGGCGGCCGATCACCAGCCCCAGCAGGCCCGAGAAGACCAACCCAAGCGAGTAGGCGCCGGAGATGGTCGCCCGGGACCAGCCCAGGTCGTGCTGGATCGGCACCACCAGCACGCCGAAGAGGTACTGGCTGATGCCGTAGGAAACTATGGTGGTCACGCCGAGCCCGACCACCAGGTACCAGCCGTGGAAGGTGGTCCTGGGGGGCCGCGGCATGCAGAGGAGATCGTAGATGGGCCGTCGGCGCAAGTTCTGGGGCTGGGGCTACGAGGACGAGGATCTCTCCCGCGAGGAGAAGGAGAACCTGGCCGCCCTGCTCGCCGGCCGCTTCGGCGGCGCGGAGCTGACCGTCACCGAGCCGCCCGCGCTGGCGGAGGTCCGGCTGCGGGCTCCGCGCGTCCAGCCGCCGGCCTCGCTGCGCCGGCTGTTCACCGACGACGCTTATGAGCGCGCGGGCCACACCTACGGCAAGTCCTACCGGGACGTCGTCCGCGCCTACCGCCGCGATTTCTCGCCGGCGCCGGACTGGGTGGCGCTACCGGGGACTGAGGAGGACGTCGCGTCCGTGCTCGCCTGGGCGGGCGAGCAGGAGGCGGTCGTCATCCCCTACGGAGGCGGGTCGAGCGTCGTCGGCGGCATCGAGGCGCCGCCTGGAGAGGAGCGGCCGGTGGTCAGCCTCGACCTCCGCCAGCTGAACCAGGTGCTGGAGGTCGATCGGACCTCGCGCGCGGCTCGGATCCAGGGCGGCGCGCTCGGGCCCGACCTGGAAGCCCAGCTGAAGCCCCACGGCCTGACCCTGCGGCACTTCCCGCAGTCGTTCGAGCTCTCCACCCTGGGCGGCTGGATCGCCACCCGCTCGGGCGGCCACTTCGCCACCCTCTACACGCACATCGACGACTTCGTCGAGTCGCTGCGTGTCGTCACCCCCGCCGGCGTGGTCGAGACCCGGCGACTGCCCGGCGATGGCTCCGGCCCGCGGGCGGACCGGCTTTTCCTGGGCTCCGAGGGCACCCTCGGTGTCATCACCGAGGCCTGGATGCGGCTCCAGGACCGGCCCATCCACCGCGCCAACCTGAGCGCCGAGTTCGAGCGCCTGGAGGACGCGGTCGCCGCCTGCCGGGCGATCTCGCAGGCCGGCCTCTACCCCTCCAACTGCCGTCTGCTGGACCCGAACGAGGCGCTCTACAACGGCGCCGGCGACGGGACGCGAACGCTGCTGCTGGTCGCCTTCGAGTCGGCCGACCACGCGCTTGACGCCTGGATCGGCAGGGCCGCCGAGTGCTGCCGCGACCACGGTGGGGCCGTCCCCCAGGAGGTGGGGACGCGTGCCGGCGCCGAGGGCGCCCGCGAGGGCTCGGCCGGCGCCTGGCGGAACGCGTTCATCAGGATGCCCTACTACCGGGACGCCATCGCCGGCATGGGCGTGCTCAACGAGACCTTCGAGACCGCCTGCACCTGGGACCGCTTCGAGGAGTTCAACAGCGGGGTCAGCGCCGCCGTCCACTCGGCGATGGACACCGTCGGCGCCGGCCGGGGCTGGCTGTCCCTGCGTTTCACCCACGTCTACCCGGACGGCCCGGCGCCCTACTACTCGGTGACGGGCCCCGCGACCCGAGGCGAGGAGATCGAGCAGTGGCAGGTCATCAAGGAGGCGGCCTCGAACGCGATCCTGGAGCTGGGCGGGACGATCACCCACCACCATGCCGTCGGCCGCGACCACGCGCCCTGGTACCGGCGGGAGCAGGCGCCGCTCTACCTGGACAGCCTGCGGGCGATGAAGAAGACCCTCGACCCGGCCGGGATCCTCAACCCCGGCGTCCTTTTCTCGTAAGCCGGGCGGAGCTTTTCGCCGGCGCAAACGGCGGTTTTTGCTGAAGACCCGCTGTCTGGATGTCGTCGGCCCCTAACCGAACTTGACGCGCCCGGTGTCGGAAGCGACCTCGAGCTACGGCAATCTCCTGCCAGCAACTTATCGGCCGCGGAGATTTCACGGAGCTCATGGTTTTCAAAGGCAACGTCTTTCGACTGGCTTGCGCGGCCTTCGCCGCACTCTCGCTCGCCGCCTTTCTGCCGGCCTCGGCAGCGGCCGCCAGCCCGCTGCCCTCGGGCGCGGTCGGGTCCGACATCTCCTGGCCTCAGTGCGGCGGCGACTACCCGACCGACCCGTATTGGTTCGGCATCATCGGCGTGACGGGTGGCCACCCGTTCAGCGCGAACAACTGCTTCGGCAGCGAGTACGCCTGGGCGCAGGCGACGGGTCGCCCACAGGTCTACATCAACCTCGATTACGGGCTCCGCGCGAGCGGACCGCTGGACTGCCTGGCCGAAGACACCGGCTGCCAGGCCTACAACTACGGCTACCAGAGCGCCGCTTGGGCGTACGACTACGCGAGCCAGCAGAGCGGCGGCGCGACGCAGAAGCAGAACGTCTGGTGGCTGGACGTGGAGACCGGGAACTACTGGTCCGACGACAGTGTCCAGAACGCGTACGTGATCCAGGGCGCGCTGGACTTCCTGCAGCGCAAGGTGAACAAGACGGCGGGCGTCTACTCGACCTCCTACATGTGGGGGGTCCTGGCGGGGGATTTCTCGCCGCCCGGGACGCCCAACTGGGTCGCCGGCGCCGCCGGTCTTGACAACGCCGGCATGTGCCAGGCCGCGATCTGGCCCGGCGCGGAGGTCTGGGCGGTCCAGTACCTGAACCTTTACATCGACCTCGACCAGAACCTCGCCTGTTGATGAGCCTGCCTCAGTAGAGAGAGGGAGCGGTTCGCCAGGGGGGCCGGGAGCGCAAGCTCCCGGCCTTCTATTCTTTTTCGGCGTAGATGAAGATCGCGGTTGCGGGGGGCGGCCCCGCGGGACTGTACTTCGCGATGCTCGCCAAGCGCGCCGACCCTCGCCACCAGGTCACCGTCCACGAGCGGAACCGGCCGGACGACACCTTCGGGTTCGGCGTCGTCTTCTCCGAGAAGACGATGAGCTACCTGCGTGAGCACGACCAGCCCACCTACGAGGAGATCCTGGCCGGCTCGAACGCCTGGGACCCGATCGAGGTCCGCATCCACGGTCAGGTGCTGAGCTGCGGCGGCATCGGCTTCTGGGCGATCTCCCGCAAGCGCCTGCTCGACATCCTGCAGCGGGGGGCGGCGGCGGAGGGCGTCGAGCTCCTCTTCGAGTCCTCGCTCCTGGACCCGGACGAGGTCGTCGAGTCGCACGACCTGGTGGCTGCCGCGGACGGCGTCAACAGCATCTTCCGGGCCCGCTGGGAGGAGGTTTTCAAGCCCACCGTCGAGGTGGGCCGCACGGTCTTCGCCTGGTACGGCGCCGCGCTCCGCTACCCGTCCTTCACCTTCCTCTTCGAGGAGAACGAGCACGGCCGCTTCTGCGCCCACATCTATCCCTACGAGGAGGACCTGAGCACCTTCATCATCGAGATGGACCACGAGAGCTGGCGCCGGGCCGGCCTCGAGGAGTCGAACCGGGCGGCCCAGGCGCCGGGCCAGAGCGACCTCTACGGCCTGGAGTACTTCCAGAAGGTCTTCGCTCCGCATCTCCAGGGGCGGCGGCTGCTCGGCAACAACTCCAAGTGGGCGAACTTTCGGACCGTCCGCTGCGCGACCTGGCACCACCACAACCTGGTGCTGATGGGCGACGCGGCTCACACCGCCCACTTTTCGGTCGGCTCCGGCACCAAGATGGCGATGGAGGATGCCATCGCGCTGGCCTTCGCGCTCCGCCAGCACGGGACGGAGCTGCCGCGGGTCTTCGAGGCCTACGAGTCGGAGCGGCGCCCGCGCGTGGAGGGCATCCAGCGCGCGGCGATGCCCAGCCTGCGCTGGTACGAGCAGTTCCGCCACTACTGGTCGTTCCCCGCGGAGCGGTTCGCGTTCCACTTCCTGACCCGCGGCAACTACGACTACGGGCAGCTGAAGGAGCGCGACCCGGGCTTCGTGGCGCGCGTCGAGGCGGCGGTTCCGGAGGTCGGCTCCGACCTTTCAGCCCTGGTCATCACGCCGGCCGAGATCAGCGAGCCGGTGGCCGTCTCCGCGGAGAGCCCGGCGGCGGTGCCGCCGGCCGGCGCACGAAACACGCTCTACCTCTCGCAGGGGCCGGTGGCGGGAGAGCTGTCTGGAGTCGAGAGGGACGGGGTGCGAGAGGCCTTCGCTGCCGCGGCGGCGGCTGGGATCGCCGCCGGCTACTCCAACCTGCTGCTGGAATTGGGGCGTGGACAGCTCCTGCACAGCTTCCTTTCGCCGCTCACCAACCACCGCACCGACGAGTTCGGTGGCTCGCTCGAGAACCGGATGCGCTACCCGTTGGAGGTCATCGACGCGGTGAGGTCGGCCTGGCCGGGCCGGCTCTGGGCGTCGATCTCGGCGACCGACTGGCTGCCCGGAGGGTTCAGCGACGACGACGCTGTCGTCCTGGGCCGGTCGCTCAAAGAGCACGGCGTGGACCTGGTGGTCGTGCGCAGCGGCCATGCGACCGCGGCCTCCATCCCCTGGTACGCGCGCTGCTTCAACGCGCAGTTCAGCGACCGGCTCCGAAACGAAGGGGCCTGCCGGGTGGCGGTCGCGGGTGGCATCCTCTCGCGCGACGACGCGAGGAACGTGCTCCTCGCGGGACGAGCCGACCTCGTCCTGGCCGACCGCGAACTTTTCTGAGAGGCGACTCGACGGGCGCGATTGCCGGCAGACGCCGGTATCGACCGCGCTGGAAGGGCGTCGTTGCCGGCAATCGCGGCTAGCGCTCCTTCACGCAGCGGTTCACCAGCTCGCCGATGCCCTCGATCTCAGTACGCATTTCCTGTCCGTCCCGGAGGTAGATCGGGGGCTTGCGGAAGTCGCCCACACCCGAGGGAGTCCCGGTCGCGAACAGGTCGCCGGGTTCGAGGGTCGTGAAGGTGCTGACGTAGGCCGCCACCTCGGCGGGCTTGAAGAGGAAGTCGCTGGTGTTCGACTCCTGCATGACCTTGCCGGCCACCGTGCAGCGGACCGGCAGGTTGAGCGGGTCGAGCTCGTCCGGCGTGACCAGCCAGGGGCCGACCGGGGTCGTGCGCTCGAAGTTCTTGCCCGGCAGCCATTGGGTCGTGCGGTGCTGCCAGTCCCGGATCGAGACGTCGTTGAGGATCGTGTAGCCGGCGATGGCCGCCAGCGCCTCCTCCTCGCTCGCGTGGCGCAGCTCGCGGCCGACGTAGAAGGCGAGCTCGACCTCCCAATCGGACCGATCAGAGATCGCCGGCAGCATCACCTCGTCGGTCGGGCCGACCAGCGTGCGGGGCCACTTCGGGAAGATGGTCGGGTACTCCGGGACCTTCGCGTTCTGCTCCTGGATATGGGCCAGGTAGTTCTGCCCGATGCAGACGATCTTCGGGGGCCGCAGCACCGGCGGCGCCAGGCGGAGGCCCTCCAGGGGCCGGGTGGGGCCGGTGGCCATCCGGGCCCGGCCCAGCTCGTCGGCATCGAGGATGGCGCCGACGTCCGCGTAGTCGAGCTCGACGACCTCGTCGCCCTCCAGGCGCCCGGCCTGGGTGGACCCGTTCTCCCGGAAGGTCAAGAGCCGCATGCCGAAGGAAGAAGGGTAAGACTTTCGCCGTGCCCACCCTCGAGCTGCCCGGGCCGACCGTCCACTTCGAAGCGGTCGGGACGGGCGAGCCGATCGTCTTCCTGCACGGCGTCGGTTCCAGCTCGCACACCTGATCCCGAACGCGCGGCTGGCCGTGATCCCGCGGGCGGGCCACCTCTCCAATGAGGAGAACCCGCCCGCGTTCAACGCGGCGCTGGACGGATTTCTCTAGTCGGCCGGGCTCGCCGCCGGCGTTGCCGGCGCCTCCGGAGTGAGCTGCGAGACCCCGGCCTCGCCGCGGCTGAGCCGCCCGCGGAGCACGGTGAAGTACCACGCCGCCGCCAGGACGATGACGACCACCACGATCGCGTCCGTCAGCCAGAAGATCTTGGGGATCATCAGCAGCCCGAGCGCGATCAGCGTCCAGGCCAGCGCGGCGAACATGACCGGCTTGGCCCAGCGCCCGAGGTTGAAGGCCTGCGGCAAGGTTGCCATCCGGTCCCGCCGCAGCACGTAGGCGAGCACGGTGAGGAAGTAGACGATGAAGGGAAGGGTGGAGGTGGCCCCGACGAGGGCGAAGAAGGCGTCCTTGCCCGTCCCGCTGACCGTGATGTAGTAGCCGAGAAGCGTGAACAGCAGCCCGAGGAGGGACGCCGTGACGAGCGCCCGGATCGGCGTCCGGGTCTGGGGATTGACGACCCGGAGGAAGCCGGACCCGGGCAGGATGTTGTCGCGGGCCATGGCGAATACCAGGCGCCCCGTGGCGGCCAGGCCGACCACGTCGAGGGCGAGGATCGAGAAGATGACCAGCACCAGGAAGGCGGTCGAGAGGCCGCTGCCGAGCCACTGGTTGACGATGTCGACCAGCGGGGTGGCCGAGGATGCGATCTTGCTGTAGTCGTTGGGCAGGGCGATGGTGAAGCCGATCAGGGCGATCATGCCCAGGATGGCCGAGCTGGCGACCGACCAGATCACGGCCTTGGGCACCGTGATGCGGGCGCCGACGGCCTCCTCGCCGAGGTCGGCTGCGAGCTCGAAGCCGACGATCGTGAAGATGCCCATCAGGGCCGCCGCCGGCAGCGCCACCAGGAGTAGGCCGCCGGTGTTCGCCGACCCGGTGTTGAGCAGGAAGCCGAGGCCGTGGTTGGGGTGGATGGCCCAGGCGATGAAGACCACCACCGCGAAGCCGACCATGCCGACGATCTCGGTGAAGACGGCGACGTTGTTGATCCGTGCCGCCAGCGCGATGGAAAGGATGTTGATGACCAGGTTGGCCGCGAAGATCACGAGGACGATCACCAGGTTGGTGAGCGGGTTCCCGGGGTCGGTGTGGAGGACCGGCTGGAGGAGCGTGGCCACCAGCGGCGCGACGACCAGGAAGTTGATCGCGGCTGCACCGACCGAGAGATAAGCCAGGCCGATGAAGCCGGTGAACCAGCCGTAGGCGGTGTTGACGAGTCGAGCGCCCCACTGGTACGAGTAGCCGGCGAGTGGGATCCGGGTGCCGAGCTCGGCGACCACCAGGGCGATCAGCATCTGGCCTAGCGACGCCACCACCCAGAGCCAGATCGAGGCCGGGCCCATGGCGCCGATTGCCGCGGCGTAGTTAAGCGAGATTCCGGTGGTGATCGAGATGATCGAGAACGCCACCGCGTAGAGCGAGAAGAGCTTCAACGCCCTGCGCAGCTCCTGCTTATAGCCGAACGACTGGTTGATCCGGTCGTCCGAGAGCGAGCCCTGTTCGGACATGGTTTGCCTACCCCCTTTCAGCTTTTCGTTTTGACGCGCCGTGCAGCGGTGGTTCTCTTCGCCCTGGGCCTCACCTCCTTTGCCTTCCCGGCGCCGAGCACGCGCTCGAGGTAATCGTTGCCGAAGCGCCGCTCCGGGTCCAGCCGGTCGCGGACGGCGATGAACTCGTCCCAGAGCGGGTAGCGCGGGCGCAGCGTCTCGGCGGTCTGGAAGTGCAGCTTGCCCCAGTGCGGGCGCCCCCCGTGCGAGTTCATGATCGCCTCCACCTCTTTGAAGTAGGGCGCGTACTCGAACTTGTTGAACACGTGCACCGCGATGTAGCCGGTCTCACGCCCGTAGGCGGGGCTGAGCGGGATGTCGTCGGGCGCGACCGAGCGCACCTCGACCGGGAAGCTGACCAGGAACCCGGTGCGTTCGATCATGCCGCGGATGTCGCGCACGGCCTGCACCAGTTCGCTGCGCGGCACCGCGTACTCCATCTCCGCGAAGCGGACGAGCCGCTCGTTGGCGAAGATGCGGTCGCTGCGGTCGGTCATCTCCTTGCGGCTCATCGTCCGGGCCGTGAAGCCGGCCAGGCGCGGGATCCAGCGCCGGTTCACCTGCGCCGCGCGCTGGATCAGCCCGAAGGTGTGGTTCTCGAGCAGGATGTCGCTGACGTAGGAGCCGAAGCCCTTGCGCAGCAGGGCTGTCGCCGGCGCCTCCAGGGTGCGCGTGTTGGTGATCGCCTGGGCCCAGGTCGTGTGCGGCCACCAGAAGAACTCGAAGTGGTCGTTCTCCTGCGTCAGCTCGTCGAAGCGGTCGAGCAGCTCGTCGACCGGCTTGGGCTGCTGCAGCGAGCGGATGTAGTAGGCGGGCACGACGCGCAGCGTCACGGTCGAGAGCACGCCCAGCGCGCCCAGGCTCACCTGGGCGGCCTTGAAGGCGGCGCGGTCCTCGGTCTCGGAGCATTTCAGGACGCTGGCGTCGGCCAGCACCAGCGTCGCCCCGACGACCTGGCTGGAGATGTTGCGCAGCTTCTCGCCGGTGCCATGGGTGGCCGTCGAGATGGCGCCGCTGATGGTCTGGTAGCCGACGTCGCCCATGTTCTCCATGGCCAGCCCGAAATGAGCGAGCGCGTCGCTCAGCTGGAGGATCGTGATCCCGGCCTGCGCGGTGACGGTCATCGCCGCCCGGTCGACGTCCAGCATCTGGTGGTAGCGGTCGAGCTTGACCAAGACGCCGTCGGTGCAGCCGATGTCGGTGAAGGAGTGGCCGCTGCCGATGACTTTGACGTGCTCGCCGCGCTCGGCCGCGGCGCGCACGACCGCGGCTATCTCATCCTCGCTGGCGGGGGACGCGATGCGGGTCGGCGTGCAGCTGTAGGTGGCGCCCCAGTTGCTCCAACGCGCCGGTGCGGGAACAGCCTGGGTCACCATCCGCGCAGGTCCACCTCCCAGCTTTCCAGGACCTCGTCTCCACGGACGAGGTGCATCCGCTGATGGTAGGCGACGGTCGGATCGACGTGGGCCGGTATGACGCGCACGCGCTCGCCGACCCGATACGGGTTTGCCGGCACGACGGTCAGGTGCTCGTCGGACACGATCAGCACCTGGCCGCCGCCCTCCAGGTCGGGCTTGCCGTGGTCCATGCCCAGCGCCTTGAGGCCGCAGTCGGCGACCACGTACCCGCCGGGCGAGGCCGAGATCACCGTCGCCAGCACGTAGACCGCTTGCTGGAAGGGCAGCTCGAGCTTGCCGTAGGCGGTGTCCATCAGTGCGTAGGACCCGGCCTGGATCTCATTGGCCCAGGTGTTGAGGTCGTAGGTGCCGGTGCCGCCGGCCGAGATCACCTCGCCGCCGACGTCGGCGTGCGCCTGCAGCAGCAGCGCCATCGCCTCCGAGACCAGCTCGGTGCGCAGCGCCCGGTCGGGCAGGCCGACGACGTGGCCCTCGTAGCCCATCACGCCCCGGACCTGCAGGCCCCTGGACCGCGCCAGCTCGGCCAGCTCGCCCGCCTTCTCGGGCGCGATGCCGCAGCGGGGGAGGCCGACGTTGACGTCCACCAGTACCTCCTTGACGCCGCCGCGGGACGCCGCCTCGACCGTCTCCGGCGAGTCGACGGCGACCGTCACCCGGGCGTCGAGCCTGCCCAGCCTCGACGCGTCGAGGACCTCGTTGGCCAGCAGCAGGTCGTCGCCGAGGCCGGCCGCGGCCATGCCCTCGACCTCGCGGATGGTGGCGCAGGTGAAGGTGCGGTGCCCGTGGGCTGCCTGCCGGGCGGCCAGCGCGGTCGTCTTGTGGGCCTTGACGTGCGGGCGCAGTCGGGCTCCCGGGAGGGCCTCGGCCATCGTCGCCAGGTTGTGCTCGAAGGCGCCGGCGTCGACGAGGAGGGCCGGGGTCTGGAGGTCGCCGATCCGCATCGCCGCAAAGGGTAGGACGCGCTAGAGGCTGAATGGCTTACGGGATCTCGCGACAGATCGTTCCTGGGTGCCCGAGATGCAAGGCGGCGCCGAGCATCGCAGCGAGCGCAGCCATAGCTGCGAGAGCGAGAAGCGCAGAAGCCAACGCAGCAGATCGGCCGCTCAGGGACGAGTCTTCGGCGCAGCCGAAGATCACGACGCCCGTCAGGGCCTCGTCACCGTCGCCTGATCCTGTAAGCCGTTCAGCCTATCCCCAGCGCGCTCCCCAAATTCGCGAGTGCCACCGCTGCGAAGACCGCCACCACCACGCGGGCGCCCGCCAGAGCCTCCCAGCGGCCCGACAGCATCGCCAGCCCGAGAGCCGTGACCAGGCCGAGCTTGATCAGCCCGTAGAGCGGCAGGTGCCCGCTCGCCAAGGTCATCGCAACGATCGGGTTGTCCTCCCGGAGGCCGGTCGCGAGCGAGAGCCAGGTCGTGGCCAGGTCGGCCAGCTGGCTGAGCACGACCAGCAGGAGCCAGGTCCAGAGCAGCCGCGGGTTGAGGGCTCGCGTCACCAGGCCGCGAGGGTACGGTTGCAGCCACGCCAGAACGGCTACAAAACGGTTAGTCCAGCGCTTCCGCCAGCAGGGTCAGCTGCTCCGGTTCCGCAACCGTGGGGAAGATGACCAGCTCCTGGCAGCCCGCTTCGGCGTAGCCGGCGGCCAGCTCCGCGATCTCGGAGCGGCTGGTCAGGAGCCCGCCGGCGATCCTCTCCGCGAAGGGCCCCACGAACTCGTAGTAGCGGCGCAGGTACTCGCGACCCTGCTCGGCCCGGCCGCCGAGGGCGAAGTACGCGGTGCCGACCAACCGCGGGCTCCCGGTCCGGCCGAAGTCGTACCAGGCGGCCAGGGCCCGGTCGGCGGCGCTCTTGAACGCCCGCGCCGGGCCGCCGCCGTGCACGTAGCCGTCCGCCCAGCGCGCCATCCGGGCCAGGGCGGCATCGCCTCCGCCCCCGACCAGGAGGACCCGGCAGCGGGCTCGGAGCTCCGGCAGCTGCTCGTCGAGCACCCGGCCCCGGGTCCCGAAGCGCGCTCCGGCCAGCTCGTAGTCGTCACGGCGCGGCCCGATCCCGACCCCGAGCGCCAGCCGGCCGGCGGCCAGCGCCTCGATCGTGGCCACCTGCTTGGCGATCACGGCCGCCCGCCGCAGCGGGGAGACCAGGACCAGCGAGGCGAGCCGGATCCGACCGGTGACGGCGGCGGCGGCCGCCAGGGCCGTCATGCACTCGAAGCCGTCCCAGGCCAGCCGGTCGTGGACGCCCAGGGTGCTGAAGGGGCCCCGATCAGCCTCGCGGGCCCACTCCAGGAGCAGCGAGGGCGCCGTTCCAGGCACCACCGCCGGGAGGCCGACGCCTACGTCCAATTTGTCGAATAGAGCTCGTATTTGAGGCCCTGGCCGTTGAGCGCGGTCGCCACCTGGGCCAGGGCCGCGCGCGCGGCGGCGGACACTGACGGCACCTCGCTGGAGGCGAGCAGGAGCAGGTCCTGGTAGACGCGCTCGAGCGCCTTTCGTTCCTCGGCGCTGAGCTCGGGCCGCGCGTAGTTCGAGCTCAGTTCTTGACCGCCTCCGGCGCCGCCGTCAGGTCCTGGAAGCGCTTGGCCTTCATCTCGAAGCGGGGCAGCGTGCCGACTGCCGCCAGCTCGACCCGCGGTGTCAGCGAGAGCTGCCGCTTCACCTCCGCCGCGAAGCGCTGCCGGAGCGGCTCGTAGTCCTTCTCGCGGACGGCCGGTTTGGGCTCGATCTGTACGACCAGGGTGTCCAGCGCCTCGATGTTGACGAGCTGGCACTGGAACTCGTCGATCTCGGGGAACTTCCGGACCACGTCCTCGACCATGGAGGGCATGAACCAGACGCCACGGATCTTGCGCATGTCGTCGTGACGGCCCTGGATCCCGCCCTCGTAGAGGTCCCAGGTCCGACCGCACCCGCAGTCCGAGTGCGGCCGCTTGGTGACCAGGTCGTTGCTCCAGTAGCGGAAGACCTGGATGCCCTCGCGGCCCAACGAGGTCATCAGGCGAACGCCGCGCTGCCCGTAGTCGCAGGGCTGCAGCGTCTCGGGGTCGATCACCTCCTCCAGGTAGTCGGTCTCGATCACGTGGCAGCCGCCGGGCTCCTCGGCGCACTCGAACATGAAGATGGTCGCGGCCTCGGTCATGCCGGCCGTGTCGCCGCAGAAGGCGCCGAACGCGGCCTCGATCTTGTGCTTGGTCGCCTCCGGCCGGGGCTCGCCGGAGGCGATCACCACCTTCACTGCCGACTGCGCCAGGTCGACGCCCATCTCCTCCGCGGTGAGGGCCAGCCGGAGCGCATAGGTCGGCGTGCAGGCGAGCACCTGGCACTGCTGCTCGATGAGCAGCCGGACCCGCTTCTCGGAGTCGAAGGAGCCGGTCGGGATGACCCGGCAGCCGATCTTCTCCAGCCCGTACTGCAGGCCCCAGAAGCCGATGAAGAGCCCGTAGCCGAAGGCCACCAGGGCGGTGTCGCCGGGCCGGACGCCCATCGCGTAGGCGCCCGTCGCCCACATGTCCGCGGCCCAGGCCCAGTCGCGGGCGGTGTCGAAGGTGCGGACCGGTTGGGCGCCGGAGGTGCCGCTGGTCTGGTGGTGGCGCACGGCCAGGCGCGGGTCGACGCTGGGCAGGGTGCCGTAGGGCGGGTCGACGGCCTCGGCCGCGATGATCTCCTCCCGCGTCAGGATCGGGAAGCGCTCGCTGAAGTCCGCCAGCGACCGGATCGTGTCGGGCGGGCAGCCGGCGGCGTCCATCCGCTCCCGCCAGAACCGGGAGCCGGCGTACGCATGCTCGAGCTGGACCTTGAGCTTGTCGAACTGGCGCTCGCGGAGGCGTTCCCGGGGCATGGTCTCCGAGACCGGGTTCCAGTAGCCGCGCGGGAGGTCCAGCCAGGCCATCTTAGGAGCGGACGGCTACCGCTTCGATCTCGATCATCGCCTCGGGGTCGTAGAGGCCCTTGACCTCCAGCAGCGTCGAGGCGGGGAAGTGCCGCCCGAAGACGGCCCGGTTGCCGGCGAGGGCGATCCCCAGGTTCTGGATGGCGAGCCTGAACTGGGCGGCGAGGTCGCCGGGAGACTGGATCTTGCCGGAGCGGTCGGAGCCGACCTGGCCGGCCAGGAAGACGACCTCTCCGGAGCCTGCCGAGGCGTGCGAATAGCCGCGGGGCGCCGGCAGCTCGGGAGGGTTGAAGTGGCTGATCCCCGGCATCTTCGCCTCACAATGATGCGCCGTGCCGCGAGAGTGGAGCCACTTCAGCTACCGCGAGGAGGGCGGGGTCGGAACCGTCACCTTCGATCGGCCGGGCGACCTCAACGAGCTCGCTTTCGAGGTCTTCCGGGACGTCCGCGACCTCGCCGACGAGCTACAAGGGCGCGGCGACGAGGTGCGGGTCGTCGTCCTCCGCGGCGCGGGCGCGGGCTTCTGCTCGGGCGGCGACGCCGAGCTCATCCTGACCGGCCTCGGCGAGGCCGACCCGCGGGACGTCTACGACTTCGCCCAGGTCACCGGCGCCTGCGTCCGCAACCTGCGCCGGCTGCCGCAGCCGGTGGTCGCGGCCGTGAACGGCCTCGCGGCGGGCGCCGGCGCGGTGCTGGCGATGGCCTGCGACCTGCGCCTGTTGGCAGAGCGCGCCCGCTTTCAGTTCCTCTTCACCCGGATCGGGATCACGGGCGGCGACACCGCCGTCTGCTGGCTGCTGCCGCGGCTGATCGGGCTCGGCCGCGCCTCCGAGCTGTTGATGCTGAACGAGGGCATCGACTCGGAGACCGCGCTCGAGTTCGGGATCGCGAATCGGGTGGTGCCGGACCAGGCTCTGGAGGGCGCGCTGGAGGACTACCTGGAGCGGCTCCTGGCTGCCGCGCCGGCCGGGCTGGCGATGACCAAGGACCTGCTCCAGCGCGCGGTCGCCGAAGACACAGTCGAAGAGTTCGAGGGCTGGACCGAGTCGCTGCCAATGACCCGCAGCGAGTTCGGCGAGTTCCGGGCCGGATTCACGGGCAGGAGGCGTCCGTCCACGGCGCCCTGAGCAGGCGTGTCGCGTCCGCGACCACGTTCCTGGCTCTGACTTTGTCGGTGATTCCGGCGGGAGCCGCCGGCGCGCAGACGTTCACACAACACATCAACACGCTCGCCGACAACATTCCGGCCACCTGTGCAGGTCCCTTCACCGGCGCCACCCTGGTCAACGCCACCGGCAACGGGGTCCAGCACTTCACCGGCAACAAGACGGGTTTCTGGTTCACAGCGACCTTTGAGGGCCAGGGGACGATCCAGCAGTTCACCCCGTCGCCGAACGGGCCAGTTGCAGGTGCGGTCTACCAGGGTCACGTCCAGGAGTGGATCGGCACTGAGGACAACCTGAAAACCCTCATCCCCTTCCACGCGACCTTCAACTTCAACGGGACCAACGTGGCCGATCCCAGCCAGGCGCTGTCCATGCACATCGAGACTCAGACCACGATCAACCCCGACGGCACGGTCACGGTGAACCGCTTCACGGTGAGCTGCCGCTAGCCGAAGGTTTCAGCGGACCCCGACAAACGGGATCCGGAGGTGTGCCGCGTGCGCGACGATCACCGCGCAGAAGGTGAGGACGATGAAAAGGACGAAGAGACCGATCAGGTCCCATTCGACCTTCCTGCTCAGCGCCAGCCAGGCTGGCGCTGAGGGGGCGCCCTCCGGGGTCCAGCCACAGATCGGACAGGCGCCTTCGGTGTAGCGGGGGTTGAACTCCCAGCCGTCCTGCTCGCAGTAGTAGCGAGCCGGGGCGCGGCGCGCCGGCAGGGGCAGCACGCTCACGGCTCGACCTCCGCCTCATCGAGCTCCGGCTTCCTTCTGGCCCAGACCCAGGCGGCGGCGGCGCCCAGGAGGAGGCACTCCCAGAAGAGGAAGAGCAGGGCCAGCGGCTGGCGGTTGGCCGCCAGGACGGAGGCCAGGTTGTGGGTGGCGTGGGTAGCCGAGCCGGCCGCGGCGCCGCTGTCCATACCGCCAAAGTCATTGGACCCGAAGTCGAGCCCGTTGAGACCGAAGTCGCCCGACATCAGGCCGGCGTCGGTCGACCCGGTGCCCGGGTTGGCCGTGGCGTCGGCGTAGCCCTCGCCGAAAACGTACTCGACCGACTGCTGGGGCACGCCGGGCGGCGCCGGGTGCGTGGCGATGACGTGGACGCCGCTGGCCTTGACCGTGCCGTGGTTGCCGTTGACGGTCTTGACCGGGGCGACCGTGTAGATCTTGAAGGTGTCGGTCTCCAGCACCACCGTGCAGCCGGCCGGCGGCGCGACGCCGGGCACCGCCGGCGGCGGCGGCAGCTGGCTGGGCGTGCAGCTGGCGGTCTGCTCCTGGTAGCTGGCTCCCTGGTCGCTGAGCTGCACGGGCTGGCCGTTGACGGTCACCGAGCCGACCGTGACGTGGGCGTCCGCCGTGGCGTTGCCGCCGGCGATCAGGACCTTGGTCTCGACCAGGACCTTGTTGATGACGATCGCGTTGGGAGCGGTCCCAAAGGTTGCGCTGCTGATGAAGGAGCGGGTGGTGACGACCAGCGTCCCATCCGGGTTGACGATGGTGTGGCTCTCGCCCGAGGCTCCGCTGCCGGGCACGCCCGCATTGCCGCCGGCGTAGTAGCCGGAGGCGTCGGCCTTCAGCTCCTCGGCGTGGGCGTCCGCCTTGGAGGGTGCGGGCTGGTTGCCGCTGGAATCCTTGGTGGGCGTAGGCCACGGCGGGGACCGGCGGGCAGGTAGCACCGGTCGGGTCGGCGCAGCCGTGGAGGGTGGCGCCGATCGGGCCGGAGTCGTTGTAGGTCGAGGTGCCACCGGTGCTCGGCGAGGAATCCTGGCCCACCTTGGCCAGCGGGAAGTGGCTGTCGGCGGCGCCGGTCTTGAAGTTGTTGAAGGCGCTGGTGGCGCCGATCACGTGGACGCCGGTGGCGTAGGCGTAGGTGCTGTAGTCGGCGATGCTGGAGGGCACGTCCGCGGACGCTCCGAGCGGGGCGACCAGCAGCAGCGCCGTCGCCAGCGCCAGGGCCGAGAGCACCGCGAGGACCTTTCTCATGCCTTGTCCTCCGTCTTCGCCGCCGTCTTGCGGGCAGCCAGGAGCTCCTGGACGACGGCGCTGGTGGGCACGCCCTGAGCGGCCGCCCGCTCCTGCAGGGAGCGGATGACCTCGGCGGGCAGCCGGATGGCCAGGATCTCGAGGAGCTCGGGGGGCAGCGGGCCGTGTCCGTTGCCGTTCTGGTGGCCGTTGGAGCCGCTCGCACCGTTGGTGCCGTTCGCGGCCAGTTTCGGCAGGGCCGGTGTGGGGGCGCTACCGAGGTAGGAGGCGGCGATCAGCGACTTGTCACGGCGCAGGTCGGCGGCCGCGCCCTCGTGGGCGACCGTGCCCTGCTCGAAGACGTAGGCGCGGTCGGCGATGGCCAGCGCGCTGTCCACAAACTGCTCGACCACGAAGACCGCGATGCCCTGGCTGCGGTAGGCGTCGAGGAGCCGGAACAGCTCCTGGACGACGGTCGGGGCCAGGCCCTGGGACATCTCGTCGATCAGGACCAGCTTGGGCCGGACCAGCAGCGCCCGGGCCATGGCCACCATCTGCTGCTCGCCGCCGGAGAGCGTTCCGACCAGCTGCCGGCGCCGTTCCTTGAGGCGCGGGAAGACGCGGAAGGCGGGCTCGAAGTCGTCGGTCGCTCCCCCTCCGCTGTAGGCGGCGAGGCGGAGCGTGTCCTCCACGCTCAGCTTGGGGAAGAGGCCGCGGCCCTGGGGGATGTGGATCATGCCCAGCCGGACGACCTGCTCGGCTCGCCGGCCGGTGATGTCCTCCCCATCGAGGAAGACGCTGCCCGCCCGCGGCTTGATCACACCCGAGATCGCGCGCAGGGTCGTGGTCTTGCCCGCCCCGTTGGCGCCGATGCAAGCGACGACCTCGCCCGGCTTGACGTAGATGTTCACGTCGCGGATGACCTCGATCGGCCCATAGCCGGCCTTGAGTCCTCGCACCTCCAGCAGCGGCTCGTCCGGGGGGCGGAAGCCGTGGGCGTGGGTGATCTCGACGAGCTCTTCGGGGGCCGCCTTGGTCGCCGGCCGCGCGCTGCTGACCTGGGCCGGCTCGACCACGACCGGGACCGGCTCCTCCTCGGGCTGCGGAAGCGCGTCGCTGGCCTCGCCCAGGTAGGCGGCGACGACCTTGGGGTCGCGCCGGATCTCCTCCGGCCGCCCGCGGGCGAGCAGCTTGCCGAAGTCGAGCACATAGATGTAGTGGCAGGCGCGCATGACCAGGCTCATGTCGTGGTCGACGAGCAGCATCGAGACCTTGAAGCGCTCCCGGATGTGGGTCAGGAGGTCGGCGAGGCGGATGGTCTCCTCGGCGTCCAGACCGGCCGCGGGCTCGTCGAGGAGCAGCAGCCGCGGCCGCATGGCGAGCGCCCGGGCCAGCTCCACCCTGCGCTGGATCCCGGCCGGGAGGTCGCCGGCCAGGGTGTGCTCGTAAGGAAGCAGCTCGAGCACGTGGAGGATCGCGCGTGCCCGCTCGGTGGCAGCCTTCTCGGCGTGGACCGAGTAAGGGAGGCCGAGAGCGTCACTGAGTAGGTTGCGCCTGCCGATCGCGTCGACCGGGACCTTGACGTTGTCGAGGACGCTCATGGACGGCCAGAGCTGGAGGTTCTGGAAGGTGCGGGCGATGCCGCGCTGCGCGCGCTGGTGCGGCTTCAGCATTCGCAGGGTCTTCCCGTCGTAGCGGATGCGGCCCTCGTTGGGCTCGATCACGCCCGAGATGCAGTTGAAGAGCGTCGTCTTGCCCGCTCCGTTGGGCCCGATCAGGCCCAGGATCTCACCGCGGTTCAGGTCCAGGGAGACCTTGTCCAAGGCGGTGATGCCGCCGAAGCGGACGGTCACGTCCTTGACCGAGAGCATGCTCATGCCAGGCCTGCCTTGGCCTTGGCCGGTTCGCTCGGCTTGTGCGCGCCGGTCAGCAGCTGCCAGCTGTGGCCGGCGTTCTTGCGGATGTCGCCCCAGACGCCGTCCGGCAGCAGGATCAGCTGCGCGATCAGGAGCGCGCCGAGCACGACCTGGAACCAGTCGTACTTGATCTCGTGGTGGATGAGGTGGCTGAACCGGTTCAGCAGCACGGGCATGAAGCCGAGGAAGAAGCCGCCCACCGCCGCGGCGGGGACATAGCGGATCCCCATCAGCACCGCGATCGCCGCGAACTGCAGCGAGTAGAGGAAGGAGAAGGGCTGGGCGCTGACCGAGCCCACGACCAGCGGGTAGAAGGCGCCGCCGACGCCCGCGATGGCAGCCGAGATCCCGAAGGCGAGCAGCTTGTAACGGGTCAGGTCCACGCCCATTGTGGCCGCGGCGAGCTCGGAGTCGCGGATCGCGCGGAAGCGCCGGCCGCTGCCGGACTCGTGGATGTTGAGCATCAGCAGGGCGCTCAAAAAGAGGATCGCGAGCAGGATCCAGTAGGCGG
>VBHN01000047.1 GCA_005881155.1 Chloroflexota bacterium | reverse complement strand
TGTTCTTGGCGCGTTCGACGTGCCGGATCTCAACTTCCGGCAGCGAGCGCAGCAGCTCGAGCGCTCGCGCGTGGAGCGGCGTGAGGGCGGCATTTTTGACGCGGTAATTGCCGCGCAGCTGCTCGACGACCAGCTTGGAATCGAGGAACACCTCGACCCGGTCGGGCTTCCACTCGCTGACCGCGCCCAGGCCTTCGATCACCGCGAGGTACTCGGCCACGTTGTTGGTCGCCGTGCCGATGTAGCGGCAGAGGCCGCGTAAGCGCATGCCCTGGTCGTCCTCGATCACCACGCCGAGACCGGCCGGCCCAGGATTGCCGCGGGCAGCTCCGTCCGTGTAGAGCCGGAGCGTCTTCAAATCTCGACCAGGATCCGGTTGCAGTTCTGGCAGGTGAAGCGCTCGCCACGCCGCAGCTGCTGCAGCTCGTTGGCCGTCAGCTGCACCCGGCAGCCCTCGCATTGGCCTCCCGACATCGCCACCACCGGGTTGGGGATGCGGCTGATCTTGCGGTAGGCGGCCTGCAGAGGGGGCGGCACGTCCGCCCAGATCCCAGCGCGCTGCAGCTCGAGCTCGGCGACCTCGGACTCGAGGGTCTGCAGCCGGCGCCGGATCCCGGGCAAGGCGGCCTCGTATTCCGCGCGGGCTTCTTCCAGCTCGGCCCGAGCCCCCGTCAGCTCGGCATCGGCGGCCTCGAGCGCGGACATCACCTCGAGCTCGGCGTCCTCCTCCTCGGCGAGCCGCGCCTTCATATGGCCGACCTCATCGCTCATCCGGGTCAGGTCGGACGGGCTGCGGATGCGGCCGCTCATCAGCTCCCGTTCGTGACCCTTCATCTGGGTCCGGTGCCCTTCGACCTCGCCCTCCATGCCGCGCAGCTGCGCCGCGAGCTCGTCGCGGCGGGCGAGGGCCTCGGCGACGAGCCGCTGCGAGTACTGGAGCAGGAGCTCGGTCGGCTTCATGACCCGGTCGAGTATGCCGGAAGCACGCGCAGCGCCACGTAGCGGTGGCTGCCCTGCACGACGGCGGCCTCCGCCTCGACGCGGAAGCCGGACCGCTCGAGCACCTCGCGAAGCTCGGCCAGGTGCTGGACGGGCTGCAGGATCAGCCCCTCCAGGCTGCGGACCACCTCGGGGGAGGCGGCCAGGATGGAGGCGATCGTCCTCCCCCCCATCCCCGCGATCACCGCCACCTGGACCTCTCCCGGCGCGAGCGGCAGCAGTCCCTCGCCGAGCCTGCACTCGATGCCCAGGGGGTCGAGGCGCCGCCGCACCTCAGCCAGGGGGCCGGGCTTGTTCTCGGTGGCGATGACGCGGCGGCCCGCCGCCGCGAGCCAGGCGGCCAGCTTCCCATCGCCGGCACCGACGTCGACCACCGAGACGCCCGCCGGCACCAGCCCGGCCAGGGGCCGCAGCCGGCGGGAAAGAGCTATTCGAGAACGGCCAGGACCTGGCCTTCCTTGACCACGTCGGTCTCCTTGACGCGGATCTCCTTGACCGTGCCCGCCCGCGGCGCCACCACCGGGATCTCCATCTTCATCGACTCCAGGATGACCAGGATGTCGTCCTCCTCCACCTTGTCGCCGGGGGCGGCGACGACCTTCCACACGTTCCCGACCAGCTCGGCCTTCACCTCGGTCATGCAGTCACCGTCCTCGCTTGCATTGGCAGCTCCAAGATCTCGCGCGCCTCGGCGCCGGTGGCGACCTCGCGACCGAGGTCGCGCGCCAACCGCACCGCCTTCTCGACCAGCTCGGCGTTACCGCTCGCCATCCGGCCCTCCTCGAGGTAGAAGTTGTCCTCCAGCCCGACCCGGATGTTTCCACCCATGGCCAGTGCCGCGGCCACCAGCTTCCACTGCTCCAGGCCGATGCCGATCACCTGCCAATGGGAATGGTTGGGCAGCGAGTCGACCTGGTGGACCAGCTGCCGCACCGTTCCTGGGATGCCGCCCAGCACGCCCATCACGAGGCTGAACTGGTAGGGCGGCTGGAGCACGGCGAGGTCGATCAGGGGTCTCGTATTGCCGATGTGGCCGGCGTCGAAGCACTCCATCTCGGGCCGGACGCCCGCCGCATTCATAGCCTCCACGAAAAAGCGGATGTCGCTGAACGGGTTGGCGAAAACGTGGTCGTGCAGGAACTCCTTCCGCCGCGACGAGTACATCGCGTAGTTCATCGAGCCCATGTTCAGGGCCGCCATCTCCGGCTTGAGCTCGCTGATGTGCGCCACGCGCTCGCCGGCCGGGATGCCGACCGAGCCCGTCGAGAGGTTGATGATCACGTCGCTGCGCGCTCGCACCTCCTCGAAGATCCGGCGGAAGGTCGCCGGAGACCAGGTCGGAGTGCCGTCGTCGTTGCGCGCGTGGATGTGGACGATGGCCGCGCCCGCGTCGGCGGCCCGCCGGGCTTCCTCGCCGATCTCCACCGGCGTGTAGGGGATCGCCGAGCACTGGGCGCGAGTGGTGAGCGCACCGGTCAGCGCGCAGCTGACGACGACCCGGTCGGGAGGCGGAGTCATACGGGAATGTTCCCGTGCTTGCGCCAGGGCCGCTCGACCTTCTTGTCGCGCGCCTGCTCGAGGCCCTGGATGATCACGCGGCGGGTGTCGGCGGGGTCGATGACGTCGTCGATCATCGCCCAGCCGGCGGCGACGTAGGGGCTGATGGTCTCCCGGATCCGCTCCACCAGCTGGGCGCGCGTCTCGGCCGGGTTCTCGGCAGCCTCGACGACCTTGTTGAAGATGATGTTCACCGCCCCCTCCGGGCCCATCACGCTGATCTCCGCGAAGGGCCAGGCGACGATCAGGTCCGGGTAGTAGCCCTTGCCGCACATCACGAAGTAGCCGGCGCCGTAGGCCTTGCGCATCACGACCGTGATCTTGGGCACGGTCGCCTCCGAGGTGGCGTAGAGCATCTTGGCGCCGTGCCGGATGATGCCCTCCTTCTCGACGCCCGACCCGACCAGGAAGCCGGGCACGTCCATCAGGTAGAGGAGTGGGACGTTGAACGCGTCGCACAGCCGGATGAAGCGGGCGGCCTTGTCGGCGGCGTCGACGTCGAGGATGCCGCCCTTGAACAGCGGCTGGTTGGCGACGACGCCGACCGCGTGACCCGCCATTCGGCAGAAACCGACGACCAGGTTCTTGGCCCAGGACGGCTTGACCTCGAACCATGAGCTGTTTGAGTGGAGGGAATCCCCCCTGCCGGCGGCCGGGCGAAGCCCTTCCCCCGCCGGCCCGCCCTGATCGGCGATGCGCCGGATGACCTTGCGCACGTCGTAGGCCTGGCGGGGATTGGCCGGGACCAGCTCGTCCAGGCCCTCCACGTCTCGGTCGGAGGGATCTTCGGTCGGGACCCAGGGCGGCGGCTCGAGGTTGCTGCTGGGTAGGTAGGAGAGGAAGCGCCGCACCTGCGCGATGCACTCCTGGTCGTTGTCGACCTCGTTGTCCCCGACACCGGACTCGTAGCAGTGGACCTGCGAGCCGCCCATGTCGTGGTCGGTGACGTCCTCGCCGGTCGCCGCCTTGACCAGCCGGGCGCCGCCCAGCGACATGCTGCTGGTGCCCTTGACCATGGGCACGAAGTCGCTGAGGCCGGGGATGTATGCGGTCCCCGCCGCGCAGGGGCCGAGCATGGCGCTGACCTGGGGGACCACGCCCGACATCTGGACCTGGTCGTAGAAGAGCATCCCGCTGCCGGCGAAGGTGGAGCCGGCCGCCTCCTGGATGCGGGCGCCGGCCGAGTCCAGCAGCCAGACGATCGGCTTGCGGTAGCGCATCGCCAGCTCCCTCACGCGCGACGTCTTGAACGCCTCGCCGACGGCGCCCATGGAGCCGGCCATGACCGTGAAGTCGTAGGCGATCACCCAGACCTGGCGGCCGTCGATCAGCCCGTGGCCGGTGACCACCCCATCGGCGGGCGTCTTCTCGGGCGGGTCGATCTCGTTGCCGCGCATCGACTGCTGGTGGGCAAGGAGGCCGAACTCGACGAAGGAGCCGGGGTCGAAGAGCAGGTCGATGCGCTCGCGGGCGGTGAGCTTGCCGCGCTCGTGCTGCTTGGCGATCCGCTCCGGCCCGCCCATGGCCAGGTTCCGCCCCTTGCGCTGGTGGAGCTCTTTGACCTTCTCCTCGAACTCGCCGGCTGACGTGGAGCGGGTTCCGGGACCGTCAGCGGACATCGCCCGAATTCTAACTTTCGTACTCATGTCGTCCTTGAGATGTCGTCCGGGCACCTGATAGATTCACCGACAGATTTTGCGAAAGCCACTATTTCCGACTGCCCTCGCGTTCGCCGTCCTCGCCGCCGCCTCCCTCGCCTCCTGCGGGGCCCAGGGGATCTCCCCCTCGATCGCCAAGACCAAGGTGGGCTACGTCCGCCTGAACGAGCCGGTGGTCGTCAGCTTCAACCAGAAGATCGACCCCAAGTCGGTCAAGCCGGCGCTGACGCCGGCCGCCGCCTTCACCACCGTCATCCAATCCAAGAAGGTCCTGCTGACCCCGACCAAGGGCTGGGCTCCGGGGATCAAGTACACGCTGGCGCTGAAGAACGTGCAGGCCTCCGACCACTCCCTCAAGCTCGACAGCTGGAAGGCCAGCTTCAACACCCAGCCGGTGACGGGGATCGCCGGCTTCCTGATCGACGGGAAGGCGGTGCCCAACTCGACGACACCGCCCAACATGGGGCCCTTCAGCAAGGTGACCATCACCTTCACGGCGCCGATGAAGATCTACACCGCGCCGCCGGCCGTCAACGGCCAACCGGTCCCGCAGCCGAACTTCAGCTGGGCCGCGGACGCCAAGTCGGTGGTCATCAGCGGCACCTACCTTCCCTACCAGACGCTCAAGATCGGCGTGGGCGGCAGGCCGGCCACGGCCAAGGGCGACCTCGCCAATGACGTCACCCCCCTGGCGGTGAACGTCGTCGGGCTGGAGCCGTCGACCAGCTACAGCCAGATCCCGGCCGGGTTCCAGACCAAGGCGGCGCTGCTGGTCGTCATCGACAACGCCGGCGACGCCCGGCCGCAGGCGGGCTTGCAGGGAGCGGACATGGCGTTCGAGTACATCAGCGAGTACAACATCAGCCGCTTCACGCTGATGTTCTTCAACGACCCCTCCACCACGATCGGGCCGGTCCGGAGCTGCCGGATGATCAACGCCTACCTGCTCGAAGCCTTCCACGGCATCCAGATGTGCAGCGGCGGCTCGGTGGGGACCCTTCACTACTTCTACGGCGACCCGCTGCTGGCGAGTAACATCAACGACTTCGACACCGGCAGCCACTACTTCCGGGTCGGCTTCAAGGCCGCGCCCCACAACCTCTACACCGACCAGGGCCGCGCGCTCCGGCTGCGTGACGAGCAGAACATCGGCTCCGGCCCTTACCAGATCGATCCGGCTCACCCGGACAACGGCCTCGGGTCGCCGGCCGACCCGCCCTCGATCCCTCTTCACGGCGTCAGCTACAGCTACTCCGACGGCTGCGTCTGCTACCTGCCCTTCGACCACGGGGCGCCGCGGACCGACACCAACCTCAACGATCAGCTGGCGGTGAAGAACGTGGTGATCATGCACGTGCCCTACCACGACGCCGGCTGGGTCGAGGACGAGAACGGCGGCGCGCACTCGATGTGGTACGACATGAACGGGGCCGGCGCGGCCGAGGTCTGGTCGGACGGCAAGCTGGTCCATGCCACCTGGCACCAGGGCCAGGCCGGGCAGAACTACTTCCAGAACACCACCCAGCCGCTTTACTTCACCGATGAGGGGGGCAACCTGCTCCGCATCAACACCGGGCTGACCTGGGTGCACGTGGTCGGCGACGGCCAGACCAGCTAGGTCTTCCGAGCCCTCCAGACCACCCTTCGATCGATCCCTTCGGGACCGGCGGCGATGTCCAGCTTGAGATCGGCCCGGTCGAAGTGAGCGGGAGCGTCGGGGCCGATGTCCCAGACCGCCAGGATCCCGTTCGGGTCGAGCGGGTCCGAGTGGTACTCCGGCTCCTCCGGCGGCCGCTTCCGGGTCCTCTCCCGGGGCGGGACGGTGAACAGGTGCAGCCCGCCCGGCCGTAAGACACGTGCCGTCTCGGCCAGGGCCGCCTCCAGGTCCGGTACGTGCTCGAGCACGTCGCTGGAGACGATCAGGTCGAGGCTGGCGTCCGCAAAGGTCAGCCGCGTGATGTCCTCGCAGCGTGAACCCGCGGGACCCGGTGTCCCGGGCTCGACGCCCGGCGCGTAGTAGCTCCGTTGGTAGCTGCGCGAGCCGGCCAGGAGGCCCCGCAGCGGCGAGCCGGGGTCCAGCTCCAGCACCTCCAGGTGACCGAGGTAGAGCTTGCGCAGCTCGGCGGCCAGCAGCTCGTAGCGGAGGTTGGCGCCGCAGAGCAGGCAGCGCTTCACCTCCTCGCCCGGGCTCAGGCTGACGATCAGGCTCAGCCGCCCGCAGCAGCGGCAGCGGCGCAGGCGCGTGCCGCCGAGGTGGCGGAGGTTGGGCAGCACGCGCCGGCGCAGGCGCTGGACGGTCCGGCTCAATCGACGAGCAGGTCGGTGCGCTTGCCCCAGCGGTCGAGAAAGCGGTAGAAGTTCTTCTTGGAGAGCCGCTCCCGCTCCTCCTCGCTCTCGGCCTCCCAGAGCCGGTGCTGGTGCTTGCGCAGAGGCAGCCCGGCGACCACCATCGCGCGCTTGCCGGTGGAGCGGATCCGGAAGCTGAACTCGAAGTCGGCGATCCGGTAGAACTTGAACTTCTCGTCGAAGCCGCCCACCGCCAGCGCGTCGGCGCGGCGGAAAGCCATGCAGTATCCCTCGACCGCGTCCACCTCCGGGCCGGGGTGGTCGTGGAAGTGCTTGACGGTTCCCACGCCGCGGACGCCGTAGGCGGCCGCAATGCCCACGCCGGGCCGCTCCAGCATCTCCAGCAGTGGCGCCGCCAGGTCGCCCGTCGCCTCCGTGCCCGGGTCGAAGAGGACGACCACCTCGCCCCGAGCCGCCTGGAGGCCGGCGTTGACGGCGGCGCCAAAGCCGCGCGGCTCGATGGACAGGACCCGGACGATCTCGCTTCGTCGAGTCGCGCTCCAGGAGGCGACGGCCGGGTCGCCGGAGTTGTCGACCAGCAGCACCTCCTGGTCGTGGGTGGCGTGGTGACGGAGGACCGAGTGGAGCCAGCGCTCGGCGTCGCTCGCCCAGCCGTGGAGGACGGTCATCATGGTCAGCCGCCGCGGCGGCGGCTCGACCTCGATCGCGTTGAGCCGGCTGCCGCCGGCGGAGTCGACGACCTCCCAACCGCTCGTGCGCAGCCGCTCGCGAATGGCGTCAGCACCCGCGAAGTCGCGCTTCTCCCGCAACCGTGACCGCTCGGCCAGGAGCCGGGCGGCCTCCGCTTCGTCCGTGGCTTCCCCTATTGGCTTTTGCCTATTGCTTCTTTTTGGCTTTGACGGCCTCGGTCAGCTTGGGGACGATCTTGAGCGCATCTCCGACCACGCCCAGGTCCGCCATCTTGAGGATGGGCGCCTCGGCGTCCTTGTTGATGGCGATGATGACTTTCGAGCCCTTCATTCCGACGGTGTGCTGCATGGCGCCCGAGATCCCGGCCGCGATGTAGACGCTGGGCCGGACCGACTTGCCGGTCTGGCCGACCTGCATCGAGTACGGGACCCAGCCGGCGTCGACCACGGCCCGGCTGGCGCCGACCGCCCCGCCGAGGGCGTCGGCAAGCTCCTCGAGGAGCGGGAAATTCTCCGGTCCCTGCATGCCGCGGCCGCCGCTGACGATGATCGTCGCGTCCTCCAGCTTGACCTTCTCGCCCTTCTCGGCGATGCGCTCCTTCAAATGCGCCCGCTTGGAGTCGGCGCCGACGGTGGCGGTGACCTTCTCGACCTCGGCCGTCCCGCCGACCTCCTTGGCCTCAAAGGACTTGGGCCGGATGAGCACGATGGCCGGCTGGTTGTTCAGCTTCAGGCTGGCGATTTTGGCGCCGCCGAAGTAGGGCACCTTGGCCACGAAGCCACCGCCCTCGGCCTCTACGTCGAGGCAGTTGGAGACCTGGCCCACGCCCAGCCGCGCGGAGAGCCGGCCGGCGACCTCGCGCGAGTCGTAGGTGAAACCGAAGAGCAGGAGGTCGGGGCTGCCCGACTTGACCAGCGCCTCGAGCGTATCGGTTGCCGGCTGCGCGACGTACTGGTCGAAGACCTCGTCGTCGCAGGCGTAGACCTTCTTGGTGCCGTGCTTGCCGAGCGTCTCGGCGGCAGCCGAGGCCCCCTTGCCTAGCGCGACCGCCTCGACCTCCCCGCCGAGGTCGCGTGCCTTGGCCAGCAGCTCGAGGACGATCGGGGCGACCTTCGCCTCCGCCAGCTCCGCGAAGACCCAGATTTTCGCCATCGCCCTTAGACCGCCTTTACCTTCGCCAGCAGGGCGACGATCTTCTCCACCGCGTTGCCGTCGTCCTCGATGACCTCGCCGGCCTGGCGCTTCTCGGCCTCGACCACCTCGAGCACCTCTTCGGCGGGCTTGCCGCGGGTGACGCCCAGGTCACCCAGACCGACCTTTTTGACCTCCTTGCTGCGGGCGGCCATGATGCCCTTGAGGGAGGCGTAGCGCGGCTCCCCGACGCCGGCCGTGACCGTGATCAAAGCCGGCGTGTCGGCCTCCACCACGTCGTAGCCCACGTCGGTCTGGCGCTGGATCGTGACCTTGCTCCCGCTGACCTCGACCTGCTTGGCGAAGGTCAGCTGGGGGAAGCCGAGGAGCTCCGCGATCATGGGCGGGACCATTCCCGTCGAGCCATCGGTGGACTCGCAGCCGCAGACGACCAGGTCCGGCGACTCGCCCTTGATCGCCGCCGTCAGCACCTGGGCCGTGGTCAGCGCGTCGGCGCCCGCGAGGCCGTCGTCGCTGATGTGGATCGCCCGGTCGGCGCCCATGCTCAGGCCTTTGCGGATGGCGTCGGCTGCCTTGGCCGGTCCCATCGAGACCAGGACGACCTCGGCCTCGTCGGCGGCCTCCTTGATCCGCAGCGCGGCCTCGACGCCGTACTCGTCGCCGGGGTCGAGCACCACCTCGCCATCACGGGCGAGACGGTTGTCCGAGGTCAGCTTGAGGGTCGCGTTGGGATCGGGGATCTGTTTGACGGTGACGACGATCTTCAAACGTGCTTTCTCCGTGAACGCGATGAATCTCAACTTGATTATGGCGGACGGCGTCATAGGCCCGATAGGAAAACCTGATAGTCCTCCGGTGTGTTTATGTTCCAGAAGAGATTCGGATCGAGGCCCACAACCCACTCCACGTCGAGGTCCTGGAGGAGGTCCGCCACCTTCAGCCGGCCGCGCTCGAGGGCATCGGCGACTGCACTCAGGGTGCTTTTCCGGTAGCAGGCGCAGGCCGGCTGGGGCCGGCCGTCCACGATTGGGACCGCCACCTGGTGACCCTCACTGCGACCGACGACGAGGGCCGCCAGCTCGACCGTGATTCGCGGCAGGTCGCAGGCCACGGCGAAGATCCGGTCGGTCCCCGCGGCCTGAAGGCCGGCCTCGATGCCGGACAGTGGGCCGAGCCCCGGATGCAGGTCGGGAACCTGCGTCAGCCCGGCGGGCACCAGGGCCGGATCGCTGGCGGCGACCAGGACCTCCTTGAACCGTGGGCCCAAGCGGCCGGCGACGTAGCCCACCAGCGTCGTCCCGGCCACCGGCAGCAGGGCCTTCGGGCGCCCCATCCGGCGGCTGGCGCCGCCGGCCAGGACCAGGAGCGTGGCATCGAGCACGAACCGTAATATCCCAACAAGTGCGGGCCATCGACTTCCACGTCCATCTCCCCACGCCTGAATGGCTGGACGTCAGCATGGAGGGCTACGTCGAGGCCGCCGAGCGCTACTTCCGGACCAAGGTCGCTCGGAACACCCTGGAGGGCCTGGCTCGCGAGTACGCCGACCTGGACCTGAGGGCAGTCCTGCTGGCCTGGGACGCCGAGACCGCCACCCACCGGCCGCGGCTCTCGAACGAATTTGTCGCCCTGGCGGTGAAGGACTACCCGGAGGTCTTCATCGGCTTCGCCAGCGTCGACCCGCACAAGGGCGAGCGGGCCGTCGCCGAGCTCGAGAAGGCGGCTGAGCTGGGGCTGGTCGGCGGCAAGTTCCACCCCTCGCTGCAGAACTTCGATCCCGCCGACGAGCGCTTCTGGCCGATCTTCGCGAAGTGCGACGAGCTGCACTTTCCCTGCGTCTTCCACACCGGCACCAGCGGCATCGGCGGTGGAACGCCTGGCGGGCAGGGCATCCGGATCGACCTCTGCCAGCCGCTCCGCCTCGACCCGCTGGCGGCCGCCTTCCCCACGCTGCAGATCATCGCCGCCCACATGGGCTGGCCCTGGCACGTCGAGCTGCTGGCAATGGCGCTGCACAAGACCAACGTCTGGATCGACACCTCGGGCTGGGCGCCCAAGTACATCCCCTCCGAGGTGGTCCGGGAGATGAAGACTCGTCTCCAGGACCAGTTCCTCTTCGGCAGCGACTACCCGTTCATCGATCCTCGTCGCTGCCTCGAGGAGCTGGCGGCGCTCGACATCCCTCAGCCCGCACTGGAAAAGATCCTGCTCGGGAACGGCAGCCGGCTGCTCGGCCGCTCGTAGCCGACTGCGAGCCGCGCGGCGGCAGACGCGCGGAGGGTGACCGTGGCGGTTCCAAGGAACGCACCCAGGGCCAGTGGCACCGTTTCGTGGGCGCCGACGGAGACCGCAGCCAGGTCCACCGACACCGAGTCGAGCACTGCCGCGGAATCCTGGCCGCGCAGGGTCTGGGCCGCTATCGCGGCGGCCGCCGCCCCGTCCAGCCGGAGGGCTTGCCCGTTCCGCAAGGCGCTGACGTCGACTGCCGAGGCCGCATCCTCGGCCGCCTGGGCGACGGCTGCCTGGAGCGCCGACGCGCGAGCCGCGAGGCGCGTGGACTCGATCGCGTAGGCGGCGACCGGCAGCAAGACCAGGGGCAGGCAGAGGGCCAGCCCGGCCAGGGTCTGACCGCGCTGGCGGCTCACGGGCGTGACCGCCAATCCTCGATCCGGGCGACGGCCGTCGATTGGAGGTCCCAGACCGGGCGCAGCCCCGGCACGCCGATGAGCCCCAGCGAGACGTGGGTCTGGGCCCTGACCGAGACCGTCCCGCCGCGCTGGAAGGAGCCCACGGTGACGACGAACCCGGGCTCTTCGAGGCGATAAGCCGTCGCCACGCCACGAAAGGCGGTCGCGCCGGCCTGGCCGGCGTGCCGAGCGTCGGGCGCCCGTGCGGCGGCCGCGGCTGAGGCGGCGGACGCCGCATCGAGCCCGCTTCGGGCCACTGCGAGCCGGGTGAGGTCGACCGCCCCGAGCGCCAGCAGGAGAAGCACCGGCAGGGCCAGCGCGAGCTCGAGCAGCGACTGGCCACGCGCGCTCATCCGAACACCTCCCGGGCCAGGGTCACGTCCGCGCCGATCGGCAGGCTGCCGCCCGGCACCAGCGGCAGCAGCGAGGGCACCGAGCCAGCTACCCGGACCTCGACGGTGGCGCTTCTCCAAACAACGCAGACCCAGACCTGGGGCTGTCCTCGGCGCTGGATCGCGCACCCCGCCGCGGCGGTTGTCCCGACCAGCACCGGCCGGAGCACGGCCAGTGCCGTCGCCTCTGCCACCTGCGAGCTGCCGCCGGCGACACTCCCGGCCCTCGCTCCCGACAGGGCCGCCTGCCGGGCCACGAAGGCCTCCGAGCCCCAGACCGCGAGCTGGATGGTCCCGGCCACCAGCAGGAGGGCCACCGGCCAGGCAATGGCGAATTCGACCAGTGCGTTGGCGGCCTGGCGCCTCATGAGGCGAAGCTCCGCAGCAGGACGGAGACGGCCGGGAAGAGAAGGATTGCCAGGAACGGAAGCAAGATCCCCACGGCAGCCGGGATCAGGACCCGGTTCAGGGCGCCCCGGCTGATCTCGATGAGCCGGCGCCGCCGCGCTCGGCGGAGGTCGGCCGCCAGCGCCCGCACGCCCTGGCCGACGCCGGAGCCGTAGTCGCGGCTCAGGCCGAGGATCATCGCCAGCGACTGGAGGGCTGGGAGACCGAGCCGCTCGCCGAGCGCAGCGACCCGCGCGTCGAAGGCTGCCGAGCCGGCCACCCGCGAGCCGATGAACTGGAGTCGCAGCTCGGCGGCCAGCTCCGAACGAGAGCGGGCGAGCACGCCTTCCAGGGCCAGCATCGGAGGCGCGCCACCGGAGAGCTCCAGCGAGACCAGCTCCAAGAGCGGGACCAGCTGGCCCAGGAGCCGCTCCCGGCGCCGTCCGGCCCCGACGCGCCGGCGGAGCGCTGCCAGGTGCTCGGCGGCACGCTCGAAGACGGAGGTCGGCCCCGAACGGGTCGCCGGCGCGGACCGGAGGTCAAGCCACTCCCTCGCGCTCCGGCGGCGCTGCCGCCCGAGAAGCCCGAGCGTCAGCACCGACGCGGAGGCTCCGGCGCCGCCCGCGAGCGCAAGCTGCAGGAGGTCAGGCATCGGCCAGCTCCAGGCGAGGCTCCTCCGGCAGCAGCAGCCAGCGCCGGATCAGGAGGTGAGCCCCTCCCATGACAGCCAGCATCGCTGCCAGGAAGGCCTGGCCGGCGAAGCTCCGGTAAACATCGAGGTACGGCGAGCGAAGCACGCACATGATCGCCAGGAAGGCGAGCGGGAGGCAGAGGATCAGCGTCGAGGCCGACCTCGCCTGCACCTGCAGTGCTGCCGCCTCTCGCTCGACCTCGTAGACGGCCGAGACCGATTCCTCCAGCTCGCGGAAGAGCGGGGACAGCTCGCCACCACTCGGCCGCTGGACGAGAACGGCTGCGGCAAGCAGGTCGAAGATCGGCTCCCCGATCCGTCGCCGGGCCGCGGCCCAGGCGGCGCCGCTTCCACGTGCGGCCTGGATGCCCGCGAACTCGGTTCGAAGCAGGACGGGACCGCGCTCCGCCAGGACCGCGATCCCGGCGGGAACGCCGACAGCACCGGTCTGGAGAAGCTGGCGGAGGGTGCGGACCGCGGCCAGGACCGCGTCCTGCAGTTCGCGGCGCAAGCGGAGGGCGCGCACCCTCAACGCCCCGTGCAGGGCGCCGACTCCCAAAGCGGCGCCGGCGACGACCAGGGCCGGCATCCCGGTCAGCAGCCAGGCCCCGGCCGCACCGGCGCCGGCGGCCAGGATCTCGACGGGGAGCTGCGGTCCGGCCAGGTGAGTGGCCAGCCGCCACAGCTGCCGCTCGGCCTCCCCGCCGCCGAGCTCGAAGCCGCCGGCGGCGAGAACGGCGACGCAGGCTCCGATCCCCGCGATGACGGCCAGGAGCTCAACCACGGCCCAGCTCCACCAGCAGTCCGGGGTCAAACCCGGCCGCCTCGAGCTTGGCGGCCACCCGGTCGGGGATGGCGTCGACCCCGCCCAGGTCCTCGACCACGGGCTGGCCGGCACCCTGGTCGCGAACGAGGCCGATCGACCTCAGCTGCCGCTGCCGGAGCCCATCCCTGGAGCTCACGCCGAGGTGCAGGACCAGGTCCACGGTTCGGCCGATCTCCGCGCTGATCGCCTCTGGGCGCGGCGCGGCCGGGTTTCGCAAGGCGAGCCGGGAGAGCCGGGGGAGCGTGTCCCGCGGGCTCTCGGAATGGATGGTGCAGACCGAGCCCGGGTGCCCCGTGTTCATGGCGTCGAGGAGGTCCAGGGCTTCGGCCCCGCGGACCTCACCGATGACGATTCGGTCGGGGCTCATGCGGAGAGCCTCACGGACCAGCTGCTGGATGCCGATCTCGCCCCGACCCTCGGTGTTCGGGGCTCGCGCCTCCAGCGAGACGCAGTCGGGGAGGTCCTGCCAGAGGTGCAATTCCGCCTGGTCTTCGATCGTGACCAGCCGCTCGGAATCGGGGATCAGCCGGCAAAGGACTCTGACGAAGGTGGTCTTGCCGGTCCCGGTCCCGCCGGCCACCAGCACGTTCAGCCGGCCTCGGATCACGGCCTCCAGGAAGGGTATGACCGTTGCCGGCAGGAATCCCGCCGTGGCGAGGTCGGAGAGGTCGCGGAAGCGCGACGGGACATGGCGGCGGATGGTTACCGAGAGCGGCCGCGCGGGCGGCGAGAGCGCAGCGTGGAGGCGGCTGCCGTCCGGAAGGGTCAGGGTGACCATCGGACTGGAACGGTCGAGCCGGGCGGTCCCCGCGCCGTCGGTGTACCAATGCACGAGCTCGACCAAAGCTTCCTCATCCGCGAACGGAGACGGGACCTGGAAGCGCCGGCCCCCGCGCAGGACGAAGCAGGTCCGGGTCCCGTTGATGCGGATCTCCTCGCAGTCGGGGTCGACGAGGTGCTCGGCCAGAGGTCCGAGCGGCGTCACGGCTCCGAAGACCCGGCGCCAGAGGGCTGCCGAGTCCTCCGCCTGGGCGGACAGACCGGCCAGCCGGTGCTCTTCAGCGACGACCCGGCCGACCATCTGGTAGACCCAGTCCTGGTCCGCCAGGCTGACGCGTGTGGAGGCGCGGTCGCCGAGCCGCCCGGCGAGCTGGAGCTCGACCGAGGCCCGGACACGCTGCTCCAGCTCTGAACCGGCGCCGGCGGCTATGGCCATGTGTCACCACCCCCACGACCCTCGAAGTCCGGCACCAGGCAGCGGGCCACCTCGGTGAACTGCCGGCGGAGGTCGCGCGAACGCTGAGGAGGGCAGCCCGCGCGAGCCGCCTCGCGGGCGGCGCGCGCGCTCTCCGGGAGCCGGGCCAGGAGCGGCAGGTGGTGGCGTTCGGCCAGCACCGCCCCCGCGTCCGCGAGGCAGTCGGAGCCGAGGCGGTTGAGCACGAGGGCGGCGCTGATCCCGGAAAGCGCGCCGCTGCCGAGAACGCGATCTGCGCGCTCGAAGCCGAGCCGGTCGGGCGCCGCCACCCAGAGCAGCCAATCGGCCGCGGCCACGATCTCCCGCTGCAGCCGCCCGGGCTGATGGCCGAGGTCAGCCACCACGGCGCCAAACCGCTCGCGGCAGGAATCGGCGAGCTGCCGCCCGTCCAGTGCCCTCGGTTCGCCGCTGAGGTCGAGGCAGCGCAAACCGCGCCCGGCCGCCAGCGCGGCGCCCTCGACGGCGGCGACCGTCACCGGCCCCAGCCCGCCCAGCAGCGGCGCGTCGCCACCCCGAAGCAGGCCGAGGACGGTGAGGAGCGAGCCGGCCGCCTCGCCATCCGCGTCCACGAGCAGGGTCTCCACCCCGCCCTCGGCCAGACGCCCAGCCAGGCCCAGGGCGACGAAGCTGCAGCCGGGGCTTCCCTTGGCCGAGGCGACGGCGATGACCCGGGTCCGCGTCATCGCGCCGCCTCCAGGGCCTGCTCCGGTGAGCTGATGCTGCCGGCGCCCCCCGGGGGCTGCGGCGAGCCGCTCAGGACGGCCGCCAACCGCATCGTGCCGGCGGCGTAGACGAACGCGAGCTCCTGGCGCTCGCCGACCCGGAGCACCAACCCCGACTGCGTCACCGCCGCAACCGGCACCGACCACGCGAAGGGCTCAGCGACCAGCTTGTCGGCGGACCCGACCAGGGCGAAGAGGTCGACATGATCGCCTGCCCGCAAGGGCGGCAGATCCTTCATCGGCACCGCGACCAGGGCTGACCCGCCCCTGCCGCCGGCCGCCTCGACGTCGGCACGCTGGATCAGCTGGCCGGCCGCCAGCTCGTGGCGCGTCAGCGCTCCCAGCAGGCGCGTGCGGTCGGCTGAACCGAAAGCCGCCGCTGCCTGGGCGGGGTCCATGGTCCGAGCCGAGCCGGCGAAGCTGGAATAGGCCAGCGACCCGGCCGCGGCTGCGATCCCGACCAGGAGGGCGACGGCGGCGACGGCGAGCTTGCGGAACATGACGCGCCGGACGATAAGGCCGGCCCGGCTCCCGGCCAACAGACCCTGTTAACGGCGGCCGCGTGACTCTCCGAAGGCGACTCTCACGCGCCTACTTGTAAATAAATACTTTACGTTTTGGCTGGACCAAGGCTACGGTCGGGGGGCCGTGCGCACGCCCCGCTCGGATCCCCGCGACCGCCACCGGCGGAGCCTGCTGGAGGAGTCCGACCAGCTCCTGGACGAGGTCGAGGAACTCCGCCTGCGTGACCGGCGAAGGGTCCCGCCGAAGCTCGGCGAGGCGATCGAGCGGCTCCAGCTGAAGGCCGGCCGGGGCGACGCGAGCATCGCCCCGGCGAGCCTTCGCACGGCCCACGAGTTGGTCCTCAGCGTGCAGTACCGGCTGATGAGCGGCAACCCCCGCAACCAGACGACCGGCACCCACCTGGGGCGGGGCGCCGGCCAGGCCACCGTCCAGGCCCTGGCCGGCGGTGGCAGCTGGAAGCAGCTGGTGCTGCCCGGGCCCAGCCCCTCAGGGCCTGACGAGTGGCGGTTGAACGTCCACGCCACTCTGGAGCGGGCGCTGGACCGCTGGACCTACGCGCAGCACCACGCGGCACAGGCCGCCCGCGACCGCAGCGGCGCCAAGCAGGCGCTGGCCCGCGCCCGAACCGCCTGGTCCAACTACTGGCAGCTCAAAGAGGAGGCGGAGCGCCTGCTTGGAACGCAAACGTAGACTTGGACGCGATGCAGCCCGTCGTGATCGGGGACGTGGTCTGGGAGCCGTCCCCCGAGGTCAAAGAGCGGGCCCGACTCACCAGGTTCATGAACCGGCACGGCATCGAGGGCTTCGAGGCGCTCTTCAAGCGCTCGATCGAAGAGCCGGAGTGGTTCTGGGATGCGGTCATCCACGACCTGGGCATCTCCTTCTACCGCCACTACGACCGGGTCCTCGACGAGTCCGAGGGGCCGGAGTGGCCGCACTGGTTCGTCAACGGCAAGCTCAACATCGTCCAGACCTGCCTCGACCATTGGGTCAGCGGGCCCAAAGCCCAGCCCGACAAGGTCGCGCTGATCTGGGAGGGCGAGCCGGGCGAGGTCCGCCGCCTGACCTACGCCGAGCTCGACCGTGAGGTCTGCCGGCTGGCGAGCGCTCTCCAGAAGCTCGGAGTCGAGCCGCGCGACGGGGTCGGCGTCTTCCTGCCCATGGTCCCCGAGACGGCGATCGCGCTGCTGGCGATCGCCAAGATCGGCGCCGTCATCGTGCCGCTCTTCAGCGGCTTCGGCGCCGGCGCGGTCGCGTCACGCTTGAACGACGCGGAGGCCAAGCTGCTGATCTGCGCCGACGGCTTCTACCGGCGCGGCAACGTGGTGAAGATGAAGGAGGTCGCGGACGAGGCGCTGCTCAGCTGCCCGTCCGTGGGGCACGTGATCATGCTCCGCCGCGTCGTCCGGGAGGTCCCCTGGACGCTGGGCCGGGACAAGGTCTGGGAGCTCGCGCTGGAGGGCGAGCCAGACCAGCTGCCGACCCACCGCTGCGATCCCGACCACCCGATCATGGTCATCTACACCTCGGGGACGACCGGCAAGCCGAAAGGCGCCGTCCACGTCCACGCCGGCTTCCCCGTCAAGGTCGCGCAGGACATGGCCTGGGGATTCGACCTGGGCCGCGACGACACCATCTTCTGGATCACCGACATCGGCTGGATGATGGGACCGTGGCTGATCTTCGGCAGCCTCAGCCAGGGCGCGACCATGGTCCTCTACGAGGGCA
>VBHN01000183.1 GCA_005881155.1 Chloroflexota bacterium | reverse complement strand
CTGGAGGAGGGCATCCCGCCGCCGGTCCCGGCCGCCCGGCACCGGCCTCCGGGCGGCTTCGGGGAGGTCGCCTGGAGGCTCGACGGAGTCAGCGCGGTGCTCGGCCAGGCCCAGGTGCTGGACGAGCTGACCCTGGAGGGCCGGAGCGGCGAGGTGGTTGCCGTGACCGGCTCCAACGGGTCCGGCAAGACGACCCTGCTGCGGGTGCTGGCGGGCCTGCTGGCGCCGGCGGCAGGCTCCATCACCCGACCTCCGGGGCGGACGGCCTACCTGCCGCAGGACCCCGGCGCGATCCTGCACCGGCCGACGGTCAGGGAGGAGGTCCAGCTCACGCTGCGGCGCTCCGGAGCCCGCGACGGACTGGTTCCCGCCCTGGAGGAGATGGGCCTGGTCGCCCTGGCCGGCCGCTACCCCCGCGACCTCAGCGGCGGGGAGCGTCAGCGAGCCGCGATCGCGGCCGTCCTGGCGGGCGCGCCGGCCCTGGCCCTGCTCGACGAGCCGACCCGGGGCATGGACGCGGCGGCCCGGCGGCGCCTGGTCGCCGCCATCGACCGGCTGGCCTCGGAGGGAGGTTCGGTGGTCGTCGCGACCCACGACGAGGAGCTGGCCGCGGCGGTCGCCGACCGGGTGCTGAGGCTCGGATGAAGCTGGCCGCCGCCTCGCTGGTCGGCCTCGTCCTCTTCCTCTGGCCGTTTGCGGGCCGGGGCGTCCCGGCGCCGGCGCCCGCGATAGCGGTCTCGGTCGGCACCCTGCTGGCACTGGGACTGCTGGAGGTGGGCGCCCGCCAGCTGGACGCCCGCCTGCTGGCCCTGCTCGCCGCCATCGCCGCCATCGACGCCGCCCTGCGCTCGGCGCTGGTCAGCGGCATCGGGGGTTTCAGCCCGATCTTCTTCCTGGTCCTCTGCGCGGGCTTCGTCTTCGGCCCGGCCTACGGCTTCCTGGCCGGCGCGACCTCGCTCCTGGTCTCGGCGCTGATCAGCGGCGGGATCGGGCCCTGGCTCCCCTACCAGGTCTTCGCCACGGGCTGGGTCGGAGTCGCCGCGGGACTGGCCGGCCAGGTCAGCCGCCGGACCTGGCTGCTGGCGGTCGTGGGCGCGCTGATGGGATTCGGCTTCGGCGCCCTGATGGACGTCTGGGACTGGACCTACTTCCGAGGCTCGCCGGAGCTGGGCTGGACGCCGGGGATGCCGGTCGGGATGGCCCTGCTGCACTTCGGGCGCTTCTACCTGCTGACGTCGCTGGCCTACGACGCCTTCCGCGCCGGAGGCAACGCGCTGATCGTTCTGCTGGTGGGGCCGCCGGTCCTGGTCGCGATGCGGCGAATGCAAGCTCGCCTCCACTTGGAGGTCCTCGCAGATGCTAGATTGCCCGTGTGACGACCTATCGCATCGGCGAGGCAGCCGAGCTGCTCGGGGTCAGCGCCGACACCGTCCGCCGCTGGGCTGATTCCGGCCGCCTGCCGACGGTCCGCGAGGCCAACGGCCACCGGGCGGTGGACGCGGCGGCGCTGGCGAAGTTCGCGGCCGAGCTGCCGGACCCGCCGGTGCGGCGCCCGATCATCCGCGAGTCCGCGCGCAACCACTTCGCGGGCATCGTCACCCGGGTCCTGAAGGACGGCGTGATGGCCCAGGTCGAGCTCCAGGCGGGGCCGCACCGGGTGGTCTCGCTGATGTCCCGGGAGGCGGCCGACGAGCTCGGCTTGGCCCCCGGTGTGCGCGCTGTCGCCAGCGTCAAGGCGACCAACGTGGTGGTGGAGGTGCCCGAGTGAGCCGCTCGCCGGCCGTTTCCCTGCTCGCCCTGCTGGCCGCCGCCTGCGGCGCGCTGCCGGCGCCGGCGCCTACGCCGGCGGACCTCGTCAGCGGGACGGTCAACGTCTTCGCCGCCGCCTCGCTGACCGAGGCGTTCAAGAAGGCCGGCGGCGATTTCGAGGCCAAGCACGGCGCGGCCAGGGTGCAGTTCAACTTCGCCGGGTCGCCGACCCTGGTGACCCAGCTCACCCAGGGCGCGCAGGCCGACGTCTTCGCCTCCGCCGACCAGCCCAACATGCAGAAGGCCCTCGACGCGGGCCTCTGCGAGAACCGGCCGCAGGTCTTCGCCAGCAACCGGCTCGAGATCGTGGTGGGCGCCGGCAACCCGAAGCACATCACCGGCCTGGCCGACCTCGCCCGTTCCGGGCTGCTGGTGGTGCTCGCGGCTCCCGCGGTGCCGGCCGGACGCTACGCCGGCGAGGCCCTCCAGAGCGCCGGCGTCAAGGTGACGCCGGTCAGCCAGGAGACGGACGTGAAAGCGGTCGTCAGCAAGGTCGCGCTGGGCGAGGCGGACGCCGGGATCGTCTACGTCACAGACGTCAGGAGCGGAGGGGCGAAGGTCGCCGGCGTGCCCATCCCGGACCCCCAGAACGTTGTCGCGCAGTACCCCGTCGTCGAGCTCAAGAGCGCCACCAGCGCCGGCTCCGCCAAGGCTTTCATCGACTTCCTCCTGGGGGCTCAAGGCCAAAAGGACCTGGCCGCGTTCGGCTTCGGCCCACCCTGATGCGGCTGCGCCTCGAGCGCACGCCCCTGGGGATCCTCGCCCTGGCTGCAGCCGGCGGGCTGTTCTTCGTCCTGCCGCTGCTCGGCCTCCTGGTCCGGGCGCCCTGGCCGGCGGCCGTGTCCGAGCTGACCGCGCCCGCCAACCTGGTCTCCCTCCAGCTGTCCCTCCTCACCTCGCTCTCGGCGACGGCCCTGGCGCTGGTCTTCGGGGTACCGCTGGCCTGGGTCAACGCCCGGCTCGACTTCCCCGGCCGCAACCTGCTGCGCGCCCTGGTGACGCTGCCGATGGTGCTGCCGCCGGTGGTCGGGGGCGTGGCGCTGCTGCTCGCCTTCGGCCGCCGCGGGCTGCTCGGCCCCGCCCTGGCCGGGCTGGGCATCCACCTCCCCTTCACGACCGCGGGCGCGGTGCTGGCCGAGACTTTCGTCGCCATGCCCTTCCTGGTCGTCACCGTCGAAGCCGGGCTGCGCTCGCTGGACGCCCGTTTCGAAGACGCGGCCCGCACTCTCGGAGCCGGCCGCTGGTACGTCCTCCGCCGGGTGACGCTCCCCGCGCTGCTGCCCTCGCTGCTGGCCGGCGCGGTGCTCTGCTGGGCGCGCGCGCTGGGCGAGTTCGGCGCGACCATCACCTTCGCCGGCAACTTCCCGGGCAGGACCCAGACCCTGCCCCTGGCCGTCTACCTGGAGCTGGAGACCTCGCCGGACGCGGCCATCATGCTCAGCCTGGCCCTGCTGCTGGTCTCGCTGCTGGTCCTGGTCGGCCTCCGCCAGCGCTGGCTGGGGGCGGCGTGAGCCTCTCGGCCAGGGTTGGGGTCCAGCTGGGGACGCTCGACCTCGACCTCGAGCTCGAGGTCGCCGACGGCGAGCTGCTGGCCGTGCTGGGTCCGAACGGGGCCGGCAAGACCACCCTGCTGCGAGCGCTGGCCGGCCTGCTGCCGCTGCAGCGGGGGCGAGTCGTGCTGGACGGGACGGTGTACGAGGACGTGGAGCGGGGTCTCCGCCTCGCGCCGGAGAGGCGGGCCTGCGGCGTGGTCTTCCAGGACTACCTGCTCTTCCCGCACCTGAGCGCGCTGGAGAACGTCGCCTTCGGGCTCCGCAGCCGGGGGGTCGGGCGCCGCGAGGCCCGCTCCCGGGCCGCCGGGTGGCTGGAGCGGGTCGGCCTGGGAGAGCTGGTCGGGGCCCGGCCGGCGGAGCTCAGCGGGGGCCAGGCGCAGCGGGTGGCGCTGGCCCGGGCGCTGGTCACCGACCCCCGCCTGCTGCTCCTCGACGAGCCCCTCTCGGCGCTGGACGCGAGCCTCCGGCCGGAGGTGCGCCGGGAGCTCGTCCGGCACCTGGCGCAGTTCGGCGGCACCCGGCTGGTCGTGACCCATGACCCCCTGGAGGCGGCGGCGCTGGCGACTCGCCTCCTGGTCGTGGAGCAGGGCCGGCTGGTCCAGTCGGGCACCGCGGCGGAGGTCACCGCGCATCCCCGCTCGCGCTACGTCGCCGACCTGGTCGGCGTCAACCTGGTCCGCGGCCAGGCTTCCGGCGGGGTGGTGCGGCTGGCGGCGGGAGGCAGTGTCGCGGTGGCCGACTCGATCGACGGCGACGTCTTCGCCGTCATCCACCCGCGGGCGGTGGCGCTCCACCGGAGCCGTCCCGAAGGCACGCCCCGCAACGTCTGGCAGGGTGAGGCGGCGGGCGTCGACCTGCTCGGCGACCGGGCCCGGGTGCGGGTCGAGGGAGATCTCTCGCTGGTCGCCGAGGTGACGCCGGCCGCCGTCGCCGACCGTCTACGCTGCCTAGGTGCGCGCTTCCACGTACCCACTGATCGACGCCGTCGAAGCGCACGACCTGGTTCTGCGCTCGACGCCGGTCCTGCCGGTCGAGGAGGTCGCGCTGGCCGACGCGGCGGGGCGGGTGCTGGCCGAGCCGCTGCTGGCGGGGCACGCCTTGCCGGCCTGGCCGTCGAGCGCGGTCGACGGATACGCGCTTCGAGCGGCGGAGGCCGGCCGACGGCTGCGCGTGGTGGGCGAGTCCGCGGCGGGGCACCCGTTCCAGGGCCGGCTCGAGCCGGGCACGGCGGCGCGGGTGCTGACCGGCGGCGTGGTCCCGGAGGGCGCCGACGCGGTGGCGATGGTCGAGGACGTGACCGTGGAGGGCGACTGGGTTTCGGCGCCCTCGGGTCTCGGACGGGGTGCGAACTTCCATCCCCGCGGGGCGGACGCCCGGGCCGGGGAAAAGGTGCTGGAGGCCGGCCTGCCCCTGGGCGCCGCCGAGGTCGGCCTGGCGGCGGCGCTGGGGATGGCGCGGCTGCGGGTGCACCGCCGGCCGCGGGTGGCGCTGCTCTCGACCGGCGACGAGCTGGTCGAGGTGGGGGAGGAGCCCGGGCTGGGCCAGGTCGTGGACTCCAACCGCTGGGCGCTGCTGGCGGCGCTGGCCGAGGCGGGCGCCGAGGTTCGCCAGCACGGCATCGCGCCCGACCAGCCGGACGCTCTCCGGGGGCTGGTGGAATCGGCCCTGGCGGAGGCGGAGGTGCTGGTCACCTCGGGGGGCGTCTCGGTGGGCACGCACGACCTGGTCAAGCCGCTCCTGGAATCCCTGGGCGAGGTCCACGTGGGCCGCGTCAAGCTGCGGCCGGGAAAGCCCTTCACCTTCGCGACCCTGCCGGGCGGGCGGCTGGCGTTCGGGCTGCCCGGGTTCCCGGTCTCGTCGCTGATCACCTTCGAGGTCTTCGTGCGCCCGGCGCTGCGCAAGCTCCAGGGCTTCGAGCGGCTGGAGCGGCCCACGCTGCCGGTGCGGCTTGGCTATGACGCGCGGGCGGCGGGCGACCGGACGGAGTACCAGCGCGTCACGCTTTCGCGGGAGGGGCCGGAGCTGGTCGCGCGGTCGACCGGCTCGCAGTCGTCTTCCCGCCTGCTCTCCCTGGCCGGAGCCCACGCCCTGGTCCGGATCCCCCCGGGCGACGAGGGCATCGCGAAGGGCAGCCGGGTGGAGGCGATCATCCTCACGCTGCCCTAGAACACCTGTTCGCCGAGGGCCTGTGCGCGGTACAATCTAGGCCTCCACCAGATGTCCAAGCCCTTCCTTCTGCGCGCTCCGTTCGAGCCTTCGGGCGACCAGCCGAAGGCCATCGAGCAGGTGGTCGACGGCATCCGCAC
>VBHN01000182.1 GCA_005881155.1 Chloroflexota bacterium | reverse complement strand
TCACTCAGCGCTTGCGCCATCCCGATGGACGCCCGATCTGGGTACGAATCCACCGCTCGGTCATTCGCAACGCCGACCTGTCGCCTCGCCACGTGCTGACGCAGGTCGAGGACGTGACGGCAGTCATGTCTGCACGCGAAGAACTGGTCGAAGCCCGCTTGGAGGTCGAGGCGCGGCAGAGAATCACGGCAATGCTGAACCACGAGATTCGCAACCCGTTGAATTCGGTCGTCGGCTTCCTCGAATTGTTGCGGTCCGATGGGGCGAGCTCCTTGACCGAAAAGCAGCACCGGTATCTGGCGCACGCATCCGCTGGGGCGAGTCAGCTTCTTGAATTGCTGGGTGAGGCGCTGGAGATGTCGCGGATCTCATCACGCACATTCGAGATCGAGACGGTGGTCCTGGAGCTGGCCCCGCAGCTGGAGGAGGCCCGTGCGCAAGCCCTGCCGCTGGCCACAGCCAAGGGCTCGAAGGTCACTGTCGATTGTTCCCTCGACCTGCTCGTGGTGGCCGATCCCCACCGTCTGCTCCAGGTCCTGCGAAATCTCGCGACCAATGCCATCAAGCACACACGGGACGGCACCTCGATCCTGGTGGCCGGCCGAACGATCGGCAACCGGGCCGAGATCAGCGTCTCGGACAATGGAGAGGGCATCCCGGCCGACAAACTGGAGAGCATCTTCGAGGAGTACGTCCAGGTCGGGGCGGACCGCAGCGGCACCGGTCTCGGTTTGCCGATCTGCCGCCAGCTGACCCGCCTGATGGGGGGTGAGCTCCTGGTCAGCAGCACAGTGGGCGAGGGCACCACCTTCTCCTTCACCCTACCGATAGCCACCGGCTGCGTGGCGGCTGCCGTACTCGGCACGGCTTCGGACCGCGGCTAGCGGCCTGCGGATGCATCTCCACGGCCCCGGCGCCGGCGCCGCCATGGATGACCAAGGTCCTGCCCTTCGCCGGGACTTCAGACCCTCGCCAGAGCGTCCCGGCGGGTTGACATTGGACCCGACATGATCCGCCGCGCAGTCGTTGCGCTCGACGCCAGCCAAGCCTCTGCCGGCCTGGTCGAGACCGCAGCCGCGGTGCTCGCCGGACGCCCCTGGGCAAAGGCGCTGCTTCTCCATGTGCGGGAGGAGTCCAGCTCCGAGGCTGTCGCCCAGGCTCTGGTCGTCAGGGCCGCGCGGAGCCTCGCCGCGCGCGGCCTGGATGTCTACCCGGAGGTCCGGATCGCGGGCGCTGCGCATCGCGGGGAGGCGATCGCAGCGGCGATCGAGGAGTTCGGCGGCGACCTCCTCATCATCGGCTCGCGCGGCCGCGACGACCTGGCCGGGGCGGTGCTCGGAAGCGTCAGCCACGACGCGCTGCACCGAGTCGACGTGCCGGTGCTGCTCGTCCGAGGCGCCCCCGGCGCCGCCCGGGTGGCTGCGGTCTGCGCGGGAGGCGCCGCACTGGCCGCCGTCGCTTCGGCCAGTGAGGCGCCGGCCATCGCCAAGGCGCTCGCGGACCTCGCTCCGCGGGCTGAAGCCTGCGTGGTCCACGTGCTGGAGCAGGTCCGACCCCTTCGTCCCCCAGAGCTCGACGGCGATCTCGACGATGTCGTGTCCGCGGCCCTCAAGAGCTTCAAGGCGGTGGGAGTCGAGGCTGACGGCGAAGCGGTGATGTCCGTCCAGACGGTGTCCGAGACCATCGAGCAGGTGGCCGCCGAGCAGGGCGCCGACCTGCTCGTGGTCGGCTCACGGCGCCTCTCAGACATGGGTGGCCTGGTGCTCGGCAGCGTCACCCACCGGCTCCTGCACGCCTCCGATCGTCCGCTGCTGGTCGCCGGCCGGCGGGCCCGGGTCCGCGCCTTTGACCCCCTGCAGGCCCCGGTCCTGCTCGGGCTCAGCCCGTCGAGGAGCTGAGGCTCCGCAGCTTCTCGTCGAGCTTCCGTTCCGAGGTCCGCCGCTCGAGCTCGTCGCCGGGACCGAGGTCGACGAAGCGCGCGTACTGCGCCAGCCGGGGGTGGACCTCGTAGACGCGGCGGAACATCTGCTGGGCGACGTGCCGGTAGTCGGGGTGCCCCTGGGGCGTCGTCCGCAGCTCGCAGAGGTGGTAGATCTCGCGCAGCGAGGCCCGGAAGTACCAGCGGACCCGGTAGCCGAGCGGCACGATGTACTGGGCCAGGATCGGACCCGAGTCCTTGCTGAGCAGCTGCCAGGCGGCCGCCGCGGCGTCCATGGCGACCCGGTAGCGCTCCTCCAACCCCAGCTCGAGCAACTGGGGCGGAACGTCATAGCCGAGGTTGCAGCCGAGCAGCTGCCGGTCCTGGGTCAGCATCCGGTGCCGCTGGAGGTCGCGGTAGGCGGCGAAGTTGGCCACCACCTCGAAGGTGTAGGTCGCGTGCTCCAACGCACGCGGCGCGCGGTGGCGCCGGTTGGTACGCTCGCCGAGGATGGCGTCGAGCACCGAGGACGGGTCGACCCAGGTGTCCTGCAGCTCGGCCAGCGGAATCGCCGAATGCGGGAAGAGGGCCGCGGCGACCACCTTCTTCTCCGCGTCAGGGTCGAACTCGATCAGCCTGACCGAGGTGCCGCCGGCGTCCTCCGCGCCTTCGGGCGCCAACAGGCGCAGCTGCTCCGACTGGCGCTGCATCCGGTCCGCGGCCGGACGGCCGTACTTGGCGTCGATGGCCCGGCGGACGAAGGAGGGGATGACGAGGGAGAGCTCGCCGTGGATGTCGTCAGCCAGCCGCCGACACTCGGGCAGGTCCTGCCCGGCCATCTTGGTGATCAGGTACTCGAAGGCCCGGCCGTTGCCGTAGAGGCCGAGGTTGGTCAGCGTGGCCGCCGGCAGCAGTCCCCGGAGCGTGTCCAGGGCCTTGGCGCGGGTCGCCGACTTCCACGCCCGCTCGGTCTCGCCGGGCTCCAGCGGGAAACCGGCCCGGGTGCTCTCGAGGACGACCTGGAGGAGGTCGGAGAAGGTCTCGAAGAGGTGGTCTGCGGCCAGCTCGTAGACGCGGTGCGAGAGTTCGGGCGAGCGGTAGTAGGCGAAGCGCCCGCCATCGTCGCGGCGGTCGAAGCGGACGTAGCGCGTCGACTTCTCGAGCGGCGAGAGACCGATCCGGGAGTCCTGGAGCGCCTTCGCGGCCAAGGTGGAGACGCCTTCCACGGCGAGATGCGCGCCCGCCAGCTCGGCGACCGAATCGTCGCCGTAGCCGACCAGCACCCGCTCGTAGAACTCCTCGGCCTTGCGCGTGGCCACCTGGTCGCCGGCAGTCGGCTCGGCGAGCAGCTGCTCGACGCCGAACTCGGGCTCGCGCAGGAACTCCTCGAGCAACACCCGCCGCAGGGACTTCTCCGTCCGCGAGTAGCGGGAGAAGAGGGCGCCCTTGACCACCTCGGGCAGGTTGCGGAGGGCGAAGACCCCCCGGTCGAGGTTGGTGAAGTAGCGGGCCAGCTGGGCGGCTTCGTCGGGCGCGAACTCGCTCACGCCTGGGGCTGTCAGCTCGCGCTCGTCGGCTACCGCCATGCTGGTCTTTCTCCCGGATAGGTCGAAGTGGTCGGCTTGGCGGGCCGGGGACAATATGCCACAAACCGATGGTTGGTTCCGACCCACTTTTCGAGGACTGGGAGGCGCACTGGCGGCGCCTGGTCGAGGCCCGCGAGGCGCAGGCCTCGGCCTTTCGCGACCCGGCTTACTGGGATAGGCGGGCGCGCAGCTTCAACGCCGCTACCAGCGGCCGCAAGGATGGCTTCCTCGAGCTCCTGGAGCCCTGGCTGGCGCCGGATCGGACGCTGATCGACGTCGGGGCCGGGGCGGGCCGCTATGCCGCGCCGCTGGCGGACCGGCTGGACTGGGTGACCGCCGTCGAGCCCTCCCAGGGGATGCGCGACCTGATCCCGCCGCGCGAGAACATGACCGTCATCGCCAGTGGGTGGGAGCTGGCCGAGGCGGCGCCCGCCGACCTCGTCATCTGCTGCCACGTGCTCTACGGCGCCGCCGACGCCCGCCGCTTCATCGAGAAGCTGGAGGCCAGCGCCCGGCACCGCGTCTTCATCCAGCTTCGCTTCGGCCAGCTGAGGACTCCCGCCGACCCTCTATGGGAGGAGATGATGGGAACGCCCCGGGCCCGGCAGCCGGCCTTCGGCGACCTCTGGAACCTGCTCCTGCAGATGGGCATCCAGGCCGACGTGGCAGTCCTCCGCTACCAGAGCTTCCAGGTCTGGAAGGACGAGCAGGAGTTCCTGGACGAGTACCGGCCGCCGCTGGCGTCGGTCTGGGACGAGGCCAAGGGCCGCGCCTGGATGGACGCGAACCTGGTCCGGGAGGCCGACGGCAGCCTTGTCTTCGGCCGCGCGGAGAGCTCCTCGGGGGTGGCCCACTGGCAACCACCGGCGTAGAGATCCGACCGGTCCGGACCAGCGATCGCGAGCTGGTCGAGGGAATGGTCGCCGAGGTCTGGGAGGGCCACGACTACATCCCTCGTGTCTTCGACGATTGGGTCTCGGATCCCGGCGCCTGGTTTCAGGCCGCGGAGGTGGACGGCGAGCTGGTGGGCATCCAGCGCCTGCGCCCGATCGCCAGGACGGTGGTCTGGTACGAAGGGCTGCGGGTCGCGCCCCAAAAGCGCCGGCAGGGCCTGGCCCGCGCAATGCTGAATGCGGCCGCCGGCCAGGCTCGAGGCCTCGGCTTCACCGACCCCGCCTCTGGCGCGGCCGGCGGATCGAGGGGGAGGAACCCGCCCGGATGGCCGCGCCCGCCGACGCCGGCCGGCTGCTCGCCATCCTTCGCGGCGACCCGGCCCTGGCCGCCTACGGCGGCGTGATGGCCAACGGCGAGTGGGCGCTGGACGTCGATGCCGAGCTGCTCACCCGGCTGGCGGAGGAGGGTGCCCTCCGGATCACGGCGGGCGGCCGCGCCCTGGCGGCGGTGCGCGAGGGCTGGGGCGGGGACAATCTCTGGGCTTACTTCGTCAGCGGCTCCGGGGGTGCGCTGCAGGAGCTGCTGCTGACGCTCCGCTTCGAGGCCGACTCGCTGGGCATGGACGGCGTCAGCCTCTGGGCCCCCGAGGGCCACCCCGGAGAGGAGGATTTCAGGGCATCCGGGTACGATTCCGAGTCTGTGCCCTTCCGGATGAGCTACTTCGCCCTCCAGCTGAACCCTTGACCCGCCGCTACGTCATCCTCGGCAACGGCATCGCCGGTCAGACCTGCGCCGAGGAGCTCCGTGCCAACGACCCGGACTGCTCGATCGTGATGATCGCGGCCGAGCGCCATCCTCTCTACAACCGCGTCGCCCTCCCGCGCTACCTGCGCGGCCAGGTCCGGGAGGAGAAGGTGCTGATGCGGACGGTCGAGGACTACCAGAAGCGCAACCTGGAGATCCACTTCGAGACCTGGGCGACCTCCATCGACCCGGCGGCCAAGCTCGTCAGGACGAACCGGGGACAGGAGTTTCCCTACGACGCACTGCTGGTCTCGACCGGTGGCCAGCCCGCGCCCCCGCCCTGGCCGGGCGCCTCCGAGCTCCCCTGCATCTTCGGCTTCCAGACCCTCGACGACACCAACGCGATCATCGCCGCCGCGGACCGCTCCCAGCGGGTGCTGGTGATGGGCGGCAGCTTCATCGCCTACGAGCTGGCCGAGGGGATCGCGCATCGGGGCGTCAAGGTCACCTGGCTGATGCGGGGGCCCCGCTTCCTGCGCTACGTGCTCGACCCCGAAGGCGGCGCCCTCTGTCAACAGCTTGGCGAGGAGATGGGCGTGGAGTTCATCCTCGAGGACGAGGCCAAGCGCTTCGCGCCCTCCAACGGGCACTTTCTGGTCGAGACCGAGAAGGGGCGCAAGGTGGAGTTCGACGCCCTCTGTTACGGCGTCGGGCTCCAGTACTACACCCAGCCGCTGGAAGGAACCGAGGCCGAGCTCCGCAAGGGCATCGTCACCGACTCCCGGCTGCGAACGAATCTTCCCGACGTCTACGCGGCCGGCGACATCGCGGTCTTCTTCGACCTGATGGTGGGCAAGCACAACCAGATGGGGACCTGGGACAACGCCATGGCGCACGGCAAGGTGGTCGCGCACAACATGGCCGGCGCCGACGAGGAGTACTTCGACGTGCCCACCTACACCACCACCATGTTCGGGTCCACGATGGCGGTGATGGGCGTCACGCCGGACGTCCAACCCGAGCTGGAGTCGGTCCGCACCTTCTCCTACGACGAGAAGTTCTTCCGCAAGCTCTTCTTCTGGGAGGACCGCCTGGTGGGCGCGATCATGATCGGGCCTCCCAAGGGCCGAAAGAAGCTGATCGAGATCATGCGCTCGCGCGTGAAGATCACCCGCCCGCGGGACGAGCTCCTGGACCCCGCCAACCTCAAGGAATCGAGTTGACGAAACAGCGCACCGGCGAGCCATGGCTGTCGCCACCCGAGTACGGGGCGACCCTTGCCGGCGTCTCGCTGAACTTCATCGTCCGCGACGTGCGGCGGAGCCTTCCCTTCTACACCGAGGTGCTCGGCTTCAGCTCGCCCTACTCCGACCCCGACTTCGCGGCCCTGGAGGGTTTCGGGATCAAGGTCCAGCTCCACGCCGACCACACCTGGGAGCACATGCCGTGGAGTGAGCGCCTGGCCGCCGGCGAGGGCCGTGGCCTGGGTGCGGAGGCCAGGATCTATGGCCTTGACCCCGACGAGACAGAACGCAGCGCCCGCGCGCAGGGCGCGTCCGTGCTGCTGGCGGCGACAGACTTCCCGGGCCACGGCTGGCGGGAGTGCTACCTGGAGGACCCGGACGGCTACGTCTGGGTAGTGGGCAGGGCGATCAGCCACTAGCAACCCATCGCCGGTGGTTTTCCCGTAACGTCTCCACGCATGCTCGACGAGCGGACCCGCGAGTACGCCGACTGGTTCGTGTGGGCGAAGCGCAACCTGACCTCCACGAACGAGATCTGCCACGCCGCGGCGCAGGCGGCCATGGACGCGAAGGCCGGCGACCGCGACCCTCAGCTGGCAGCCCGGGCGGCGGCCAGCTCCCGCAGCGGGGCGGGCTGGTCGGACCCCGCCGATCCCGAGACCAGGCTCTTCGCGGAGTGGTACGACTGGTCCCGCACCGAGCTCGGCGCCAGCGGCGAGGCCCTCACCCGCGCCGCCTCCGCCGCGGTCGAGAGCCTCCGCCACAGCCCGGACGGCGGGGCCGCGGCCGGCGCGGCGCGCGCGGCCCTGACCGGCGAGGTCGCGCCTCAGCCGGTCCCGCCTCCCCAGGCGGCGCCACCTCCAGCCCCGGCGGCACCGCCGGCGCCGCCACCGCCGGCTCCTGCGACGGGCGCCTGGACCCCGCCCGGAACCCGCCCCCCGGCGCCACCTCCGCCTCCGCCGCAGCCACCTCCACCGCCGGCCCCGGCGGCCCCGGCCCAGGCCGCCTGGACGCCGCCCGGCGCGCCCACGCCGGGGCAGCCCTACGCCGGGTCGCCCCTTCCACCGCCGCCCTCACCGGCCGCCTACCCGCCCGGTTACGGTCCCGCCTACGGCGGCGCGCCGGCCTACTCCCCCGCCTACGGCCCGCCCGCCGGCCGTGTCGAGGTGCCGGTCTGGGTGGCGGTCCTGCTCGGTATCGGCGGGGCCTTCAGCCTCCTCATCGCGATCGCCTACACGGTCGTGCTCATCGGGCAGCCCCAGGACCAACAGCTGGCGCTGGGCTCGGAGATCCTGCTCGGGATCAGCCTCGTGATGCTCTTCCCCTCGGCGATCGCGCTGGTCGGCGTCATCCGCCACACGAGCTGGGCCCGCGCGATGTCGATCGTGGCCGGCGCCGGCTTCTGCCTGAGCTGCGTCGGCCTTGTGCTCGGCGTCCCGGTGATCATCGGAGCCGCGCTCGCCAAGCCTGCCCAGCCGGAGTGGCGCCCGCGGTGACCGACCCGCTCGCCGCCCACGCCTCGGCGACGCCGGACAAGGCAGCGCTGATCGCCGGCGGGCGAACCGTCACCTTCGGCGAGCTGCACGACCGCGCAAACCGCTTTGCCGCGGCCATGCGCGAGCTGGGCGTCGGAGAAGGCGACCGCATCACCGGGCTCGGCTACAACTCCACCGAAGGGGTCGAGGCCGCGCACGGAGCGCGGCGCTGCGAGGCGGTGGGAGTGCCCATCAACTACCACCTCAAGCCTGCCGAGGTCGCCTACATCCTCAACGACTCGGGGGCGAAGGTGGTCACCGTCGCGCCGGAGTTCCTGGAGGTGGCCGACGAGGCGCGCAAGGACGTCGAGGGAGAGCGCCACTTCCTGCTGACCGGCCCTGGCACGCCTCCGCCTGGTTGGCTTTCCTACGAGGACCTGCTGGCGGGCTTCGGTGACGTCGACCTCACCAGCGACGCCAACCCGCTGGGCGCGACCATGATCTACACCTCCGGCACCACGGGCCGGCCAAAAGGCGCCTACCGGCCCAACGGCGTCAACGTGGAGAACGTCCTCCAG
>VBHN01000181.1 GCA_005881155.1 Chloroflexota bacterium | reverse complement strand
GCCCGCCAGGCTGTTCCGGGCCGCCCCGCGCGCAACCGCCGGCAGCCCGGCCAGGTGCGGATCGAGCTGAGCCAGGTAGGCGGCGTTGAGCAGGCTGCCCATGATCGCGACCCCGAAGGATGCACCGACGTTCTGAAGCGTCCGGGTGAGGCCGCTGCCCGCGCCCATCTCCGACTCGGGCAGGGAATCGAGGATGGCGACCAAGGAGGGCAGCATCCCCAGGGCGACGCCGAGCCCCATGACCGCCAGCGAAACCGCAACCAGGCCGTATCCGGTGCCGGCGCCGGCGCGCGAAAGGATCACCATCCCGGCCGCGCAGAGCAGGAACCCGGCCGCGATCACGACCCGGGTTGGAACCCGGGCCGCCAGCCGGTCGGTCGCCACGGCGCCCACGATGACGGCGCCGATCAGGGGCAGGAGCCGGATGCCGGTTCCCTGGGCGTCCGTCCCCTCCACCAGCTGCAGGTAGGGCGCGAGCACGAACATCACGCCCGTCATCACGAAGCCGGCGACGGTGAAGGCGGCGGTGGCCCAGCTGAAGCGCGGGATGGTGAAGAAGCGCAGGTTGACCAGGGGCGCGCGCCGGGTCAGCTCCCAGGCGACGAAGCCGGCGAGCAGCACCGCACCGCCGCCGAGCCCGACCAGGACCCGCCCATCGCCCCAGCCATAGGTCGGCTCCTCGATGATCCCGTAAACGAGTCCCGTCACCCCGACCACCTCGAGGACCGCGCCGATCCAGTCCAGCCGCACCGCCCTCGGGTCGCGGCTCTCGGGGACGAAGAGGAAGGCCCCGAGCAGGGCGACGACGACGACCGGTACGTTGATCAGGAAGACCGATCCCCAGTCGAAGTGGGTGAGCAGCCACCCGGCGACCAGGGGGCCGAGCGGCAGCCCGAGAAAGGTGCCGACGCCGGCGATCGCGACCGCCCGCGGGCGCTCCTTCTCGGAGAAGATCGAGGGCAGGATGGCCTGGATCAGAGGCAGGATCACCGCGCCGCTGGCGCCCATCAGCGCGCGCATCACGATCAGGCCGAGCGCCGTCGTCATCTGGCTGGCGATGACCGAGGAGGCACCGAACAGGAGCAGGCCGACGATCAGCATCCGCCGGCGGCCAAGCCGGTCGGCCAGAACGCCCGCCGGCAGCATCAGGCCCGCCAGCGCGAGGGTGTAGGCGGCGGATATCCACTGCAGCTCGCTGGTGGTCGCGCCCAGCTTCGCTGAGAGCGTGGGGAGGGCGGTGATCAGGATCGTGCCGTCGAGGCCGAGCACCAGCCCGCTCAGGACAAGCGCTCCCAAGGCCAGCCAGCGACCGCGTCCTGCCTTGGCGCGGTCGGTCGGGTTTGAGATCACTTCTCCACCTCCTCCAATCTTCTGGTAACACGAAAATTATAGTGACTAGAAAACAGTAATGCAGCCATTTCTCCGCGCCAGTTAGACTCCGGGGCCGATGAGCGCCGCCCAGGGCTTCCTCCTCTTCCTGGTCCTGCTGGGCGGCGTCGCGACGATGCTCAGGCTGGTCTCGCGGACGACCGCGACGGTGCCCTACCCGGTCCTGCTGGCGCTGGGAGGGATCCTGATCGGGCTGGTCCCCGGCCTCACCCTGCCGCCGATCGGATCGGAGCTGATCCTGCTCGTCTTCGTCCCCGGCCTCGTCTTCGAGGCGTCGCTGGGGCTCGATCTCGCGGAGGTCCAGCGCCGGCTGGCGCCGATCGGACTGCTGGCCACCCTGGGCGTGTTCCTGACCGTGCTCGCGATCGGCGCCATGGCCCACTACGGCCTCGGCTTCGCCTGGGCGAGCGGCATGTTGCTGGGGGCGATCGTGGCGGCCACCGACCCGATCGCCGTGGTCAACCTCCTCCGCCAGCTCAAGGGACCGCCCGGGTTGGCGGCCATCCTGGAGGGCGAGAGCCTCTTCAACGACGGCACGGGCGTCGCCGTCTTCGCGGCCGTTTTGGGCACCATCCTGACCGGGCAGCCGACGGTCGGCGACGCCGTCCTTCGGTTCTTCTTCGTGGTCGCCGTGGGGACCACGATCGGAACCGGCGCCGGCGCCCTCGGTGTGCTGCTCGTGCGTCGCGTGCGGGAGGCCGAGCTGGAGATCATGGTGACGCTGGTCGTGGCCTATGGCGCCTACCTCGCCGCGGACCTGGTCGGCGCCTCGGGCGTGGTCGCGGTGGTGGTGGCCGGCATCGCCTTCGCCGGCTACGGCAACCGGACCGGCCGCCTTCAACAGACCCAGCTGCTGGGTTTCTGGAACCTGCTCGCCTTCGTGCTGAACGCGATCCTGTTCCTGCTGGTGGGCGTGGCCCTGCCGACTCACCGGCTGCTCTCGGTCGGGGGCCTGGTGATCGGCGCCTACCTGATCATGTTCGCGGCCCGGGCGGTCCCGGTCTACGGACTGCTCGGCGTCAGTGACCTGCGCGGCCGAGAGATCCCCTGGCGGTGGCGGCACCTGATCTTCTGGGGAGGGCTGCGGGGTGCGCTCTCGGTCGCGCGCGCCCTCTACGTCACCGGTAGGCCGGGGGTCGACCCGCGCGTCCCGGTGGTCGCCTACGGCATCGTGGTCCTCTCCCTCCTGGTCCAGGGCGGGCTGCTGCTGCCGGTGGCCCGCCTCCTTCGGCTCAGTTCCGCATCGGCACCGGCCTGAGATCCTGAACCATGTCCGGCCACGACCGCTCCTGGTCTCCCAGCGACCGCCCTCCCGCCGAACTCGAGGCAGGTCCGATCGTGCTCCGGCGCTGGCTGACCGCAGACCTCGAGGGCCTGGCCGCCGAGGTCGAACGCAGCCGCGCCCACCTCGCGGAGTGGCAGCCCTGGGCGCTGACCGCGGACCGCGAAGCCCTCGGCGGCTTCCTCGCCTACTCCGAATGGTCATGGAACGCCCGCACCGATTTCGGTTTCGGGCTGCGCGAGGCGGACGGTCGGATCGTGGGCGGCGCAGGGCTCCACGCCCGGATCGGACCGAACGCGCTCGAGATCGGCTACTGGGTCGCGGCCGACCGGATCAATCGCGGTTACGCCACCGCGGCGGCGAGAGCCCTGGCGGCGGCGGGCTTCGAGCTGCCCGGAGTGGAAAGGGTGGAGATTCACTGCGACGAGGCGAACGTGCGCAGCGCGGCCGTCCCTCGTAAGCTCGGTTTCCAGTTGGACCGGGTGGAGGCTGATGAGAAGGAGACGCCGGCCGAGGCCGGCCGCTCGATGATCTGGGTCCTCGCGCGCCCGAGTTGAGAGCAGTCGGGAGGAGGCGTGATGGGCAGGCTGGACGGGAAGGTGGCGGTGATCACCGGCGCCGCGGGCGGGATCGGACGCGAGGCGGCGCTGCTGTTCTCGGCCGAGGGGGCGCAGGTCTGCGTGGCCGACGTCGGGCGGGAGGCGGGCGAGAAGACGGCGGCCGAATGCCGGGAGGCGTTCTACCAGGCAGCCGATGTTTCCAACCCGGAGAGCGTGCAGGCGCTCTACGCGGAGACCGTTCGCCGCTATGGCGGCATGGACATCCTCTACAACAACGCCGGCATCATGCCGCCCGACGACGATTCCATCCTGGCCACCGAGCCGGACGCCTGGGACCGGGTCCAGGCGATCAACGCCAAGGGCGTCTTCCTCTGCTGCAAGTACGGCATCCCGTACCTGCTGAAGCGGGGCGGCGGCTCGGTCATCAACGTCGCCTCCTTCGTCGCCATTCTTGGGGCGGCCACCTCACAGATCGCCTACACCGCGTCAAAGGGCGCCGTGCTCTCGATGAGCCGGGAGCTGGCGGTCCAGTTCGCGCGGCAGGGCGTCCGCGTTAACGCGCTCTGCCCAGGCCCGGTTGAAACGCCGCTGCTGATGCGATTGTTCGAGTCCGACCCGGCGGCCTACGAGCGGCGGCGGGTGCACCTGCCGATGGGCCGGCTGGCCAAGGCTCGAGAGATCGCCAACGCGGCGCTCTTCCTGGCCTCGGACGAATCGAGCTACGTCAACGGGGCGACCTTCCTGGTAGACGGGGGCCTGACAGCGGCCTACGTAACGCCCGAATAGCGCTCTGATACCGGCCGTTGCCGGCAATGACGCCCTTTGCAGGGCCGTATTAGGCGTCGTTGCCGGCAGTGGGCGATCTAGTGGAGCCGGTCGGTTTCGTCCTCCAGCTCCTCGGGTGGCTCGTCCACCACCTCCGGGTCCTCATCTGACGCCGAGTAGCGGTCCTTGAGCCGCAGGTCCGGGCCGCCCGTCTCGGAGTCCCCGACGTCCTCGTCGCTGTCCTCCTCCACCAGCTCGCCGGCCTGCCGCGCCTCGGCCAGCAGGTTGTTGTAGACCCGCTCCGCCTCCTCCAGGTCCGGGTACTGGAAGAACTCTGTCCCCTCGGGAATCTCGGCTCCCTCGGTGTCGTCCACCCCGTGCTGGAGGACGTAGCCGCGGCCGGTCTCGGGATCGTGGATCAGGGTCAGGTAGCGCTCGCCGGTCAGCTCGGCGCGGCGCTCGGCCTCCCCGCTGTTTTCGATCGTCAGCAGCCGATCGAGGATCTGCTCCTCGCTCAGGTCACGCATGAAGGGCGGCCTAGCCGATCTCGAGGCGGCGCGCGCCCAGCCGGCGGCTGGCGAGGGTCGAGATGACGCCCCCCGCGACCAGCACGGCAGCCACCCGGTCCGGTGATCGACAGCACGAGCATGGTGACGAGGATCGAAAGCGGGAACTCATAGCCGCCTTTCGAGCTGAAGAAGCCCTTCGAGAGGTGGACCGTCACGATCGCCACAGCCATCGCGCCGATCACGACCAGCGGCCCGACCGGGCTCAGGAAGCCGAGGGCCACGAGCAGCCCACCCCCGAACTCGCTCAGGCCGGCGAGCAGCGCGAAGGGGCCAGAGGGACGGATCCCCAGCTTCTCGAGCATGCCCGCGAAGCCCTGGAGGCGTGACCCGCCGAACCAGCCGAACAGCTTCTGGGAACCGTGGGCGGCGACCGTCAGACCGAAAACGACGCGGAGCAGAAGCAATCCAAATGACAGTGCGGGTGCCATGTTTCCAGTATGCCCGGACGGCGGTTCGCAAAGTTCGCCCGAAAGTTCGACGTTTTGGTTTGGCGAATGGCGGTAATTTTGTAATCATGGAAAACGCAGACGCTTCGACGATCGCGGGTTGGTTTGCCGGAAGGCTCCCGGACGGCTGGTTCACGGGGGCGCCAGAGGTCACCATCGAAGGTGACCAGATCGTGGTTGTTGGGACCGTGCCGGAGGTCGAGCTGCCGTCCGGCGCCTCGGCCGACGCCAAGGCTGCCGCGGCCAAGGGCCGCATCCAGCGCTTCCGCGAGTACACGCGACGGGAGCGGATCTGGATCGCGCGCGAGGCCGAGGGTCTCTTCAAGAAGAACGTGACCTGGGGCGCCAAGAGCGGCGACACCCGCGTCACCTTCACCCCGGGCGGCTCCGGCCGCGGGGACGGCGAGAAGACCAAGGAAGGCGCCTCGGTCACCATCGGCCGTTGGGGCAGGCGCAGGCGCGGGCCCGGCTCGCGGCGCTGGGGCTTCCCTGGCGGCGTTCGCTACTTCTAACTGGAGGAATTCATTTCAAGGTGGCTGTCCTAGATCTTTTCGCGCAGCCGGACGCCGGCGACCTTGACGAGCTCGACGCTTATTCGCGCACGGTCAGCGGGGTCGCCGAACGCCTGATCCCGTCGGTTGCCAGCCTTCGGGTGGGCCGGTCGGAGGGCCGGCGCCAGGAAGGCAGCGGCTCGGGCGTGGCAATCTCGGCCGACGGCTTCCTGGTCACCTCCGCCCACGTCGTGGCCGGCAGCAGCCGTGGCTCCGCCTCCTTCTCCGACGGGTCCGACTACGAGCTGGAGCCGGTGGGCTCCGACCCGCTCTCCGACCTGGCTGTGGTCCGCGCCAAGTCGGGCGCCCTCGTCCCGGCCGTCATCGGCGACGCGGACGGCCTCCGCGTGGGGCAGCTGGTGATCGCCGTCGGCAACCCGATGGGCTATTCCGGCTCGGTCACCGCTGGCGTGGTCAGCGCCCTCGGGCGCAGCCTGCCCACCCGTGACGGCAACACCCAGCGGATCGTCGACAACGTGATTCAGACCGACGCGGCGCTGAACCCGGGCAACTCCGGGGGCGCGCTCGCCGACAACCGCGCCCAATTGGTCGGCATCAACACCGCCGTCGCCGGCTTCGGCCTGGGACTGGCGGTCCCCATCAACGCCACCACCAAGCTGATCCTCGGGGCGCTGATCAAGGACGGCCGCGTGCGCCGGGGCTACCTCGGCATCGCCGGCGGCACCAAGCCGCTGCCCGGTCCGCTCGCCGAGCGGATGCAGCGCAAAGAGGCGATCGAGGTCCTGGAGGTGCTCGCGGAGAGCCCGGCGGCCAAGGCCGGCCTGCGAGCGGGCGACCTGATCGTGGCGGTCGACATGGCGCCGGTGGCGCGGGCCGGCGACCTGCAGCGGCTGATGGTCGGTGCGGCGATCGGCCGCCCGGTCGAGATCACGGTGCTCCGGAACCACCGCTCGCTGACCGTCAAAGCGGTGCTCAACGAGCTGACTTAGGCAGGGCCTCAGGGGTCGGTCGTTGTAGGCTCAGGGAGCCGCATGACCGACCCCGAGGACGTCTACCGCCGCACCACGCCCGGTTCGCGGGCGCTGCACGAGAGAGCGGAGCGGGCGATGCCGGGCGGCACCACCCGCACCACCACCTATTTCGATCCCTACCCGCTCTACCTCGATCGTGGCGAGGGCTGCCGGATCTGGGACGTCGACGGCACCGAGCGCCTTGACATGCTCGGCAACTACACGGCCCTGATCCTGGGCCACGCCCACCCCAAGGTCGTCGAGGCGATCCACCGGCAGGCCGAGCGCGGCACCGCCTTCGCTGCCGCCAATCCCATCGAGGTGGAGCTGGCCGAGCTGCTTTGCGAGCGCGTGCCGAGCCTGGACCTGGTCCGCTTCTGCAACTCTGGGACCGAGGCGACCATGTTCGCGATGCGGCTGGCCCGGGCTTTCACCGGCCGCCCCAAGATCGCCCGCATCGAAGGCGGCTACCACGGCACCCATGACCAGGCCGAGGTCAGCACCCACCCGGACCCGGCCGCTGCCGGCCCGCCCGATCGGCCGACCGCGCAGCCCGACTCCATCGGCACGCCGAGCTGGGCCCTGGAGCAGACGGTGGTGCTTCCCTTCAAGGACGCGGACGCCGCCGAGCGGATCCTGCGCGAGGAGGGGGACGGCGTGGCGGCGGTGATCCTGGAGCCGATCATCGGCGCCGGCGGCGTGATCGCCGCCACGCCCGAGTTCCTCTCCCGGCTTCGGGAGCTGACCCGCGAGCTGGGGATGCTGCTGATCTTCGACGAGGTCATCTCGCTGCGCGTCGCTCCGGGCGGCGCCCAACAGCTCTATGGGGTCACCCCCGACCTGACGACGATGGGCAAGATCATCGGAGGAGGCCTGCCGGTCGCGGCCTTCGGCGGGCGGGCCGACGTCATGGAGCTACTCGACCCCCGCCGAGAGCCCAGCCTGGCCCAGGGCGGCACTTACAACGGCAACCCGCTCGGGATGGCCGCGGGCCTGGCGGCGATGAAGGAGCTGACACC